>SFJG01000082.1 GCA_004555955.1 Bacteroidales bacterium | reverse complement strand
AAACCGCTGTTCGATTATATACTCAATTACACAGACACTGCCGACACCGGCGGTGATTTTTTATGCTCAATATGCTACTGCGTTTATGGACAGACGTATTACATTATCGACGTCCTCTATACCAAGGACGCGATGGAGATCACCGAACCGGCGACGGCCGAAATGCTGACGCGTCACAACGTAGGTTGCGCGATAATCGAATCGAACAACGGCGGCCGGGGATTTGCCAGGAACGTCGAACGCGAGTGCATCGAACGCGGAAACAGCCACACGGTTATTAAGTGGTTCCACCAGTCGCAGAACAAGGCCGCCAGAATCCTATCGAACAGCGCGAGCGTCATTAATAACGTATTGATGCCGGTTAACTGGCGTGATAGATGGCCGGAATTTGCAACGGCGATAATGAGTTATCAGCGTGAGGGGAAAAACGCGCACGACGACGCGCCAGACGCGCTCACAGGCGTTTACGAGAACCCAAGGCCGAAAGGTATTGCCAAGGTCAACAGACGCCTCACAGGGGGAATATAAATGGAATATAACGAACTTTTCCGCTTTCCGGCGGACGAAGAATTGACGACGACGGACCTGTCGCTGTTTCTGGAGAAGCACAGGCGGCAGGTCAACGGCCGGTATAAAAAGCTATACGAAGCATACACGAGCGATCATGACATCCTGCATCAGGCCGCGAAGCCGAAGCACAAGCCGGATAATCGAATCGTCGTTAACTTCCCGAAATATATCACCGATACCATGAACGGCTTTTTCATCGGAAATCCGATCAAGACGACATCCGACGATGACGCCGTTTCGGAATTCGTGGAATATATCCAGAATTACAACGATCAGGATGACAACAACGCCGAGTTATCGAAAATATGTTCGATTTACGGCCGCGGTTATGAAATGTATTACACGGACGAAGAAAGCGAACTGTGCATCACGTACCTGTCTCCTGTCGACGCGTTCATGATATACGACGAATCAATCGTTGAGCGGCCGTTGTATTTCGTTCGCCGGTATAAGGATAATGACGGCATCGAATGGGGGAGCATATCCGATGCCGAAACGGTTCGCTATTTCAAGATCACCGGCGGCGTGAAGTTCTACGAAGAAGAACAGCACCATTTCGACGGAGTACCGGCGACGGAGTTCATCGAGAACGAGGAACGGCAGGGGATATTTGAACCGGTCATGTCGATGGTCAACGCCTATAACAAGGCGATATCCGAAAAAGCCAACGATGTCGATTATTTCGCCGACGCCTATCTGAAAATCCTCGGCGCCAAGATCGAAAACGAGGACATCGCCTTTATCCGAGACACGCGCGTGATGAATATCGAAGGCGAGGACGCCAAGAGCATTATCGCCGAATTTATGGACAAGCCGAGCAACGACACTTCTCAGGAGAACCTGCTGCAGCGTCTTGAGCGGCTCATATTCCAGGTGTCAATGGTTGCCAATATCAGCGACGAGAATTTCGGCGGTTCCTCCGGAATCGCATTGAAATACAAATTGCAGGCCATGTCGAATCTCGAAAAGACAAAGGAACGGAAATTTACGTCAGGCATGAACAGGCGTTATAAACTCCTGTTCGGGCATCCGGCGTCGAAGGTTCCGGCAGATTCATGGGTTGGATTGTCGTATCGGTTTACGCCGAATATTCCGGCAAACCTGCTTGAAGAAGCGCAGATAGCCGCACAGATAGAAGGCATCACGTCGCACGAAACACAGCTGAAGGTGCTTTCAATCGTGGATAACGTCAAGAAAGAACTTGACAAGATCGACGAGGAGAACGCCGGACAGGTTCCGGCAGTCAATACCATGTTCGGCCCTGCTGAGGTTACGGAGAATGAGCAGTAGCGAATACTGGCGGAAACGCGAATCAGAATCGCTGAAAGCGCGCCTGAAAGACGAAGCCGCATATCAGAAGGAGATTGAGACGATCCTCAAGAACATGCGCGACGCCGTCCAGAAGGAAATCGAAAGCTTTTATTCTAAATACGCCAACAGCGAAGGCATCACACTCGCCGAAGCAAAAAAACGCATATCGAAAGCCGACATTGAAGCATATGCGCGTAAGGCCGAAAAGTACGTCAAGGAACGCGATTTCAGCAAACGAGCCAAAGATGAAATGCGGCTGTACAACGCGACGATGAAGATCAACCGCCTTGAATTGCTGAAGGCGAACATAGGCCTTGAATTGCTTTCTGGGACGGACGAAATCGAGAAGCTGCTGAACGATGCCTTGCATCAGCGTACTATGGACGAATACACGCGGCAGGCCGGAATCCTTGGAAAGACGATAGTCAACAACGCGAAGAAGGCAAAGAACATCGTCGATGCTTCATTCCACAACGCTACATTCTCTGAGCGAATATGGAATGATCAGGCGTTGCTTCGCGCCGAAATTGACAAGCTGCTGCAGACAGGCTTGATTCAAGGCAAGAATCCGCGCGTCCTTGCTCGAGACCTGAAAAAGGTATTCAACACAACGGCGGCAAACGCCGAACGCCTAATGCGTACCGAATTGGCGCGCGTCCAGATAGCCGCACAAAAGGATTCATTTGTGGCGAACGGATTCAAGCAGTACACATTCATCGTTAACACAGGATGCTGTCCTGTCTGCGCCGCGCTCAATGACAAACATTTCGACGTTGCAAAAATGATGCCAGGCACCAACGCGCCGCCAATGCACCCGAACTGTGTTTTACCAGATACAAATATCATCGCCCCTGATGTAGAGGCGATGACTAAAAGCGAGTATTCAGGTGATGTAGTTGAGATTAGAACTGCCAACGGAACACGGCTTTCCGTCACCGCCAATCACATAATGCTTACAGCGAGAGGCTGGGTTCGTGCGAAGAATATCGTTAAGGGAGATAAGGTAATCCGCTATTGCGGCGGGGCTGAACCTATGGTTAAAACCAACCCAGCATATAACAATAGTATACCCACTGTCGAAGAGCTTTTTACTGCGCTCGTCAAAGCGAGCACGGTGCCGCCCATACGCATGCCAGTTACCGCCAAAGACTTCAAAGGCGATGTTATCCCCAATAGCGAAGTCGATATTGTATTTGTCAACAGCGAGCTGAGGGACAAACTTAATTCCACGATTCGTAAGTTCGTCAGCGATGTCTTGTTCGTACGGACTTCCGAAAGAAGCAAAGGAAGCCTGCCGACTAAGTGCAGCCTTGCAACGTTGCTCGTGGGATTTGGCCTTACCTCTGACGGCATCATGAGCGGCACGGACGTTGCGGGCATTCTCCTCGGCAGTTCGTTTACTCATCATGAGCTTGTTAGCTTCCGCAGACCCTCTGATTACGACGCCCGCCTCATTAAGACGGCGATTGATAACAGGACGACTGACGCCGAACTCTTTAGCAATAGCGTTTTGGCTAACACCGGAGTTATACATCTCGATGATTCGACCAATATCGAGATCAATTCTGACACATTTAAGTGCGATTCCGCATCGAGTAAGACAACGCTCGACAGCACTTCTGCTGACGTCATAGGTATCAGCGATTTTTTGAGTGCTTTCTCCGGAGTTGTAGCGTTTGATGATGTCGTTTTCGTTTCCAACAAGTTTTATTCTGGTCATGTGTATGATGCCTCCTCTATGTCTACATTATACATCGCCAATGGAATTATATCAAGCAACTGTCGTTGTTCCGTCGCCGCTTATGAGGACAGCGACGAATACGAGGCATGGCTTGATTATCTCGATAAGGGCGGCACCACAGCCGAATGGAACGCGCACGGAAAAGCAAAATGGATTGCAAATAAAAAACACAAATAAAAGCACTTTGATATGAATACAAAAGCCCTCATCACGGTGCTTTTTTCATGCCACAAAGGAGGCTGTCATGAGTTTACTTTTTAATCTTGACGACAGCGCAGTCGTCGAAAAAGTCACAATGAAATGGCCGTCAGATGATTATTTCATCCCGGCCGGTACGCCTATGAGCCGCGAGAAAACAATCTGATGATCACGATCGAACATAACTACAACGGATTGACGATTGACGGACACGCCAATTTCGCTGAGCAGGGCAAAGACATTGTATGCGCAGCCGTTTCCGTTTTATCCCAAACGCTCATTGCGTCAATCGAAGAACTGACCGACGACGACGTCCGGAGCGTCATCGAACACGGCTATATCGAACTGAATTACAGGAATCTGTCAGAAACGTCACGCGTTCTGATAGATTCCTTTTTAATTGGGTGCCGGATGCTTGAATCCGAATATCCCGAATGCGTGACACTGGCCGAGCATTGAAGCCATAAAAAGCACATGGGAAAAATGAAGCGAAACATTACAAATTCGGAGGATCACATGAAAACTAAGTTATTTTTGCAGCTTTTTTCTGACGAGGAAGGCGAAGCAGAGGCAAAGGCAACCGAAGCAACGGATACGAAAGACACAGACGGAAAAGGCGAAGGCAAAGACGTCGACGGAAAAGGTGAAGGCGCCGCCGGTAAAAAATCGGAGCCGGAAGATAAGCCGAAATACACCGATAAGGACGTCGACGAAATCCTGAACAAGAAATTCGCCAAATGGCAGGAGAAGCAGGACAAGGCCGTAAGCGAAGCCAAGAAACTCGCAGCCATGAACGCGACACAGAAGGCCGAATACGAGCGCGATCAGCTGCAGAAGCAGCTTGACGAGTACAAGCGCAAGGATTCGCTTGCCGAGATGACCAAGACGGCGCGCAGCATGCTGTCAGAGTCCGGTATTTCCGTTTCTGACGGCGTTCTTGCTATGTTGGTGAATACCGACGCGGAACAGACAAAATCCGCCGTTGACGGATTCGCGAAGGCGTTCAAGGACGCCGTCGAGGAAGCCGTAAAAGAACGCCTGAAGGGTCGCACGCCGAAGGTTGGCACAAATTCATCGAAGCCGATGACGAAGGCAGAAATCATGGCAATTCGCGATCCTGAATTGCGTCAGAAAATGATGCTTGAGAATCGAGAACTTTTCAATTTTTAAAAGGAGAACAAAATGAAAAAATTCAATTTACAGCTTTTTGCCGTAGACACAAACACCATTAAATCCGCTGACCTCGCCAAGGTTCGCGACGTCGATTTCGCCGAACGTTTTTCGACTTCCATTGAAACTCTTATGACGATGCTCGGCGTCACCCGTAAAATCGAGAAGAAGGCAGGCGAAACACTGAAGGCATACAAGGTCACCGGCACTCTTGAGAGCGGCACCGTCGCTGAGGGCGAAGTCATTCCGCTGTCGAAGTACCAGACTACTTACACAGCAATCGGCGAGGCTACACTTGAGAAATGGCGCAAGGTGACAACTGCTGAAGCCATTTCCGAAAAGGGTTACGGTCAGGCCGTCAACGACACCAACAACAAAATGCTGAAGGACATTCAGAAAAAAGTCAGAAAGAAATTCGTCGACTTCCTCGCCACCGGCACCGGTTCCGCGACAGGAACAAGCCTGCAGGCCGCTATCGCTCATGTATGGGGTCAGCTTCAGGTTCTGTTCGAAGATACGTCAGTCGATACCGTTTACTTCATGAATCCGCTTGACGTGGCCGATTATCTCGGCACCGCTCAGATCAGCACACAGACCGCGTTCGGCATGTCTTACATTGAGAACTTCCTCGGCATGGGTACCGTCATCCTTGCGTCCGACGTTCCGAAGGGCAAGGTGTACGGAACTGCCTCTGAGAATATCGTGCTCTATTATATCCCTGTCACTTCTGCCGACATGGCGGAGGCGTTCGAACTGACGGCCGATGCCACCGGTCTGATTGGTATTCATACAGGCCCGGCCTATGATAAGCTGTCCGCCGAAACAGTCGCCGCGTCAGGTGTCGGCCTGTTTGCTGAGAAACTGGACGGCGTTGTGATCGGCTCCATCACCGGGGCCTAAAGGAAGGTGATGCCTGAATGTATAAAGTGATTCACTACTTTAACGACCTTCAGGATGATGGTTATGCCTATAACGTGGGGGATGAATTCCCCCACAAGGGCATGACCGTCACGAAGGAACGCATCGCGGAACTTGCCGGACTGGAAAATAAACAGGGCGTTCCGTTGATCGTTGAAGTGAAGCCGAAACGCGCAAAGAAGGCCGCCGAATAGGAGGCGATACCATGCTTGACGAAATAAAAATCATTCTCGGCATCGCCGACAACGCGCTTGATTCGCAGCTGAATATCATCATCGCCAACACTAAGGCGCGACTGAAAATGTTTCTTGGAGGTCTCGACGTCCCGGAAATCCTGAATTACGTCGTTACAGAGGTATCTGTCAAGCGGTTCAACCGGATCGGTTCCGAAGGGATCACAAGCCACACGGTCGAAGGCGAGAGCATGTCATTTACGGACGACGATTTCGCAGAGTTCGCCGGTGATATTCAGGCATATCTTGACAGCGTCGCGGCGGCTAAGAAAGGCAAGGTACGTTTCTTATGAGGTTTGATACGCCGGTATTGTTCCAGAGAATCACCGAAGGAGCGTATAACGCCGAAAACGGCGATTACGGCGACGACAGCGTTGAAAGCGTGAAAGTCTATGCCGACGTCACGGACGCAGGCGTTGAGACGCTGAACCTCGTATATGGAGAACTTAGGCAGGGCGCGAAGGTCGTTCGGTTACTTCACCATTACGAAGAGCCGTTTGACCTTATTCAGATCGGCAGCAAGCGTTACCGCGTCGACATGGAACGCCGTCAGCGCACGAAGCACGTGTTCGTCGTCAGCGAGGTTCAGTAAAATATGTCTGACATAAGAATCGAAGGCCTGAAAAAACTCCAGAAGAAGCTGAAAGATAACGTCAAACTTGACGACGTGAAGAGCGTCGTCAGGCATAACGGTGCAAAGCTTCAGGAAGGCGTCATGAATAACGCCGATTTCAAAAAGGGCTATGCCACAGGCACAACGAAGCGGAGCATTGAATTGACGTTACAGGATGACGGATTCACGGCTACGGTTGAGCCGATGACGGAATATTCGCCGTATCTGGAATACGGCACGCGGTTCATGGAGGCACAGCCTTTCGTCAGGCCGGCGTACGACGTCCAGAAAAAGAAATTCAAGCAAGACATGGAAAAACTCGTGAAGTGAGGAAACCGAAATGGACGCACAGCAGGAATTATTCACGGCCTTGCGGCAAGCGATCGAATTGCAGGGTTATGACGTATATGACGGAGGATTGCCGCCGGAAGGGACGCCATATCCGTTCGTCTATCTCGGCGACGCTTCGCAGATTGACACGGAGACAAAAACGGCTCCTATCGGTGAGATCACGCAGACGATTCACGTCTGGCATAACACGCCGAGGAAACGCGGCACGGTGTCTGAAATGATGCTTGCCATCAAGAAATTATGCCGCGTTATCGACAAGACGCAAAGCCATGCGTGGACGGTATCGTCGATAAATTCGCGGATCATCACAGACAACACTACCAAGAGGCCATTGCTTCACGGCATCGTTGAAGCAACATTCATCTATAGTTAGGGGGTATATAATGATCAACCTTCAGTTATTCGCAGATACACCGACAGCTGTCGGCGGCAAAAAAATCGTGTATCTTTACAGAATCATGAGCGAAGCCGCAACGGCTGACGGCGTGACACTGGCATTCACTACCGAGAACGGCCGGACAAAATCAAAGGACGCTGATTCCACCATCACAAAGGACGGTTCAATCCGTACGCCGTCCGAAAGTGAGACGGAAATCACGGCTACATCCGTGCTGACAAAGGGCGACACGCTCATTGCCAAGCTTGAGAAGGCCATGGACGATGACACCATCATCGAAATCTGGGAAGCAAACCTCGACGAACCTATCGCCGAAAGTCAGAATAAGTTCAAGGGTATGTATTTCCAGGGCTATCTCACCGAAATTGAAAAGACGTCAAACGCAGAAGATAACGTCGAAATTTCGCTCACTTTCGGAATCAACGGCAAGGGCGCATCCGGCGATGTCACCGTTTCTGCCGCGAATCAGACGACCGCTGCATACGTTTTCAAGGATACATCAAAAACAGGGGCCTAAAGAATAAGGGGAGCAATCCCCTTTTTCTTTTTGCATAAAGGAAAGGAGAATCTGACATGATGGAACTTACAATCAACGGAACCGTGTATGAATTCAATTTCGGCATGGGTTTCCTTCGCGAGATCAACAAGCGCGTTCAGACACCTGTTGACGGCCTGAAAGGCGTCGATAAGAACATCGGCCTTCAGTTCACCGTTGCCAGTATCATAGACGGAGACGTCGAAGCACTCGTTGACGCGCTCGATATTGCGAATAAGGGCATGAGTCCGCGACTCACACGTCAGGCACTCGACGCGTATATCGACGATGCCGACACGGATATTGACGGCCTTTTCACTATGGTGATTGATTTTTTATCGAGAGCGAATGCTACGAAAAAGACCGTGGCGAGCCTTCAGGAAGCGATCAAGGAAGCGTCGAAGTAAAACCGTTCGAAGAACTCTATGAAGAAATAGCAATCAACTGTTTTCGGTTTCTCGACTTCAAAAGCCTTACCGATGTCGACAAGATCACTATGAAAGAATACCGTCTGTTGATGGAGGCGGCACGCCTGAAAAGCGTTGATGCCGATTACAGGAACCACCTTCAGGCGTTCCTGAATTTCGTCGT
>SFJG01000011.1 GCA_004555955.1 Bacteroidales bacterium | reverse complement strand
AAGTTAAGCCCCGCCGCGCCGATGGTACTGAGAAATCGGGAGAGTAGGTCACCGCCCCCTTACAGAGGATGAATCACAAACGGTTCATCCTCTTTTTTTGTCTGTATGCATTAGTTTGTGTATTTTTGCAAAAGTTTAGAATATAATTATGGCAAAACGAGTATTGGTAACCGGTGCCGGTGGCTTTATCGGCGGTTTTATTATAGAGGAGGCGTTGCGTCGTGGCTATGAAGTTACGGCTGCGGTGCGCGAGTCTACGTCGCGTCGTTTTTTGACTGACGAGCGTATTCTCTTTTTGATTCTCGACTACGAGGATGAGCAGTCGATGCTACAATCGATTAGTGCTGAAGTTACCAAGTCGGGTCGTTGGGATTATGTCGTGCACAATCTCGGCGCAACCAAGGCGGCTAATTTCGCTGCTTTTGAGACCACCAATTGCGAATATCTCAAGCGAGTGGTGCGTTGCCTGAAGGCAGCCGATGCCGTTCCGGAATGCTTGTTGATGATGAGTTCAATGGGCGTTTTGGGGGTAGGCGATGAGCGAGGCGGCAGCCCGTTTACCGACAAATCGGTGCCGCATCCGGTGACGAAATACGGCTTGTCGAAATTGCTGGGCGAAAACTTTCTGCGTTCGCAGACCGACGTTCCATATGTCATTTTACGACCGACCGGTGTTTACGGCCCGCACGAGCGCGACTATTTTTTGATGATTAAGTCGATAAGTCGCGGATTTGATTTCAGTGTGGGGTTCCGCGAGCAGCGTCTTACGTTTATCTATGTCGAAGATTTGGCTCGAGCGGTAATCGATGCTCTTGAGCGCGCTCCGCGAGGCAATGCATATCTTATTTCGGAAGACCGCGACTACAGCCAACGCGATTTTCGCCGAATAGTCAAGGCTGAGCTAGGACGGCGGTTTGTCGTGCCTGTCAAGGCGCCGCTTTGGCTTGTAAAGATGGTATGCTGGGTGTCGGAGCAGATTGCGCTGGCGACGCTTAAGTTGAGTACGCTGAACCGCGACAAGTATAAAATCCTGCGTCAGCGCAATTGGCGGTGTGACGTGACGGGAGCGGAGCGCGATTTCGGCTTTAAAGCGCGCGTATCGCTCGCCGAGGGATTGCATCGAGCAATTGAGTGGTATCGCGGCGCGGGGTGGCTGTAGCGGGCTTAAAATTGATTTTATGGGTATTTATTTTTGTGGTATTTAAAATATGAAACGCATTTTTCTGTTGATAGCAATATTCTTTGGTGCCGTTTCGGCAACGATGGCATCGAGTGTTGACGTTACATATTCCGAAGAGACCGAGTTGGTTGGGATAGTTTCGCATTTGGCGGACATTCCCGGACATAATTTCGAGGAGGATGTACTTCCTGACTATCTATCGGAGGTAGATAGCGTGTTTGCGGGCTATAGGAATCACGAAGTTGTAAAATTTGCTCGCGAGAAGTTGATGAGAGAAGGATTTAATTGGCATTTTCCGATGGCTGTGGCATTGCGACTTAAGATTACCGACGGAAAGATAGTCTACGACAATACGCTTGTGCCGGACCATGATAATTATTACGACCGCATATCGCGCCAAAACGAGCAGCGATTTGTATCGCTTTTGCAAGATTTCTACGAGAAGACAAATTTTCACAGCTTTTACGAAAGCCATCGAGCGTTGTACAGCGAGTGTGAGGCAGCGATGCGGAAGGTGGTCGACGAGATAGATTTCGGCTGGTATGATAGGTTTTTCGGACCTCGCGAGAACTCTGAGTTTCGTATATATTTAGCGATATTGATAGGTCCGGGCAACTATTCGGTGAGTCAGAAGCACGTTGACGGCAGCGAGACGGTTAATGCCGTAATGGGGTGTTGCAGTCGTGACGATGACGGACGGATTTACTACGGAATACATTATACGTTGCCAATCATTATTCACGAGTGTAATCATTCGTATTGCAATGCGTTGAATGCGGAGTTTTGGAAGGAAATCGAGACTAAAGCAACTGAAGTATACAAGCAGAATGCTAAGTTTTATGAGTCGATAGCTTATGGCGACCCGCGACTTGTGATGGACGAAACTTTTGTGGAAGCGAGTGTGGTGCGCTATTTGATGAGCCATCCTATCGACATGAACGGCTATACGTTGGAAGATTGGATAAAGATGGACGAAGAGGATAAAAAGTTTGTAATGATACGCGACGTTATTCGTGTGCTTGACGAGCGCGAGCGTCTTGCCGACAAATATCCTACGATGCGTTCGTTTATGCCTCGATATGTCGAAGCAGTCAATAGTTTTCAGAGCAGTCGGTAGAAAACGATTTCGTAATCCGACGGATAATGATTAATTTTGCAAACCGTATAGCGAAATAACGATGAAACGACGGAATACAGTGTGTGTCTACTGCGCATCGAGTGGCGATGTTGCGGCGGAGTATGTTGCCGAGGCGCGGCGTCTCGGGAGCCTTCTTGCGTCGAAAGGTTGCACGATGGTGTGTGGAGCGGGACGTACCGGGCTGATGGGCGCATTGGCAGATGCCGGCATGGGTGCCGGGGGTCGTGTTGTCGGCGTTATTCCGCAGTTTATGGTCGACCGCGGGTGGTGTCATGCCGGTCTAAGCGAAACGATAGTAACGGCAGACATGCATGAGCGCAAGCAGACGATGGCGCGACTTGCTGATGCGGCGATAGCCTTGCCCGGCGGGGTAGGGACGTTGGAGGAATTGCTCGAGATAATAACGTGGAAGCAGTTGGGACTCTTCGACGGACCGATAATCATTGTTAATACGTCGGGTTATTACAACCCGCTTATCGAAATGCTTGGTCGTGCCGCCGCTGAGCGGTTTATGAAGCGTCAGCATGCGATGCTGTGGGCTGTAGCCGCTGATGCTTCGGAAGCGATTGAATTGTTAGACAGTATGCCGGACATCACGGCGGAACAAAAATATTGAATATGCCAAACCAATTAGATAGTATACCAAGCCCGGCAGTCGACAGTGTAGCCGAGGTGTTCAAGCCGGCAGCGGAGTTGACCGACACGTTGACGGTGCACGGGGTGGGGCATGTTCGCAGTTTGACCACCTACAGCGAAATGTCGCACGGTTCGGGTCACGAGCCGGAGCCGTATGTCGACACGCCGATACGTTCGACAGGCACGCTGATGATGCTCTTTACGGCGTTTTTGATAGTTGCATTTTGTTATCGCGTCGGGCGCAAGTATTTTTCGACAATAGTCGAGAATACATGGTCGGTGCGTCGCACGAAGAATCACCTCGACGACCATACTATGAGCGAAACCGTTACGATGGTAGCGTTGATAGCACAGGCTTTGATAATGGAGGGTATGATAGTCTACTGTGCGTTTTTCGATATCAGTTCGGGCATCGACGTATGGACCTACGTTGGAGGCGCCTCAATAATCTACGTAGCGCAGTTGGTGCTGTTTCGAGTGATAGGATTTATCTTTGCGCGTCACATAGAAACCGATTTGTGGATACAGGGGTTCAATGCGTCGCAATCGCTAATGGGCTTGTTGCTTTCGCCGGTAGCAATAATTATGCTCTTTTTCCCGAATTATAACGGGGTTATGACAATTGTGGCAATAATTATTTATCTATTGGCACGAATTGCTTTCCTTTTGAAGAGTTTTAGAGTTTTTTACAATAAAATATTTCAGTGCTTTTATTTTATTTTGTACCTTTGCGCCGTTGAAATTGTGCCCTATCTGATAGCGTATAGGGCAATATTTTGTAATTAGTAACAACTCAACTTAACATTGTGAAAGTAAACAAGATATTAGTATCCCAACCGAAACCGTCGACGGAGAAGTCGCCTTATTTCGATATAGCAAACAAGTATGGAGTAGAAATGGTGTTTCGTCCGTTTATCAAGGTTGAAGGGTTGACTTCGAAGGAATTTCGTCAGCAGCGCATATCGCTCGGCGACTACACAGCGGTAATTTTTACGGCAAAATCAGCCATAGACCACTTCTTCCGGTTGGCAAAAGAGACGCGTTATAACGTCCCGGAGACGTTGAAATATTTTTGTACGTCAGAGGCAATAGCGTTGTATTTGCAAAAGTATATCGTCTATCGCAAGCGTAAAATCTTCTTCGGCAAATCGAACAAGATTGAAGAGTTGATACCGTCGATGGTAAAGCATATCGACGAGAAGTATCTTTACGTTGTCAACGAAGCCAATAAGCCCGAAGAGGCGGCTCCGCTCGATGCCAACAATATCAAGTATACGCGTGCGGTGATGTATCGCACGGTGAGCAACGATTTTACGCCCGACGAAAAGTTCGACTACGATATGTTGCTCTTCTTCAGCCCGTCGGGAATCAAGTCGTTGGTAAAGAATTTCCCGGATTTCAACCAAGGCGACATCCAAATCGGTTGCCTTGGAGCAACGACGGCAAAAACCATCCAAGATGCCGGGTTCCGTCTCGACTTGATGGCGCCGACACCCGAGGCTCCCTCAATGCCTGCCGCTTTGGAACTCTACTTGAAGCAGAATAATTAAATTGTAGTCTGTTGAACGACGGCTATCGATAAATCATAAACAACCATGGCCGAATACAGTCTCGATAAGACCCATAAATTGTGTAGCGGACGTGCTATCGACCGACTTTTTGCAGAAGGCAAGTCGCAGGTAGCATATCCGCTACGCATGGTTTATGCACCAAGCATGCGCCGCGAAGGACGTCCGGTGCAGTTTATGATTACCATACCGAAGAAGCGCATTCGCAAGGCGGTAGGGCGCGTGCTGATGCGTCGGCGCATCCGCGAAGCATACCGACTCAATCGCGGGCTGATTGCCGACGACAACTGTCGTGCCGACGTGGCGTTTATCTACATAGCCAACGAGCTGACGCCCTATTCGTTAGTCGAGCGTAAGATGCAACGACTGCTTGCCGGACTACCCGAATTGATAAGCAAAACCGTCGAAAAATGAAAACGCACAACATCCTTTCGTGGATTTTGATACAGCCGATTCGATTCTATCGCGCTTGCATCTCACCTATGACTCCACCGTCATGTCGGTTTACGCCGACGTGTAGCCAATATGCCCTCGAGGCAATCGTCAAGCACGGACCCTTCAAAGGGCTGTGGCTGGCTGTAAAACGCATATGTCGTTGCCATCCGTGGGGTGGTAGCGGCTACGACCCCGTACCGTAATGCTCATCGACGCACATACCCATCAAGCGGATTCGCATATCGGCGTAATCAGCGTTGAGCCCGACCGATTCGACCCCCGACCGGGACTGTACTATTCGGTAGGCATCCATCCTTGGAGTACATCGATCGTCGGCGACGACGAATTTCGTCTGCTCGAAGCCGCCGCACGTCATCCGCAAGTCGTTGCCATCGGCGAATGCGGCATCGACCGCCTGCGCGGAGCTGACGTCGAGCGTCAACGCATCATCTTCGAGCACCACATAGCCCTGTCGGAACACCTCCGCAAGCCGTTGATAGTCCACGAAGTGAGAGCATCCGACATCGTTCTGGCGTTGCACGCACAACTTCGCCCCGCGTGTCGCTGGATGCGCCACGGCGCACGATTCGGCGTTCGTCAAGCGGAACAATACGTCCGCCACGGCATATACCTCGGTTTCGGCGCAAATCGCAACGAACAGACACTTCAATCCGTGCCGCGCCGACTCATCCTACTCGAAACCGACGATACACCGTGGCAAATCGCCGCACATCCCCTCGCGCTGACTGCAGAGCGCAATCTCTCCGAATTTCTCGCAAATCGCTGACGCCCCGGCTCGTAAAAGTATTCTTTAAACACCTAAGCGCTTGACGGTGCGGATAAATTTCTTGGCATAGTCGCCTTCGAGGAATACAACGTCGGTGAGCATTGTGTCGGCAAGCATCCCGGGTTGGCTTATCTGGTAGGCTGCAAAGGTGCGGTCGGTGGTGTAGATATAGTCTACTTCGAGAGCCGTCGGACCGGTTATGTTGAGCGTGATGCCGCCGAATCGTTTTGCTGTGGTGCGCAGATTGTCGAAGTCGTTGGCATAGACTGTCGTACTGCTTTTGCGAATAACCTTTCCGGAAGGTGTGTAGACCCAGTGAGTGCTGCGGGTAATCAAGCCGATGCTTCCAACGATTAAAAGCGACCACGAGATGAAGAGTCGGGCTATGTTTATGTTAGATGTCGGGGTGTCGACTTTGACAAAGAACGCAAAATAGATTCCTGCTACAATTATTAAACTGTTGATAATTATTGCGTTGAAGTTTGCACGTCGCTCGATGTGCGGCATGGCTTTTGGATTTAGTATTGCTATAGTTTCCATTGTGTTAAGTGTTATTGTGTTGATAAAATGTGATTCCTCGAGGCATGGTGCGTCGAGGTTGGTAATAAAAAATAATGGAAACTGCGGTCTAAATGATTAGATGTCGAATTACTACGTTAAGCCGAGTTGTTGCGGCGATGCGACCGGGACGGAAAGTTGTGCTGTAGACACCGGCATCGACCATGGCATTGCGATGCGCTCCGGCGATTGCCATTCGAGCGTGTGCGGCGCAGGCGTGGCGTATCTTGTTGACAATCTGCGAGAGCATACGTTTTGCGGTAGTGCCAAAGTGTTGTGCCGATGAATTGGCGGTCAAAGCAAAGCAACAGATGCTGCCTTCGACGTCATACTTGTTGTCTGCCGACATTTCGTAGCGGTGCGACATACGTTCGCGTTCGGCGGCTTCGCTAAACACGGAGATGCTGCAAAACGCCGACGCTACAACGACGAGTATGTAAATCAAAAGCTTCATTTTGAATTAAAACATTTTTATGACTCTTTTTGTTCGCAGTTATGCACAATTTGTCGGATTGTTTTGCTTTTATTTTTGTTATTTACTACATTTGCCAACAAACTAAATAAATCGCGTCTATGAAAGAATTAAAAGGAACAAAGACCGAAGCAAACTTGCGCACAGCATTTGCCGGCGAGAGTGAAGCAACTAATAAGTACAGCTACTATGCATCGAAAGCCAAGAAAGATGGCTACGTGCAAATTTCGAAAATCTTTGAAGAAACTGCAGGTAACGAGCGCGAACACGCTAAATTGTGGTTCAAACTTCTCCACGGTGGTGCAGTGCCCGAAACTCTCGAGAATCTCGAAGATGCTGCTAACGGCGAAAACTACGAATGGACGGAAATGTATGCACAGTTTGCTCGCGAGGCTTACGAAGAAGGCTTCGACAGCATCGGTGCTGCTTTCGAAGGCGTTGCCGCTATCGAAAAGGAGCACGAGGCTCGCTATCGCAAACTGTTCAATAACATTACCGACAAGATTGTGTTCTCGCGCGACGGCGACTGCATGTGGCATTGCCTAAACTGCGGTCATATCCATATCGGTAAGGAAGCTCCCGAACTTTGCCCGGTGTGCAAGCACCCGAAGGCTTACTTCCAGCTCCGCGCTGAAAATTATTAGCGGAGAGGTAAAAGGTAAAATTGGAGAGTGGAGAGGAGTCCTTGATAAGAGCTCTTTTTTCCTCTCTCCACTTTTTTAATCGAAATATATTGCATTTTTCGCTATGATTGCATACCTTTGCACACCGAAATAAAACGCAATATTAATCTGTGGAAAAATTTGGCTGCTTGCAACCACATAAAAAAATGCTAAAACTGCAAATCCCATTGATTTTCAGCATTCTTAGCATTTTCCACGTAAAACGCATTGGAAAATGAACTACTTATTTACATCTGAATCAGTGTCGGAAGGGCATCCCGACAAAGTGGCTGACCAAATCTCAGACGCTATCCTCGACAAACTTCTAGCCTACGACCCGTCGTCGAAAGTGGCATGCGAAACCCTCGTAACCACCGGACAGGTAGTGATTGCCGGCGAAGTGAAGTCGAAAGTCTACATCGATATTATGGACACGGCACGTAGAGTTATCAACCGTATTGGCTACACCAAGAGCGAATATAAGTTCGACGGCGAATCGTGCGGCATTCTCACTGCTATCCACGAACAATCGGGCGACATCAACCGCGGCGTTGAGCGCGCCGACGCCGACAATCAAGGTGCCGGCGACCAAGGCATGATGTTCGGCTATGCATCTAACGAGACCTCCAACTATATGCCGTTGACGCTCGACCTGGCTCACGCCATTGTGAGCACCCTCGCCGACATCCGTCGCGAAGGCAAGGAGATGACCTATCTTCGTCCCGACTCGAAGAGTCAGGTGACTGTAGAATACAACGAAGCGGGCGAGCCGCAACGCATCCACACCATTGTGGTTAGCACTCAGCACGACGACTTCATTACTCCTGCCAACGACTCCGAAGGGGCGCAACTTGCCGCCGACGCCGAAATGCTCGCAAAGATACGTAGCGATGTCGAGACCATTCTGTTGCCGCGCGTTGTCGCTGCACAGCCCGATAGCATCAAGGCGCTCTTCGACGACAAATTGATTCTCCACGTCAACCCGACCGGAAAATTCGTTATCGGCGGTCCTCACGGCGACACCGGTCTGACCGGACGCAAAATCATCGTCGACACCTACGGAGGTCGCGGCGCACACGGCGGCGGTGCTTTTTCAGGAAAAGACCCCAGCAAAGTCGACCGCTCGGCAGCGTATGCTGCACGCCATATCGCCAAAAACTTGGTAGCTGCCGGCGTTGCCGACGAAGTGCTCGTGCAAGTGGCATACGCAATCGGCGAAGCGCGTCCCGTGAGCCTCTACGTAAACACCTACGGCAAGAGCCACGTGGCTGTGAGCGATTCGGAGATAGCAAAGGTGGTGGAAAATATATTCGACATGCGTCCCGCAGCCATCGAGCGTCGACTCAAGTTGCGTCAACCTATCTACGAAGAAACCGCCGCCTATGGACATATGGGGCGCAAGCCGCAAACCATCGTTAAGCATTTCAAGTCGGTCTACAACGGCGATAAAGATATCGAAGTAGAACTTTTTACATGGGAGAAACTCGACTACGTCGACGCCATCCGCAAAGCCTTTAACCTCTAAGCCGCCTTAGGCAATGGAGCAAACCTATCATTACAACACGCTTCCCAACGGTCTGCGCATCGTCTATCAACGCCGACAGGGAAGCGTGGCTTATTGTGGGCTGGCTGTGCAGGCAGGAAGTCGCGACGATGGCGCTCGCCTCGGGCTGGCACACTTCGTGGAGCATACCATCTTCAAAGGCACGCGGCGCCGTAAAGCGTGGCACATTCTGAACCGAATGGAGCGCGTGGGCGGCGAACTCAATGCCTACACAACCAAAGAAGAAACGCTCGTCTACTCGGTCTTTCCATCGGGCAACATGGCGCGCGCCGTCGAACTCATCGCCGACCTGGTGTGCAATTCCACCTTTCCCGAACACGAAATCGACAAAGAGCGCGAAGTGGTCGTCGAAGAAATCGATTCCTACCGCGATTCGCCGGCTGATGCCATCTACGACGACTTCGAAGACCTTATCTTTGCCGATACGCCGCTCGGACATAACATATTAGGCAACGAAGAAACTCTGCAAAGCCTAACCGGTGCCGATTGCCTCGACTATGTCGCAAACCTCTATGTGCCGACAAATATGGTGCTTTTCGCAGTCGACAGCATCCCCGCAGAGCGGTTTTTTGCCCTCTCCGAACGCTATTTCGGAGCAATGCACCATCCGTTGCACCGCCTATCGTGCAAACCCATCGTTGCCGCAGCGCCGTTTGAGCATCTGCGCGACATCGATGCACATCAGTCGCACACCGTCGTCGGTACCACAACTTTCGGCATGCACGACAGTCGAAAATATGCGTTGCTGCTCGCCAACAACATCCTCGGCGGACCCGGTATGAACTCCACTCTCAACGTAGCCATTCGCGAGCGCCGCGGATATGCGTACACTGTCGAATCGACCGTCACGCTGCTCTCCGACGTCGGTTTGTTTACCATCTACTTCGGCAGCGACCATCGTCACACTGCCAAGTGCCGCCGTCTCATCGACGACGAACTCCGCCGTATTGCCGACGGCGGTATCACCGAACGTGCTCTCAATGCCGCCAAAAAGCAGTACATCGGTCAACTCATCGTAAGTAGCGAAAGTTCCGAAAATCGCGCACTCTCGCTCGGCAAAGAAGTGCTCAACTTCGGAACAACGCTCAACGTCGAAGCCGTTGCCAATCGCATCCGTGCCGTATCAGTCGACGACATCAGAGCCGTCGGGCAAATGCTTTGCAGTAACCTTTCAACACTCACCTTCCGATGATACACTTCCGAAAAGCCGTCGAAGCCGATGCGCCCCGCATTACGGCAATTTACGCTAATGCACGCCGATTTATGGCTGCCTCGGGCAATCCTAATCAATGGATTGACGGTTATCCGTCGGAAGCGGACGTACGCGCCGACATCAGCGCCGACGTGCTTTGGACCGCTTGCCGAGGCGACGAAATCCTTGCCGTTTTCGCTCTTATCGAAGGTCCCGACCCAACCTACGCCATCATCCAAGGCGCATGGCTCAACGACCGCCCCTACGCTGTGGTGCATCGGCTCGCCTCGTCGGGCAAAGTCGGCGGAATCGGTGAGATATGCCTGCGTTGGTGCCTCGACCGCTTTGACACTCTGCGCGTCGACACACACGCCGACAACCGCGTGATGCAGCGTACGCTAATCCGTATGGGATTCGTCTACACCGGAATCATTTTCTGTCACAACGGTACGCCCCGACTTGCATACCAACTCGACCGCCGTTGAACTTTTTAATCGCATAAGTGTTATAATATTTAAACGACATTTACGTTATAATAGAAAACCGAATAACAAAAATGAAACGTATACTATTACTCGCCGTTGTAGCGTTGTTGGCTGTCAGCAGTTATGCACAGTTTAACAACCCCGACAACCGCGCACATTTCGGACTCCGTCTAAGCGCCAACATAAACAGCCCGTCGGACATTTCCGCCGGCAAAATATCCTTCGACGGCTTTAAGACAGGTCCCGGATTCTCCTTCGGCGGCGTTTATAACATCCCCGTGTGGCAAAACCTCTACGTAGAGCCCGGATTAATGCTTTGGCGTGATACTTATAAGGAAAAAATTGATGATGAATTCGGTGATTTGAAATCAAAGGTCAAAAAATTCGGTCTCTCTATTCCCGTAATGGTCGGCTATCGTTTTGACGTGTTCAGCCGCGGCGGATGGAGTTTCTTTACCGGACCCGAACTTCGCATCGGGTTTACCGGGAAAGAGTGTGACGACGATGGTCATAGCATAGACATTTATGGCGACGAAGGTTGGGCAAACCAAGTCGACTGCGCCTGGAATGTCGGCACCGGCATAAACATCGACAAGTTCTATGTCGGCTTTACTGCATCGTTAGGTATGGCGGATATGATTAAAGAGCAGCCGAAATACCGCGAAAACCGATTCTGTTTCTCAGTCGGCTACAATTTTTAACCACGCTATTAATTGAATTATAATCATACTTTTTAGTCTAATTATGTTTTTCTTTTGTGCCAACCGTAGCGAAAAAAACGCAAACGGTTGGCACATTTAGGAAAATAATGTAAATTTGCATTCGCATTCCTGCGGTCCTGTAGTTCAACGGATAGAATAGAAGTTTCCTAAACTTTTGATAGGGGTTCGATTCCCCTCGGGACTACGAAATATACCACACAGAGCATTGTAGCACACTTGTTGCAATGCTTTGTTTTGAAACAACCGCCAAAAGTAAATTTAGGCTTCTTAGTTGCTTGAATTTTTGAAGTCAACACCATTGATTCGTGCGTCGGCAATTTTCGTTTCGTGCGGTGTGCTTAGGGCTATATAAGTGGGATAACCACGAAAAACAACACATTTTCTCAAATTTTCTTAAAAGTATACATGTACTTAGCCCCTTTCTTGTTGGTGGTGTATAGGTTTGGTAATCAATGTTTTATTAAAAAGCTGATGTATATAAAATGTACTTAGTGTGTACTTGGTTAATAAATCAGAGGAAATATTATATAATTTTAGACCAAAATTCAAAACCATAAAACTAAAAATCAAACTTAACATGAAACGATTAACGACAATTAATGTAGTGTATCGGTTTCTTATGATGGTATTTTTGATGTGTGCCACGATAGCCGCATCAGCCCAACAAACCAAGATAACCGGTACTGTAAAAGGTCCCGGCGGTGAACCTTTAATTGGTGCCAGTGTACGAGTTGACAAGAGTACCAAGGGTACTGTTACTGACATTGACGGCAATTATGCTATTGAAGCAACAACTTCATCCAATTTGATTTTCTCATATATAGGATATGAGAC
Organism: Bacteroidales bacterium; assembly: GCA_004555955.1. Classification (GTDB taxonomy): domain Bacteria; phylum Bacteroidota; class Bacteroidia; order Bacteroidales; family Muribaculaceae; genus Limisoma. The sequence continues at coordinate 25,460 of SFJG01000011.1, read as the reverse complement.
AAAGAACGAAAAAGTTGGCGACCGTAGGGTTATTAACGTAACATTAGAAGAGAAGAGCGACCTTCTTAACGAAGTGGTGGTCATCGGTTATGGCACCATGGACAAGAAAGAACTTACGTCGGCAATTTCGCACGTAGGTGAAAAGGACTTTCTTACGGTAAGTTCGCTCGACCCGTCAATGATGATTCAAGGAAAAGTCCCCGGTGTGTCTATTACCAACACAGGAGCGGGCGACCCGAACAACCAAGCAAGCATTCAGATTCGTGGTGTTTCGTCGCGTTCGGCAGGTCTTGGCCCGCTGATTGTCATCGATGGTGTACCCGGTGGCAATCTTACCAACATCAATCCGAACGACATTGCATCGTTCGACATTCTTAAAGACGGTGCGGCTTCGGCAATCTACGGAACGCGCGGTTCTAATGGCGTTATCGTGGTAACGACAAAGAAAGGTAGCAAAGATGGTGCGGTTCACACTTCTTACTCCGGTATGGTGTCGTTCGACGTAATCAACAAAGAACTCGACATGATGAGTGCGCAAGAGTATCGCGACGTACGCCTTGGTTGGGGTGATACCGGCGTAGACTTGGGTGGTGATATTGACTGGCTTGACGCAGTGAGCCGCACAGGCTTTACGCATCAGCACACACTCTCATTGAGTGGTGGTAACGACAAGACCAACTACCGCGTCAGCGTCGACTATCGTGACGCAAAAGGTATCGACCTTCGTTCGGAACGTGAAGAATATGGAGCACGTGCTTCTATTTTTCACACTACCAAAGGCGGACTCTTCAACTTTACAGCCAACGTGGCGCCGCGTATCATCTACCGCGACAATGCCGATTGGAGCGTGTTCAAGGATGCAATCGAAGCTAACCCGACAACGCCGTTGATGGACCCGGAAAATCCGTCTCTCTATTATAACTTTATGGGTCAGGTTGTCGGTTCCAACCCCGTAGAACGTCAGAAACTTGAGCAAGACCAAGGCGACACTAAACTTCTCGACTGGGATGCAACGGCAAAACTCAATCTTCTGCCTTTGCTTGCCAAAGGAGAAAAGAGCAATCATCGTCTGTCGACGCAGGTAATGTTTGCCGACCACCAGTACAGCAACAACAACACATGGTTCCGTCCTTCAACCAGTACGATAGCAATCAACAACGGACGTGAGGGCGAGGCAAGTCGTTCTTATTCGAAAGAGCGCCAAGAGATTTTGGAATGGCTCACCAACTACGGTGGCAGCTTCAACCAACATAATGTAAAAGCAATGGTAGGCTACTCTTATCAGTACTCGAACTATTCCGGTTTCAGTGCCTATAACAAGGACTTCCCCAACGACGGACTCGGTGCCGACAATCTCGGCTCGGGAGAATATGCGAAAGAGGAAGGCGAAATCTGTATGAGCAGTTATAAAAACGACTCCAAGTTGATAGCATTCTTCGGTCGAGTAAGTTACGACTTTGCAGGTAAATATATGTTTACAGCATCGTTGCGCCACGAGGGTTCTTCGAAATTCGGTGAAAATCACAAATGGGGTAATTTCCCCGCCGTGTCTGCCGGATGGCGTATTTCCGATGAGAAGTTTATGAAAGATGTGAAATGGATTAACGACTTGAAGTTGCGCGCCGACTTCGGTGTGACCGGTAACCAGGATTTCGGCAGTTATCTTTCGTTGAACACAATGACCGGTTTCGGATATTATTTCTATAATGGAAGGTATTTCCAAGTATGGGGTCCGTCGAAGAATGTCAATCCCGATTTGCGTTGGGAGAAAGGTAAAAACTGGAACATTGGTGTCGACTTCTCGCTCTTCGGCGACCGTCTGTATGGTTCGCTCAACTACTTCAACCGTCGTCAGCAAGACTTGCTCGGCAACTACAAGGTTTCGGTTCCGCCGTATCTCTTCGACGAGACATTTGTCAACGTAGGTACGATGAAGAATACCGGTTTCGAGATTGACCTTAACGTACGTGCAGTCAACACGAAGGATTTCTCTTATGACATCAACTTTGTTGGCACAACACAAAGCAACAAATTCGTTGATTTCAGCAACTCTCAATATGTAGGTCAAGACTACTATGATGTATGTAGCACTGAAGACCCGTATCCGTACTACAATCTCCAACGCATCCAGAAAGGCAAGTCGCTGGGCAACTTCTATATGTGGCGATATGCAGGTCACACTACCGACGGCGAATGGTTGGTTTACGACAAAGATGGCGACATCATACGTGCATCGCAAGCAAGCGACGCCGACCGCACGGTGGTTGGCAACGGTTTGCCTAAGTTCTCTATGTCGATGACTCACAACTTCCGTTATAGAGATTTCGACCTGTCACTGTTCTTCCGCGGAGCATTCGGATATGACATCTTCAACATCCACGACTTCTACTATGGCACGCGCAACTTCACGGGTAACCGTTTGGACAAAGCATACGGCAAGAATTTCGAGATTTCGTCGACAGCCAATCCCGTTGTGTGCGACTACTTCCTTGAACGCGGCGACTATCTTAAACTCGATATGCTGACATTAGGCTATACTTTCAAGCCCGAAAACTGTCGCTTCCTCGACCGTATCCGCGTATATGGCACGGTGAAGAACGTATTTACGTTGACAAAGTTCAGCGGTGTCGACCCGTCGACCTACCAAGTTAACGGTCTTACCCCGGGCGGACAAGGCTCACGAACTTATTTCCCCACTACTCGCCAGTTTATCTTAGGCATGCAAATTGATTTCTAATAACGATTAATTCTGATAAAGACATGAAGATTTTCAAATATATAGTCTCAACAGCACTGTGTGCAGCCGCACTGACGAGTTGCACCGACCTCGACGAGACCCTTTACGACCAAGTGGGCACACAAAACTACTATAACACGAAGATGGATGTCGTACGTGCTACCTTCCGCCCATTTGAACATGCTTTTTGGAGCATCCAAAGTCGCCATGTGCTCAACGAATTGTCTGCCGACCAACTCATTACCCCAACGCGCGACGGTTGGTGGGACGACGGTGGTAAATGGCGTCGTCTTCACTACCATGAATGGAACGTCGAAGACGGTGGTGACGCCCAAACGGAGTGGAACGGCTGCTTCCAGGGCATTATGCAAGCCAATTACGTTATCGAAGACCTTAACAAGCTTTCGCCCGAAAAATTCGGTTTCTCTCAAGCCGAGTTCGACAACCTTAAGGCTCAATGCCGCGTACTGCGTGCTTGGTTCTATATTCGTCTTCTCGACGCTTTCCGTAATGTGCCTCTCGCCGTGAGCTTCAACGACGTGTCGCAAAACACCGAAACTCAGGTTGAGCCGAAGGTAATTTTCGATTTCATCGAATCCGAACTGCTGGAAACAATACCTATGCTCATCGAAAAATCGAGCTTGGGAAGCAATTCATCCATACAAGGACAATGGACGAAAGCCGCTGCTGCTGCGTTGCTCGTTCGTCTCTACCTCAATGCTCAAGTCTATATCGGCGAAGAGAAATACAACGAATGTGCCGCAATAGCGCAAAAGATTGTCGCCGGCGAATATGGTAAGTATGAGATTGCCGACCGCTGGGATGCTGCTTTCGATTGGGACAACGACAATTGCGACGAGGTGATTTTCGGTTTCCCCGCAGATGCCGGTTATACTTATTGGCAATATCAAGGTGATACTTATTGGTGGACAGTTCCCGCGCGCGCTCGCTACTATTTCAACGACTCCAAGAGCAAGGCAGGCGACCACAACACCAAGTATGCCGCTTCTCCAAGCTTCGCTCCCGACGGCAAGCCGCTTAACTATCAACTCGGTATGACTGTGCAGAAGTTCCGCAAATATCCGGGGGATGTACGTATGAAACTCTACCGCAATCTTGGCGATAGCCGCCGCGAAGGTATGTTCCTCTATGGCTATCTCGAATATAAAGACGAAAACGGAGCAACCAAGCGTGTGAAAGCGCCGGAAGTCGACTACGAATTATATATCCGCGATGCTGTTGGTAAGTTCCAAGGCTTGGACCCCAACAAATGGCTTGCCGCTACAACAAGTACACTGCGCGACGGCGACCACAATTCCGGATGGCATTTCGCCAAATATCCGTTCTATTCCGACGACGACCTGCACCAAATGGAGAGCGACTTCACGGAGATTCGCTTGCCGGAGGTAATCTATTCGCTTGCAGAATGCAAACTGCGCCAAGGCAAGAAAGCAGAGGCTGCTCGCCTGCTCAACTCTGTGCGCCGCCGCAACTATCCTGAAGAAAACCTCAAAGACGTGCTCTACGTTCCCGACGGTAAGGCTGAACTCGATATGGACGAAATGCTCGATGAGTGGGGTCGTGAGTTCTTTGCAGAGAGCCGTCGACGCATCGACCTTATCCGCTTCGGCAAGTTCACATCCGCTACTTGGTGGGACAAAACTCCTGACGCTGATTCACATACTGAGATATTCCCGATAATGCGTCCGATTCTCAACGCTAACAAGGCTTTGAAACAGAATCCGGGATACAATGAATAAGGAGTAAGTATAACATAAAAAAGACATCGATTATGAAACTTAAGAATATATTTTTCGGACTTACCGCAGCTGTTGCCACAATGTGTATGAGCAGTTGCGATGAAGAAAGAGACCTGAAAATCATCGAGGGCGACCTGCCAATCAAGACATCCGTCCTCTACATGGTTGGCGACGCTACTCCCAACGGTTGGAGTATTGACAATCCGACGCCGCTGGAGCCTTCTGCCGACGACCCATTGGTTTTTTCTTGGGAAGGCTCGCTCTTTACCGGCGAAATCAAGCTTTGCCTGACTACGGGCAGCTTTGATGCGCCTTTCATTCGTCCCGAGAACAACGGAACTTCGATTTCGAAGACTAATATCACCGACCAAAAGTTCATTATGCATGCCGGCGACCCCGACAACAAATGGCGCGTGACCGATGCCGGAAAGTATCGCCTGACGTTCGACTTGCGCAATTGGACTATGTCGACAGAATATCTTGGCGAAAACGACGCTCCGGTTATCGAACCGATTGAGGCTGAGGCTGTGTATATGCTTGGCGATGCCACTCCGAATGGTTGGGACAACAACAATCCTACGGAACTGGTTAAGAAGTCGCAGTACATCTTCGAATACGAAGGCGAACTTAAAGCCGGCGAAATGAAGGCTTGTCTTGAAAAAGGTAGTTGGGATGTGCCGTTTATTCGTCCTTCATCCGCCGACTGCAAGATTAACAAGAGCGGCGTGGAGAGCGGTGACTTTGTATTCACTACCGGTCCCGACAACAAGTGGCGCGTCGAAGAAGCCGGCGTTTATCGCCTGACTCTCGACCTCGAGCATTGGACTATTACCGCTCAGTTTATTAAAGAAATCGAAGTTAGCACCGACGCAATTGAAACGGAGACGCTCTTTATGATTGGCGACGCTACGCCCGGCGGTTGGTCGATGGACGATGCTTCTAAATTTACCCGCAGCACAACCAACAAATACATCTTCACTTGGGAAGGCGAACTCGTGACCGGCGCAATGAAGGCTTGCTTGGTTCAAGATGGAACTTTCTCTTGCCCGTTCCTACACCCGACAGTTGCCGACACCTCTATTTCGTCGGCAGGCGTTGCCTCTCCCGGTTTTGACTTCTACGCAGGCGACCCCGACAACAAGTGGAAGGTTACCGAAGCCGGTAAGTATCTCATCACTTTCGACCTTCAGAAACGGACTATTACGGCTAAGTTTATAACCGACGAAGGTGAGGCGAAAACACCGATTGAAACAGAGACGCTCTTTATGATTGGCGATGCCACTCCTAACGGCTGGTCGATGGACAATGCAACCAAATTTACTCGCAGCACAACCGACAAATACGTCTTCACTTGGGAAGGCGAACTCAAGACCGGCGAAATGAAGGCTTGCTTGGTTCAAGACGGAACTTTCTCTTGCCCGTTCCTACACCCGACGGTTGCCAACACTGCGATTTCGTCGGCAGGCGTTGCCTCTCCCGACTTCTTGTTCTACGCAGGCGACCCCGACAACAAGTGGAAGGTTACCGAAGCCGGTACATACCACATCACCTTCAATCTCAAAAACTATACAATAGCCGTAGAGAAAAAATAAAGTATCCAGAACTTTACAATAATAACGACAATGAAAAATATGACATTAATAACAATAGCCCTTGCGGCGGCATCGATGATTGCCTCTTGTAAGGATGACGTGGAGATGAAATATCCTCCAAAGTATGAATTGCCCGACTTGCCGGAGGTCGAAGGTATTCACGACAATGTGAAGGCACCTCTTTATTGGAGCGTTTATGAATACTGCTACGAGAAAGAGCGTCAAGGCGTATCGACCATCGACATCTCTCCCGACGAATGGGACAAAATCATCGATTTCGTGGCTACCAAACTCAAGCCTTCCGGATATGACATGATTTGTACCGACGGTTTTATCGCTATGCTGTCGACCGACGCTTCCGGTTATATGACTCAATACGGCTCGATTTCGTTGAAAGACCTCGTTGCTAAATGTAAAGCCAAGGGACTGAAACTCGGCGTCTACGACAACCCGTTGTGGATTCACGGTCCGCGCGACACAAAAATTGAGGGCACTGAATTTACTTTTGGCAACTTATACTACAATGGCACGACTCAAGTAATGAACCCCGGCACGGAAGACAAATGGTTCCACTGGGCTGTGGCTGAAAATCCCGGCTGCAAAGAATACATCGACGGATTCTTCAAGCACTACAAAGAACTCGGCGTTGAATTCATCCGTATGGACTTCCTCTCGTGGTACGAAGACGGCAAAGACCGCGGTATGGGTGTCGTCGGCCGTGGCTATGGTCGCGAAAGCTATGCCCGTGCTTTGACTTACATCGCCGAGTCGGCAAAGAAGTATGGCATCTTCACTTCGCTTGTTATGCCGCACATGTATAATGATGCCGAGCTTGAGGCGCGTTACGGCAACATGGTACGCATCGTTTGCGATACAGGTGGCGGTGGCTGGTGGCACTGCTCTGCACAAGACAAGGGTAAATCGTATGCTAATTGGCCTAACTGCAACAACCAGTTCGACGGCTTTACTTATTGGTCGCATATCGGCGGACGTAATAAGGTTATCCTCGACGGCGACTTCATCCGCCTGAACAAGTTCGAAACAGAGGCTGAAAAACAAACTGAAATTTCCCTCCAACTCATCGCCGGAGGTCCGGTGGCTGCTGCCGACCAATACAGCACCATTGGCGACAATGTTAAATATTACACCAACGACGAATTGCTTGCGCTCAATCGCGACGGTTTCGTCGGAAAGCCGCTCAGCGACAAACTCGGCGACAAGAAAAACGAGATTTGGTATGGACAAATGTCGAACGGCGACTATGTTTTGGCTTTGTTCAACCGCAGCGACAACACTTCGACCGTTTCAGTCAATTTCTCTGAATTAGGCATCTCCGGCGAGATGAACGTTCGCGACCTTTGGGCGCATGCCGATGAGGGTAAGGCTTCGTCGATTACTGCAAACATCACCGCTCACGGTTGTAAAGTGGTCAAGTTGACTAAATAAAGATTGTAAACTTCCATATATTAATTATGCTTAGCACATTCAATAGGTTTTATATACTCGCAATCTGTGTTATGGTGGCACTTTGTGCCACCTCACAGACTGCACAACGCACCGTGACGTCGCCCGACGGAAATATTCTATTGACTTTCTCGCTGACCGACGATGGAGTGCCTACTTATAAGATTGATTATAAGGGTATCCCCGTGGTTAAGACGAGCCGTCTGGGTATGGAACTCAACGAGGAAAACTCGTTGATGGATAAGTTCCGCATCAACAACGCCACAACTTCGACTTTCGACGAAACATGGCAACCGGTGTGGGGTGAGGAGAAAAGCATCCGCAACCACTACAACGAGTTGTTTGTCGAACTCGAAAAACCGTCAAACGGACGTTTTATGAATTTCCGTTTTCGCGTATACGATGATGGTGTGGGTTTTCGCTATGAGTTCCCGCAACAGCAGTTTCTTCCATATTTCACAGTCAAAGCCGAACACACGGAGTTTGCTATGGCAGGCGACCACACCGCATGGTGGATTCCCGGCGACTACGATACTCAGGAGTATGACTACACCGAGTCGCGGCTGTCGGAGATTCGCGGTCTGATGGAGGCTGCCAAGTGCGACAATGCTTCGCAGACATTCTTCTCTCCGACGGGCGTGCAAACGTCTTTGCAAATGAAAACCGCTGAGGGTCTGTATGTCAACATCCACGAAGCGGCTCTCGTCGACTATTCTTGCATGCACCTCGACCTCGACGACAAAAACTTTGTGTTCCGCTCACAACTCACTCCCGACGCCCAAGGCAATATGGCTCACTGCCAAACGCCGTGCACCACTCCTTGGCGAACCGTTATGGTGGTCGACGATGCTCGCAAAGTTCTTGCTTCTCGACTCATTCTCAACCTTAACGAGCCCTGCAAATATGCCGACACTTCCTGGATTAAACCTGTGAAATATATCGGCGTTTGGTGGGAAATGATTGGCGGCGGTAAGGCTTGGTCGTACACCAACGACCTTCCGTCGGTACACCTCGGAACTACCGACTATTCCAAATGCAAGCCTCACGGCAACCATCCCGCTAATAACGAAAACGTGCGGAAATACATCGACTTTGCTGCCGAAAACGGATTCTCGCAAGTGCTCGTTGAAGGTTGGAACATCGGTTGGGAAGACTGGTTCGGTCACGAAAAAGACTATGTGTTCGATTTCCAAACTCCTTACCCCGATTTCGACATCAAGGCTCTCAACGATTATGCTCACTCAAAGGGCGTGCGACTGATGATGCATCACGAAACATCCGCTTCCGTGCGCAACTATGAGCGTCATCTCGAAGCCGCCTACAATCTAATGGATAAGTATGGCTACAACTCCGTTAAGAGTGGTTACGTTGGAAACATCCTACCCCGTGGAGAACATCACTACGGTCAATGGATGAACAACCACTATCTCTACTGCGTGACCGAAGCCGCCAAGCATCACATTATGGTTAACGCTCACGAGGCTGTGCGTCCCACGGGTTTATGCCGCACCTACCCCAATCTCATTGGCAACGAGTCGGCGCGTGGCACCGAGTATGAATCCTTTGCCGGAAATAAGGCGTTCCACACAACTGTTCTTCCGTTCACTCGCTTGCAAGGTGGTCCGATGGACTACACGCCGGGCATTCTCGAAGGCGATATGAGCAAAATCGACCCCGGAAAGCATCATTACATCAATTCGACGCTCGCCCGTCAGTTGGCTCTTTACGTTACTATGTACAGCCCGTTGCAGATGGCTGCCGACACCCCCGACAACTACAAGAACTATATGGATGCCCTACAATTCATAAAGGATGTAGCCCTCGACTGGGACGAAAGCCGTTATCTCGAGGCTGAGCCCGGACAGTATATTACCATAGCCCGCAAGGAAAAAGGTTCCGACAACTGGTTTATGGGATGTACAGCCGGCGAAAACGGCCATCAGTCGGAAATCAAACTCGACTTCCTCGACAAAGATAAAAAATACGAGGCTATCATCTATGCCGACGCTAAAGATGCCCACTACAAGAACAATCCGCAAGCTTACACAATCACCAAATGCAAGGTGACATATAAGACTACTCTTAAACTTAAAGCCGCTCCCGGCGGTGGATATGCAATTAGTATCAAGAATCTAAAATAATGAGAATGAATAGAATATCTGCATTTAGGGTTGTAACAACCCTGCTAAGTGTATTGTCGGTTTTCTCGGCGGGTGCACAAAGCAATGCCGACAACCCCGTAGCAAAGAGCGAAGCTATGGTGGTGAGTGGAAACGCACGGTTTACGGTCCTTACTCCGGAGATGATTCGAATAGAATACAGTAGCACAGGACAATTCGAAGACCGCGCCACATTCACCGTAGTGAACCGCAACCTCGATTTGGTGCCGTTTACGACAGTCGACGATGGTACATATCTCTATATCACCACCGACCGTCTGAAACTCAAGTATCGCAAGGGATACGACCCGCGTACCGTTCCGGCTTCGCCCGACAACCTGTCAGTCACCATCGACAACAACGGAACATCCACCCTGTGGTATCCGGGCAAGCCCGACCCGCTGAACCTTAAAGGCACATGCCGCACCCTCGACGGACTGATGGGCGACAGCAAGCGCTCGGAAATGGAGATGGGTGTCATCTCGCGTTCGGGATGGGCTGTTGTCGACGATTCATGGAGTGCCGTGCGTTCCGACGGCGGACGCTCCTACGCACTCGTTCCCAATGCCGACATGGGCTATCCATGGTGGGACAATCGTACAGACTCCCATGCCATGGACGTATATCTCTTAGGCTACGGCAAGAACTATCGCAAAGCAATAGCCGATTATATCAGCATTGCCGGACGAATTCCACTGCCCCCTGATTATGTCTTTGGATATTGGTATAGTAAATACGCATCCTATTCTGCCGACGACTACAGGCAGATAATGAGCGACTTGAAGAGCAACAACATCCCTACCGATGTCATGATTCTTGATATGGACTGGCACTGGAACGGCAATGCCTCAAGCATGTCGGCGGGACGTGGAGGCTGGACAGGTTGGTCGTGGAATACAAACCTCATCCCGGATCCTGTCGGATTGCTCAGCGACATGCATGCTGCTAACTTCAAGACAGCGCTTAACCTGCATCCCGCCGACGGCATCAACAAAACAGAGTCGCCGACCTATTTCGACCAAATGCAGAGCCAACTTTCAGGTAAGTATCTCAACGATGGCAAGGATAATATCAATTGGAGTCTCGATTGGCCGGATTTCACAAAGTCGTTCTTCTCGACAATCATCCGCGACCACGAGCAAGAAGGCGTAGACTTCTGGTGGCTCGACTGGCAGCAGTATCTCACCAGTCCTTACACCAATTCGCTCAGCGAGACATTCTGGTGCAACCATGTCTTCTTCAACGAAGCAAAGAAACGCAACCAACGCCCCGTTATTTTCCATCGTTGGGGAGGTCTTGGCAGTCACCGTTACCAGATAGGCTTTTCGGGCGATGCCAACATCAGCTACGAGGCACTTGCTTTTGAGCCCTATTTTACCGCCACAGCCTCAAATGTAGGCTATGGCTATTGGGGTCACGACCTTGGCGGGCACATGTACAGCAACGACGAACTCATCAACAACCCCAACCTCGTGTTGCGTTGGATACAGTTCGGAGTATTTACACCGATATTCCGTACACATGCTACAGCCGATTCGCGCATAGAGCGGCGTATATGGAAATTCCCCAATTTCCCACTCATTCTCGATGCCGTGCGCCTTCGCTATTCGCTCTTCCCCTATCTCTACACGATGGCTCGCGAGGCTTACGATACAGGAATATGCCTGTGCCGTCCGCTCTATTACGACTATCCGGACGCTGATGAGGCTTATGAATACGATGGCGAATATATGTTCGGCAACGACATCCTTGTTGCGCCTATCACGACGAGTGCACAGGCAAACGGGCTGACATCGAAAGAGATATGGTTCCCGGAGGGCAAGTGGTGGAGCGTCGCTACCAACGAACTGATACAAGGTCCGTGCAAGCGAACCATAGAGTATACAGATGCACAAATACCCTACTTCTTCCGTCAGGGAGCCATCATTCCCTACAATCCCGAGACGGTGATGAACGTTACGGAGCGTCCTGACAAACTGGTGCTCAACGTCGTAGCAGGTTCAAACGGTTCTTTTAATCTTTACGAGGACGATGGCAACAATGCTGATTACGACACTAATTATGCAACCACGCTTTTCACCCAGACCCTTTCAGGCAACAAGGCTGTCTATGTGATTTCAGCACGTCAGGGAACATACAGCAAAGCGCCCGTTTCGCGTTCCTACGAGATGCGTATCTACAACAGCGCAGAGCCGCGTTCTGTCAAGGTCAACGGTAATGTTACGGATTACAGCTTCGATGCTGCCAAGCAGTGTGTCACTTTCGAAGTTCCAATGACTGCTTGTTCTTCTGAGACTAATGTTGTCGTTGAATACTACGGAAATACCGCAATAGATGCTATTTCCGGTTCTTCTTCAAAAGTCAGCTATGACGCTCAGCGCCGCTGTCTCATTGCGACTTTTCCTCAAGTGACTCGGAACGTTGCAGTAACGGTATGCAATTCCTTAGGAAAGCAGATGCTCGAACAAACCTACAATAAAGTAAACAGTTTCAGCATCGACCTTTCAAAGCTGTCGCCACAGCTATATATAAGCAGGGTGGTGGCAGACGACCGTACGTATATCTGCAAATTCATCAACAATTGATAAATCTTAGACAGTATGAAAAAACAGTTTTTCCTATTTTGTTTCTTTTGCATGTCTATTTGTGGCGCAGCGGCAGACATGTCAAACTCTATGGAACTGTCGCAGCTCTACATAATCGGTGACGCAACTCCTTATAAGTGGGATGTGAACGCGACCCCCGAAATGGAACGCATAGCAGATGGCGTATTCCGCTGGACAGGGCAACTTGAGAGCGGACGTGAGTTTAAGTTTATCAACAACCGTAGCTTCTCAAAGCATATCTTCGGTACCGTTTGCGGACAGTCTGTTTCGGCAGGCAACACATACTCGTTGACCTTCGTTGCCGACTGGACGCTCGATGGCAGCAAAGACTTCAAGTTCGTACCCGCCGCCACCGCCGACTACACCATCTACGTCGACTTGAACACTATGATGATGTCGGTAAACGAAAAAGAAGACGCCGTCAGCCTTCCTGCAACTCTCTATGCCACAGGCTCGGCTCTCGGTGGCAAAATAGTGGAATTGCCACTTTTGGGCGGTTCAGAGTTCAAAGCCTCCCTAACACTATCTCCGGGCAACGTCATCCTTATCGACACCCCGGAAATCGGGTCAGCCACAACCTGTTACCTCCCGCTGTTCGATGGTGTCGACATAACATTCGGTGACGGTTACACATCTTCGCTTATAACGTCGGCAACAACCTCTTCCCGCCAGGGTTGGAGCGTGAGCCTTCCCGGCACATACACCATCTACGCCTTGGTGGAAAACAATAATGTATTTGCACGTTTTAACCAACGGTATCGTGAGTTGTACATAGTTGGCGGTTGCTGCCCATTAGGCTGGAACTACTGGACCGACCCGCAATCCATACGTTTCTCCGCTTCAACATCGTCTCCCGAGGAGGTGGTTTGGGAAGGAACACTCAAGCCCGACTGGGGCGAAAGCCGCGAAGAGCCCAATAAATTTAAGATACTCACCGCTCAGGACTGGTTTAGTATCAACTTCCATCCTTACGAAGCCGACCATACAATAATCGGCGAGAGCAGCTACCGTTCAACGGGCGGTCCCGACGTGAAGTGGACAATTTCACAACCCGGCTACTACCGCATCACCCTCAATACAGTCAAGGAGACCATTCGTGGCGAATTGCTTAGCACAGAAAGCGTCCTTGCAGAAGAGACTGATGCAAAAGGGAGTGTCAGCGTCGTTGGCGAAGACAAAATCGGGGTCGGCGTTTCATCCTCGTCGGTAGTAGTGACCGCAGCAGAAACGCCTGCCGACGTCGTGGTGACCGCCATCAGCGGACAGACAGTTTGCAAAGGCAGAGCCTCGGCTGCGCATCCCTTCACATCGCGTCCTCTTGTCGACGGTATATATATCGTAAGCGTGATGAACTCCAACCGGACATTATGCCGAAAAGTAGCGATTAAATAATAACTCCAAAAATCATAATAATATGAAAGTCAAAACATTTACACAGAGATTTTTAGGCTGCATCCTTTTAGCAGCAAGTGCATTAACAGCCAACGCAGCCGACCGTCTTCTCATTGTCGGAGATGGTGTTTGGGGTGGCTGGTCAATCGACAACAGCGTAGTGATGCTCAACACAGCAGATGCTCCCGATGTGTTCAAAGCAACTGTCAACCTCAAAGCGAACAGCGATTTTAAGTTTCTCACAGCTACTGATTGGGGTAACCTTGAATATCGTGCAGGCGACACCGGTGTTACTCTCACTGAAGGCACAGCAACTCCTCTCGTTTCAAGCGAAGAAAACTCCAACGACAACAAGTTCCAAGTAAGCGAACAAGCCAACTACGATATCGTTTGCGACCTCGCAGCCAAGACAATTGTCGTTAATAAAGCCGCTTATCAGGATAATGCGTTGAACCACACCGCTCTTTGGCTTGTCGGCTCAGCCACTCCCGGCGGTTGGAGCCTCGGCGACGGCACTATGCTTTCTCCCACTCCCGACAATCCTACAGTGTTCACAGCTACTGTCAACCTCGTCGAAGGTGAAATGAAAATCGCGGTAAACAACCAAACAGGTTACGGACAAACTTTCTATCAACGCGACGCTGCTAACGATGCTAAGATGGTGTTCGGTGGCGACGATAACAAGTGGAATATCACTACAGCCGACAAATATAAAGTAACGGTTGATGTTGTCAATATGTCCATTTCAATTATTAAAGCCGACTCCAGTAGCGTTTCCACTCTCGAAACGGAATCGAACGCTGAGGCTGTTGTCTACGACTTGAAAGGCAACCGTGTGTCGGGCAGCACTCTTTGCCCCGGTTTGTATATCGAAAAATGCGGCTCAAAGACACGTAAAATCATCGTCAAGTAAGAGCCCGTAGATTAGGTAATTTTTGGAGTGTCCGGTTTCGTCGAAGTAGCGACGTGACCGGACTCTTATTTGTCGTTGATTACCGTGCAGAGCATACACACTTGTTGCTCAAACGACTCGCGGTCGATGGCTTTGTTCTTAAACGCCGAACGATAGTTGTAGATGGTGCGCGGAGTGTAGTAGAGCAGGGCTGCAATCTCCGAACTGTCTTTTACCCCCAAACGGATAAGCGCAAAGATACGCAGTTCGGTAGTTAAGGTTTTAGGCTTCTTGATTACAATCTGCATATCCTCTTTCAACAGTGTGTTAAATTCCGTAACAAACGAAGGATAAAGATTCAGGAACGCCTCGTCGAACCGTTTCAAGAACGTGTCGGCTTCCTCTTGGTTGAATTTCGACGAAGAAATATGACTCAACAGGTCGTTTATTTGATTAGCCTTGATTTTTCTTTGCACCATAATCTTCATTTTCGCAATCCGGTCGATATATTTGGCACAAAGGTCAATATAGAGTTTTGCAAGCCCCTCGCGCTTGCGGTTGGTGTCGAGCAATTGTTCGTTGGCACGATTCAGACGCTCGATTGTTTCCGTTAGCAAGTCGTTGCTGACGTGTAGCTCGTGTCTCCTTTTCGTCAATAACTTGTTTTGCCTGAAAATGAAAAACAGAAGTACAATCATAGCCAAGACAAGAAGCGAAATGCCCCATACCGCATATCTAAGGAAAGAGTTTTGGCTTGTTACCATTTTGTGGTAAGTAGAGACAATGACCGGCAGTCGTTGCGATATCTCAAGAATTCGCAGACGGTTGTTATAAGTCTTGGCGTCGTCCATTGCAAAGTTGATATAAATCCGAGCCCTCTCTATGTTCTCATCGCCCTGTTTGAACAAGTACATAGCAAGATATTGGAGAGCCAGATTTTCCTTCGTACAGCAGAGGATGTCGCAGATACTCGCCTTGATAAGATATTCCTCATACTTTTCCATATCGTTGTGAGCACTGTAGTTGTTGGCTATGGCAAACGATGCCATGGCATACACTCTCGACGTCATATCGTTCCGCTCCAGGGCTTTGAGATAATGTTGTAGCGCCTTGTTGTCGTCCTTATCCGCATAGACATAATATTCTCCCATATAATAGTCGTATGCTTCATTGTTTTTGTCGATAACCTCCACCGCCTTCTTCAGATAAGAAACAGCCCTTTCTCTGTACAAGGGGAAATAAGTGTCGTCGTTGCAATAATCCGCCCAGTAACTATAGATGGTAAAATAAGCAATGTTGTAGTCGAACATCAAGTCACGGTCAAGGCTGTCGGCGGCGATGGTGTTGAGCGTGTTGATGGCCTCGCTGTAGAGACCTCCTAAGGCAAACAACTTTGACTTCATTATCGTATTTGCTACAATGTACCTTTGGTTGCCGGTCTTTATTGCCAAAGCAAGACCCTTTTCAACATAAACCTTTGCCGAGTCGAATTTTAAGACATAGTATTCTTCGCTAAGTTCGCTATATCGTTCCAAGAGCCGTTCCGAGTTCGATTCCTTAGCTGCAATTTGCTTTACTATTTCAATCCTCTTGTTTTTCTCCGCAACAATAGAATCGCTACTTTCAATAATATCGTCAAGTTTCTGAAGCAAGTCGGAATTATTTGCAGAAGCAACCAAAGCAACAAGCAACATAAAGGTAATCAAGAAAATACGTCTTATCGAATAAATACTTTCCATATAGTCAATGGTATTTGGACTTACTAATAGTTTCTGCAAATTTAAGGAAATTTGCGAAAAAACCGACATTTTGAGAATTTTTTAACCTGCATTATTCTCACAGTTTTCCGATTCGGCAACGATGAAGAGGCGGTCGCCGAGGTGAAGTTCGGTCGAGCCGGTGGGGACGAGATAGCGTTTGTCGCGCTTTACCATAACGACAAGAGTGTTGCTCGGAAAGGTTATATCTTTGAGCATTGCGCCGTTGTCGAGCATTGCGCCCGTGACTTCTACCTCGCGTGTGACCGCGGTAATTTCGTCGGGAAACCGGATTTTGATTTCGTCTTCTTTGATTTTGTCGTCAAGACCAAGCCATTGCGCCATACGCGTGATGGTAGTTCCTTGCACGAGGAGCGATATGATGGTGATGAAAAACACCATATTGAACATAAAACGGGATTCCGCGCCGGGAAGATTTGTCAGCACAAATGCAGCAAAGATGATAGGTACGGCGCCGCGAAGTCCCACCCACGAGACAAACGCTTTCGCCTTAAAGCTGATTTTGCGGAACGGCAGCAAGCATATAAACACAGCGAACGGCCGCGCCGCCAGTATCATAAACACACCAAGCAGAAGTCCGGGGACAACGATTTGCGAGTCGATTATTTCGTGCGGGTTTACGAGAAGCCCGAGCGAGAGAAACATCAGTATCTGCACGAGCCAAGTAAATCCGCCGAAAACGGTCGTTATGGTGTGTTTCATAGCAATACGTGTGTTGCCCACAACGAGTCCCGCCATGTAGACGGCGAGGTAAGCATTGCCGCCGACAAGTTCGGTGAGCGAGAAAGCAAAAAAAGCGCAAGCAATCATCATTACAGGATAGAGAAACTCGTTGTCGGAGTTGAGACGGTTGATGATGCGTGTCGACAGCCACCCGACCGCAAGTCCGCCCAAAGCGCCCAAAGCGAGTTGCATGACAAGCTGCCCGAGCGACGCAAGGAGCATACCCGACGAGAACTCTTCGCCGCCCGAAACGAGACCCATAAGAATTACCACAAGGAGATAAGCCATCGGGTCGTTGCTACCGCTTTCGAATTCAAGCAAAGGCTTAAGATTCTGCTTTAGACCCGTGCGAGAGCTGTTTAGGATAGAGAACACGGAAGCAGAGTCGGTCGACGACATAATAGCGGCGAGCAGAAGCGACTGCAAGAAACTCAGGTTATAGTCAGGCGAAATTGCTCGGAGCAAGAAGAAAATAAAGCAGCCGGTAATAAGAGTGGTAATCATCACGCCGAGAGTAGCGAGCAGAATACCTTCGCGCCAGATGGGGCGTATTTCGCTGATTTTCGTGTCGACGCCGCCCGAAAACAGAATAATGCTGAGCGAAATCATGCCGATGAGTTGCACAGTCTCAGCGCTGTCGAAATGAATGCCGAACCCGTCGACGCCCGCCACCATACCCACGCAGAGAAACAACAGCAAAGCAGGCATACCGAACTTACTGCCCGCTTTACCAACAAACACACTCACCGCAAGCAGCACCGCCGTCACCAACATAATATTACCATCAGTAATCACCATATAATAAGTTCAAATCCGTTATCTTTAACATTTTAACTATGTAAATATAACACATTCCCCCGTATGATTGTTCTCCCCACCCCGGTTCGTGGCTAAACGACAGAAAAAGCCTGAAAAAGATTTACAAAGCCGCACACGCTGCTGAAATTCGCGTTACCCAATGGGTAACGCAGCTATAGTCCGACTTTCACCCTTGTGGGATGAGTTTTCGTTGTGCGTCAGGCGGTTGGACGTTATGCCCGGCCGGATGTGTCCTACAAATTTTTCGGGACTTCTTTGTAGTGCAGGCTAAAAATAAGAAAATATAAACAGCAAAAAACTAAAAAATAAGAAAATAGAAATCGCGAAAAGTTGTAAAATAAGAAAATAGACATTACCTTTATGGTTGATAGTCAGCGTATTATAACAACATCGGATTTTGTTGCCATATTATATGACCAAAGAGATGAGGTAAAAGCCGGGTTAGGTAGCCACTCTGCTTTATTTCAATTCACAAAACCGCTATATACTAAGGAACGCGCTCTAATTATCTCGCCAAAAAGGCAAAATAAAAAACGCTAACCGAGTGATTAACAAACGATTAGCGTTTCATTTTGTACCCAGAGCCGGGATCGAACCGGCATGGGTGTTACCCCACTGGTGTTTGAGACCAGCGCGTCTACCAATTCCGCCATCTGGGCTTTTGCGTGGCAAAGGTAATTCCTTTTTTTTATTTTTGCAACATAGAAATGAGTTTTTTCGGTTTTTTTCGCGCTTTCTTGCCTTTTTTTGTTGGTTTGACTATCTTTACTCCCTGAAAATTGACTATCTTTACCTCGAAATAAAAGGTGCGCTTACGTCTATGGAGATGCTTATGCAATACATCTGGGAGTATCGGTTGTGGAATCCGGCAACGCTTTCTACGAACGATGGCCGTCGTGTGCGTATCATTGACCCGGGTCGGCGCAATAGGGATGCAGGTCCCGATTTTTTTAATGCGAAAATCGATATCGACGGCACAACTTGGGTAGGGAATGTCGAGATTCATTATCGTGCGAGCGACTGGCATCGCCACGGTCACGACCGGGATAAGGCTTACGACTCGGTGATTCTCCACGTTGTTGACAAGGATGATGCTCCGGTGTATCGCAGCGACGGGCAGTTGATTCCGCAGATGGTTATGCACTGCAGCCCGCACTTCAACGAGCGTTATGCGCAGTTGGTCGGCGCGCCTGCGGAACTTCCTTGCAAGGCTCAGATTCGTGCTCTCGATTCGGTGGGCGTGGCTGAGTGGGTGCAAGCGATGTCGCTGGAGCGGTTGATTGCCAAGGGGCGTCGCGTTGAGGTGCTCTATGAGGCTTTTCGCGGCAATTGGGAGCAGATTTGCTTCGTTACGTTTGCGCGTAATCTTGGTTTCGGCACCAATAGTGATGCTTTCGAGTTGCTTGCCAAGAGTGTGCCGCTGCAGTTGATGCACAAGCATAGCGACTCGCTGTTTCAGCTCGAGGCGCTTCTTTTCGGGCAGTCGGGCTTGCTCGACGGACCGAATCCGGGGGGCGACGCTTATTTCGAACAACTGGTGCGCGAGTATGCTTTTCTGCGCACGAAGTATTCGTTGCGCCGTGCTGACGGGATGGTGTGGAAGTCGTTTCGGATGCGGCCGCAGAATTTTCCGTGGCGACGCATTGCCTTGTTGGCTCATTATGTGGAGGGCGGTTTTCGGCTGATGGGGGAACTGCTTGAGGCTGACAGTGAGGAGGCTCTCCGTCGACTTTTTACGGTGTCGCTTTCGGGCTATTGGAGTACGCACTACAATTTTTCGCACCCGACGGCGGAATGTGGCGCGGCTATCAGTAAGTCGATGATTGACGTGATTCTCATCAATACGGTGGCGCCACTTTATTATGTATATGGCACGAAAACCGGTAATTACGAGCTTGTTCAGCGTGCCATTGATTTGCTCGAGGGGCTTCGTCCCGAGTCGAATCGCGTGGTTAATCTGTTTGTTGCCGCCGGCATGAAGGTCGACAGTGCTTTGGCTTCGCAGGCTGTGCTTCAAATATATAACGAATACTGTCTACAACGTAAATGCTTATTCTGCCGCATCGGACGCAAGATTCTGCGTGCGGCAAACTCTGAATAAATTTATCAATAAATAAAAATTATACAAACTATGGCAAAAAACCCGATGTTCAACATTCAGTACGGATTGTTTGTGGTGACTACGAATTTCGAGGGCCGCGATAACGGCTGTATCACCAATACGACAATCCAAGTTACCGACAAGCCTAATCGCATTAGTGTGGCGGTCAACAAAGCAAACTTTACCAACGAACTCATACAACGTTCGGGAGTCGTTACCGTGTCGATAATCAGCGAAAAAGCCGACTTCGAATTGTTTAAGCATTTCGGCTTTCAGTCGGGACGCGACGTCGATAAATTTGCTGACTTCAGCGACTGCCGCCGCTTGGCAAACGGCACATTGGCTGTGACGCGCGGCACGAATGCCTACATCACCGGTCACGTAACGCAGACCGTCGATTTGGGCACTCACACGCTCTTTATCGTTGACGTCGACGAGATGGAAACGCTCACCGACGACGCTTCGGCTACCTACAACTTCTATCAAGCCAACATCAAGCCGCGTCCGCAAGCCGTCAAGAAGACTGTTTGGCGCTGCGCAATCTGTGGCTATGAGTACGAAGGCGAGACCTTGCCCGACGACTTCATTTGTCCGTGGTGCAAGCATCCCGCATCTGACTTTGTCAAGGTTGAGGCATAGCGATTATCGAGGCTTGTTTTGATGAGAAGCCGGGGTATGGTTGGCGGTTTATAGGTTTTTTAGTATCTTAGCGGAAAGTTTTGCTAAACCTAATAAACCTAACGATATGAAAAAACTAATTTTCGGCTTGGCGCTGGTTGCCGCTATGAGTTGCTCGGCTACCGACAGCGTTACAAAAACGACAACTAACCCTAAGGAAGAATTTCGCGGAGCGTGGATTCACACGGTTTCGCAAGGTCAGTATGCCAAGATGAGCACCGATGAGTGTAAGGCATATCTTACGAAACAGTTAGACTTGCTTCGCGCGGCGGGGTGCAATGCTGTGGTTTTCCAAGTACGCCCGAGTGCCGATGCGTTTTATGCATCGGAGTTGGAGCCGTGGAGTCGCTTTCTGACGGGGACAGCCGGCAAGGCTCCCGTGCCTGCGTGGGACCCGCTTCAGTTTATGATTGAAGAGAGCCATGCTCGCGGCATGGAGTTGCACGCTTGGTTGAATCCTTATCGCGTAACGACTTCCAAGACAGAAGTGCTCGCAAAAAATCATATTTATTATAAGCATCCGGAGCGCTTTGTCACTTACGACGGAAAACGTTATTTCGACCCGGGATTGCCGGAGAATCGCGACTTTATAGAAAGCGTAGTTCGCGACATCGTGACGCGCTACGACGTCGATGCAATCCATATGGACGACTATTTCTATCCTTACCCGGTGAAGGGCGTCGACTTTCCCGACAGCGAGTCGTATAAGAAATACGGCAACGGTATGACGCTCGGCGATTGGCGTCGCCACAACGTCGATTTGCTCATCGAAGGGCTTCATCGTGTTATCACCGAAACAAAGCCTTGGGTGCGTTTTGGCATCAGTCCTTTCGGAATTTGGCGTAACAAGGCGTCTGACCCGCGCGGAAGCGATACCAATGGTCTGCAAAACTACGACGAACTCTATGCCGATGTTATCCTTTGGACGAAGAACGGTTGGGTAGACTATATGGTGCCGCAACTTTATTGGGAATTGGAGAAGAAAGTGGCTTCGTCGGAGAAACTTGCTTATTGGTGGAACGACAATGCCAACGGACGTCATATGTACATCGGCCAAGACGTCGACAAGACAATGAAGATGCCCGATTTGGCACCGTCGACCAATCCTACCCAACTCGACCACAAGATTCGTCTGTCGCGTCAACTTCCGCACGTTCACGGCAACTGCTGGTGGCCCGGCTACTCGATTACCAAAAACTTTATGGGCGTTGCCGACTCGTTGTCGCGCAATCAACAATCGACCATTGCGCTCATCCCGGCATCGACATGGCTCGACGACGTTCGACCCGCCGAAGTCGAAAATTTGCGTTTTGCCGACGGTCGCTTGACTTGGACTCATTCGGCAACCGACGTATGGCAACAGGCTAAGGCTTTTGTGGTCTATTGTGTCCCCAAAGGCAACACCGTTTGCCTCGACAACGCTGCGACAATTCTTTGCGTTACCAACAAAAAAGAATACGTTGTGCCCGCCGATATGAAGGGTAAATATGTTTTTGTGGTGACAGCCATCGACCGTGCCAACAACGAGAGTCTCGAAGGTGCGCGAATCAGCGTAAAACTATAAGACAATGGAACGCTACAAGATTCTCTTCGTCTGCCTCGGCAATATCTGTCGCTCGCCGGCGGCGCAAGGCGTTATGCAAAGCATCATCGACGAGCGCGGTTTGGCTGACCGCCTTGAGGTGGATTCCGCCGGAATCTCTGCTTACCATAGCGGCGAATTGCCCGACAGCCGGATGCGTCAGCATGCGAGCCAACGCGGATTGCAGCTCACGCATCGAAGTCGCCGCGTGCGCTCGTCCGACTTCGATGCGTTCGACTTGATTATCGGCATGGACCGCAGCAACGTTGAGGATTTACAAGAACTTGCGCCGACGATGGCTCATGCCGACAAGATTGTTCGCATTTCGACGTATTTCCGGCATCATCCCGATTGGGATTCTATTCCCGACCCCTACTACGGCGGCTGGCAAGGATTCGAAGATGCTCTCGACTTGCTCGAAGATGCTTGCAACACGATTGCCGACCTCTTCGTTGCCGGAAAATTGTAGAACACTGATAATTGACATAGTAATGAAAAAAATAATATTTTTACTTAACGCACTGATAGTCTGTGCAACATTTGCTGTAGCCAATCCGCTCGAAGTGGAATGGCAAGTGTGCTCATACGACTCGGTAAACCGCATCAGTCACTGCCAATTCATCTTGACGAATACGTCGGACGGCGCCGTGACCGACAATTGGGCGTTCTACTTCAACTCGTTTCCGCGGCGCTATTCGCCGTCGGCAGGCGCACCCATAACCTTCGAAACCGTGCAAACGGGATATTTCTGCGTTCGTCCGACAGCCGGATTCCGCCTCGATGCCGGCAAAACCGTTGCGCTCAACTACGAAATGGTAGGTATGGTCAACAACCTCAGTTACGCACCCGATGGCGGACACATTACCTTCGGCGATTCCGCGCCCGAGGCGGCTCCTATCAAGCATCGTCCCATTGCGCTCGACATCAACCTTCGCTTTGCCAATTTCCCCACTCCACAACGGCTCTTCGACCTCTATGAGTCGGTTGGCGGCTATGGTCGGTGTGGCTCCTACGACATCCTTCCGGCACCCAAAGACATTACTACGACCGACGAAGTTTGCCCGATTGGAACGTTCAGCGTAAGTGCCGCCGACGGACTTGACGTGGCTGCCAACTATGCCCGCAACGAGTTGAAGCGCATCGGTCGCGACAATGCCGCAGGAACACCCATAGAATTGCAGCTGCTCAGTCGTTCCGACGCACTTTGTCCGGAGGGTAAAACGAATACCGAATACTACGAAATCGACGTTACGCCAGAGCGTTGGCGCGTGGCGGGCGTAAGCCGTGAGGCTGTGCTCAACGGCGTGAAAACTGCCATCCAACTCATTCGTTGCAATGCCAACCGCGGTGCCATCGAGGCTGCTTATATCTGCGACTGGCCCGACTTGCACTATCGCGGCATTATGCTCGACGTGGCGCGCAACTTCTATCCGCTTGCGGCGGTAAAACGTATGCTCGCTGAGGTGGCTAAGTTTAAGATTAATCGCTTACACTTCCACTTGACCGACGACGAAGGCTGGCGATTGCAAATCCCCGGGCTGCCCGAACTCACCGACGTTGGCGCTCGACGTGGCTTGACACGCTCGGAAACCGACTTTTTGTGCCAATTCTATAACGGCGACGGCAATCCCGACAGCCCGACAACATCCAACGGATTTATCACCGTCGACGAGTTTGTCGACTTCCTGCGCTTTGCCAACAGCATCGGCGTCGAAGTAATCCCCGAAATCGAATCGCCGGGACACGCTCGTGCCGCCATCACGGCTATGCGTGCGCGCTATCGCCGTTATGCCGCAACCGATTCCGTTGAGGCTTGGCGCTATCGCCTCGACGACCCCGACGACCGCTCTGTCTACACCTCCGCACAAGGCTATCACGACAATGTGCTCAATCCTGCGATGGAAGGCTCTTATAGGTTTATGGAGAAGGTTATCGATGAGATTGTTGCCATGTATGAGCGTGCCGGCGTCAACTTGCCCTATATCCATGTCGGTGGCGACGAAGTGCCGCGCAATCCGTGGGCGCTGTCGCCGGCGGTGCAAAATCTGATGCAGCGCAGTGGTTTTAAGACGACCCACGACGTTGAACAATACTACATCACTCGTATTGCCGACATCGCCGACGCCAAAGGTATACGCATCGGCGGTTGGCAGGAAGCGGCAATGCGCCATAGCGCAGCGGTCGACGAGCATCTGCGCGATAAGTTTGGCGGCGTTTACTGTTGGCAGACCGTGCCCGATTGGGGTAACGACACTGTGCCTTATTCGGTGGCTAACAATGGCTACCGCGTTGTGCTCTGCAACGTCGGCAATTTCTACTTCGATATGGCATACAATCCACATCCGGCGGAGCGCGGACTCAACTGGGGCGGTTATACCGACGAATATCGCGCTTGGGATGCTCGTCCCTACGACATCTACCGCTCTACGACGACTCGTATCAACGGCGAGCCGCTCGACTCCACCCAAATCCGTGTGATTCGTCCAAAACTCTACAGCCGCTCGCGAAAGATGATAGAAGGCGTTCAAGGGCAGATTTTTGCCGAAACGATTCGTTGCCCGGAGATGGTTGAATATTTGCTGTTTCCAAAAGTGTTCGGCTTGGCGGAACGCGGCTGGAATGCCGAACTGTTGCCGGGACAGACCAAAGCACAGTTTAATGCGCTGATAGGCGAGTCGCTGCTACCGCAATTGAGCGACGACGGGCTGAATTTCCGTATCGGTATGCCCGGCATCACGCGCCGCGCAGTAATCAACAGTGCCTATCCGCAAGCGCAAGTGCGTTACACCACCGACGGCAGCGAGCCCACTGCCGATTCTCCCCTCTACACGGCACCGCTGCGCACCCGCGCAAAGACTATCCGTGCAAAAACCTTCTACCTCGGACACGAAAGCCTCACAACTGTGTGGGAGAGGTGAAAGGTAAGAGTGGAGAGGTAAGAGTGGGAGAGGTAAAAGGTAAGAGGTAAGAGTGGAGAGGACTGTTGCGCGTAATCCAACTCTCTACTCTTACCTCTCCACTCTCCGCTCTCCACTTTCCACTCTCCGCTATTTCGTCGTAACTGTAGTTCCGGCGGAGTGGGCTACGTGTTGCGGTGCGTAAAGGCATTGTGCAGTGGCAATGCCCGAAGCAAACTGTCCGGCGTTGTTGACATAAACGTCGTAGGCAATCACGAAC
>SFJG01000081.1 GCA_004555955.1 Bacteroidales bacterium | reverse complement strand
AAAAGAGAGCCCGTATTGAGCGATAGCGAGATAGGGCGATACAAAAAATGGTGCCCGAGGCGGAGAAAATGTGTGGATTTGTTGCTACAATGAATCGCGGTGCGGTGATCGGGGAGAAAAATAGATTGTAACAAACTGAAATATGTGGAAAATAACGACGCTGTAATAATGGCGTTGCACCTCGACCATATAGGGCAAGCGACGAGTTTGTTGGAAAAACGGCACGGAGGATGGAGATGCGAAGAAGCGTTTTGTTGGCATATGCGACGGTGGCGGCATGTGCGATGTTTGTTTCGAGTACGGCGCACGCCATATCGATATGCCTCGACCCAGGGCATGGTGGTAGCGATCCGGGGGCTGTGGGGTGCGGTTTGAAAGAGGCCGAAGTCGTGCTCAAGTCGTCGAAGATGCTCAAGACGATGCTCGAGTCGGCGGGGCACACGGTCTACATGACGCGGACGTCGAATGTCGACGTCGGGTTGGGGGCGCGAGCGAGTTATGCCAATGGCAAGGGCGTGGCGACTTTCGCGAGTATCCACAACAACTCCTTTAGTAATCCGACTGCGACGGGGATCGAAACGTTTTGTTACATCAATAACTTGAGCAAGAAAAGCGGCACGCAGGCCAAGAACATTCAGAACAATATGATAGCGACGTGGCCGTTGGCCAATCGCGGTGCGAAAGAGGCGAATTATGCCGTCGTGCGCGAAACGAATATGCCCGCGACGTTGTCGGAGCTGGCGTTTATCAGCAACTGCAGCAAAGACGCGAAGTATTTGGCCAACGATGCCGAGCTCAAGAGGGCGATGGTGGCGCATTGCAAAGCTATCGTCGCACAATGGGGCGGCAATGCGGCAAAGTGCTCCGAAGGCGGTGGTGGCGGTGGCGGCGGCGAAACGACGTCGAAAGGCACCATCATGGCGGGCACGTTCAACACCACGATTGCCAATGACAAATGGCTAGGCGGCGTGAAATATACGGTTGGCGGGCAAACGCAAACGAGTGCCGGATCGTATTCGATGATGTCGTTTTCGCTCGCGCCGGGCAAGTATTCGGCGACGGCTTCGAAAGATGGCTTTAACACGGCGACGAAAGAGTGCCAAGCCGTCACGGCGGGCCAAGTCGCGTGGTGTTCGATTGCGCTCACGCCGAAACCTGCCGAAATTAAGCCTGGCACGGCTGTCGGGCACGTCGACAATGCGGCAACTGGGGCGCACATCGCCAATGCCAAAGTCGACATTAAGAATGGCGCAACGGCGACATATAACGGCAAAGACAAATGGTCGTTTTCGGTCAACCCTGGCACGTATCAAATCATAGCAACGGCCGACGGCTACGACGACAATGAGAAGAGTTGTACCGTCGTTTCGCAAAAAGAGAGCGATTGCACGATTACGCTCACGCCCAAGAAGGGGACGATTACGGGCGCCGTGACCGATGGTGCGCAAAACGTCGCCGCGAAAGTCTCGCTCAACGATTCTAACGTCGATTACGATGCTTCGACGCCGTTTACATTTACCGTCGATGCGGGCACGTATACGATCAACGCCATTGCCGAGGGCTACAAACCCGGTTCGGCGTCGTGCACCGTCAATCCGGGTCAAACGGCGACGTGCAATATTACGGTCGAAAGAGAACAAGTCGCCGTCGAACGCGGCACGCTCATGGGGCTCGTCAAAGATGCCAATAGTGGCGAAAACGTCAAGAGCGATGTGACGACAAACGATCAAACCGTCCACTTTACGGGCACCGAATATTATCGCTTCTATCTCGAACCCGGCGAATACACCGTCACGGCAACCGCAACGGGCTATGAAAAAGGCGAAACCAAATGCACGGTGAAATCGGGCGAAAGCGTCCATTGCGATATTTCGATAACGCCGCTAGGCGGGGCATTTGCGGGCACATTGCTCGATGCTGTGACGAAACAACCGATCGATAGCGCCAAGAAACCGATCATCAAAATCGGCGAGTCGACTGTCGAGGTCGACGATAAGGGCGCGTGGAAATCGACGCAAGCCGCTGGCGAATACGACGTTTCGGCATCGGCCGAGGGCTACCGTACGACGGCTGTTTCGTGCACGGTCGAACCGGGCAACCAAGAATCGCCTTGCGAAATCTTGCTCGTGCCAAACGACACCGCCACGGGCGCGCTCGTCGGATATGTCTACGACAGCCGAAGCGAAACGATGCGCATTCCCGCCACGGTTTCGATCGATGGCTATAGCCCCGCCAAATACCCAGGCAAGGGAACTTGGCGCATGACGAATTTGCCCGCCGGATTCTATAACGTTCGCGCAACGGCCGACGGTTACTACGAAGCAACGAGAGAATGCCAAGTCATGCCAAGCGACGACGATAAAGAATATAGCCCCTGCAATATCGGCCTCGTCGCCAAATCGACTGGCGGTGCCGTCGTCGAAGCCGAATACGACACGCCGACGACAAAAGTTCAAGTCTATTCCGATTCTTGCTCGGCTACGCCGGCGACAAACAACGCCCATTCGTGGATGGCTTGGGCGCTCGGTATCGTCGCCCTCGTCGGATTGGGCATTCGTAGACGATTATCGTAAGGAGAGTTTTACAATGAAATGGTATCGCATCATCGCTACGACAACGATTCTCGTCGCCTCTTTTGCCGCGCTACAAGCCTCGGCTCAAGACCTCGTGCAAACCCAAAATCAAGCACAAAATCAAGCACAAACGCAGAATCAAGCACAAACCCAAAATCAAGCGCAAACCCATAATCAAGCGCTCGAACGCGGTCAGGCAAAAGAACAAACCCAAGCCAAAGAACAAATCCAAGTCACCGATCTCGTCCCCGCGCAAGCCATACTCCCCGCGCGTGAACGCGTCGAAGCCCCCGTTCACGTCGATCGAAAACCCGGTCTCCGTTTGCCCGTCGATGGCGAAATGATCGCGCTCGACGCGGCAAATATGTGGACTATCTCCGATGTTCCCGAGGCAAAATTGACCGAAATTTCGAAAATCAGCACAAACACGAAATTCCCTTCGATTTCGCCCAACGGCGACAAAGTCGTCTTGTTTAGCCCCGAAAAAGGCGAAACGCCAAAACGACTCATCCAATGGTCGCGCCACGAAAAAACAGACCACGAAATCATGCGCGGTCAAGACGTCTCGACTTACGTCACCTGGGACGACGCCGACAACATCTCAATGCGCCAAGCCGACAAGCCCTTCTTCCACGATGGCCAAATGCTCAAACTCAAATTGGGCAATAAAAAAGCGACACTGCGCGCGAAAAAACGCCTCTCCGAATCGAAATACTTCACCTACGACGCCGACGATATCATCATCCTCGTGCGCAAAGATACCGAGACGCTGCAGGCGATTTCCGATACATCGGCCGACCGATACTATTCGCCCATGTTGTCGCCCGACGAAAAATTCGTCGTCTTCAACGGCCTGACGACGGGCGTCCACGTCTTCGACATCGAACAAAACGCCGTCGTCTACATCGGCGAAAAAGGCACCGATCCGAGCTTCTCGCCCGACGGCCGCTACCTCATCTATGCCGTCACCACCGACGACGGCGACGATTTCACCTCGGGAAACCTCGTCTTGATCGACCTCAAAACCCATTCGCGCCGCACGATTTCTAACCCATCAAAAGAAATCCGACTCCGCGGTTCGATCAGCTACGACGCCCAATTCGTCGCCTACGAAACGACTAAAGGCGTCTTCAGAGCAAAAATCGTGAATCAATAATTCCCTTCCGCCCTCTCCTTGCCCCTGCCCACCACAAATGCCCCCCTCTCCATTTATGGAGAGGGGGTTGCCAATATGCCGGGGGTGAGGTCAAACGCCCGCCGCGGCGGGCGTCTATTCCCTCTCTCCATTTATGGAGAGAGGGCTAGGGGGTGAGGTCAGGGGATCTTTTTAAGGTGATTCGGGTTTGCGAGTCGTCCGAATTCGTTGTAAATACGATTCGAATTTTGAGGTACCAGAGACGCCTCCGTGTGCGCACTCGGTACCTTTGGCATTTCAACATTCCTCGGAGGCTTCATGATACCTCAGCACCATTATATGTCTTGTATCGGCTGTGGAACGCGCGTACACGCCTATGATTCGGCGACTTTTTCGTGTCCAAATCGCGAATGCATGCCCGAAGTCAACCATATCCTTCAGAAAAAACACGTCGTCACGACGCCACTCTGGCAACGCAGTAAACTCGAAGATTCGAACAATCCATTCGTTCGCTATCGCCACCGCCTCTTGGGCTATCACCGTTGCCTCAATTCGCACCACACCGACATAGACTACCTCGAGCGCATCGCCCGACTCGACGGCGCACTCCAAGCCATCGACGGCACGGGCTTCGCCGAAACTCCCCTGACCATCGAAACCAACCTGGCCAACGCCATCGGTCTCGATCCGCTCCAAAAACTCTTCGTCAAAGACGAAACACACAACGTCGCAGGCTCGCACAAAGCACGCCATCTCTTCGGCGTCTTGCTCAATCTCTCGCCCGCCTCCCTCAAAGCCCCATTTGCCATCGCCAGCTGCGGAAACGCCGCACTAGCCGCCGCCGTCGTCTGCAAAGCCGCAGGCGCACAACTCGAAGTCTTCATCCCAACCGACGCCGAACCCAGCGTCGTCGAACGACTCAAAACGCTCGGCGCAAACTTGCACATCTGCGAGCGACGCGAAGGCGAATTGGGTGACCCATGCTACCTCCGCTCTCTCGAAGCCGTCGCCAACGGCGCCATCCCTTTCACATGCCAAGGACCCGACAACGGGCTCACCATCGAAGGCGGCGAAACACTCGCATACGAAATCTTCGACCGATGGCACGCCGAAAACCAAACATGCCACCACATGTTCGTTCAAGTCGGCGGCGGCGCACTCGCCTCGAGCTCCGCACAAGCTCTCGCAGAAGTCATGCGACACGAGCCCCTCGCCGTTCTACCGCGATTCCACACCGTCCAAACGCGCGGCGCATTCCCACTCGCTCGCGCCTACGACCGACTCGTCCGCGTCATCGACGCTCGACTACACGACAAACCATTCCCACAACTCAACGCCTACCAAGACGACCTATCGTTCGAACAACGCGCCAACGACCACAGCGCCGAAAACATCGCACAACTCCTCGTCATGGCAGACTGCATTCGCGCCGCTTGGGACTCCACCGCCGTTCAATCCGCCGTCCGATACGCCGCCGCCAACAAACACCTCTTCATGTGGCCCTGGGAAGACGCTCCACACTCCATCGCACACGGCATTCTCGACGACGAAACTTACGACTGGTACAACATCGTTTGCACCATGCTACGCACCGGCGGCATCCCACTCGTCGCCGACGAAACGCTACTCGCCGATGCCCACAAACTCGCGCATACGCACACGCAAATCACCCCATCGGCCACGGGCAGCGCAGGCCTCGCCGGCCTCATGCTCATGAAACGAGCCAACGCCATCGCCGAATTCGAAAACGTCGCACTCTATTTCACCGGGATCGAACGCTAATCGCGCACACGCCCCGCGACTCCCCCACCCCGACTCCGCCTAAACGCGCCCTATGCCTTCTGCATACGGGCGCGCGAAGTTGCGCCAATGCGCAACTTCGTCGGGCTATCTCGCCCCATTCGGTGCTCAATACGCCCTCTTTGTCGGGCTATCTCGCCCCATTCGGGGCTCAATACGCCCTCTTTGTCGGGCTATCTCGCCCCATTCGGGGCTCAATACGCCCTCTTTGTCGGGCTATTTCGCCCCATTCGGGGCTCAATACGCCCTCTTCGTCGGGCTATTTCGCCCCATTCGGGGCTCAATACGCCCTCTTTGTCGGGCTATTTCGCCCCATTCGGGGCTCAATACGCCCTCTAGCCCCACTCCAACCCAATTCCCCCCCTCTCCATTTATGGAGAGGGGGGGGCCGATAGGCCGGGAATGAGGTCAGGGGCGCGAGTAGCCCCACCTCATGGTTGGTCTCTTTCACCCATGAAAGAGACCAACCCTACCCCATAGTTTGTCTCTTTCACCCATGAAATAGCCCAACCCCACCCCATGGTTTGTCTCTTTCACCCATGAAATAGCCCAACCCCACCCCATGGTTTGTCTCTTTCACCCATGAAATAGCCCAACCCTACCCCATGGTTTGTCTCTTTCACTCCCGAAAGAGCCCAACCCTACCCCATGGTTTGTCTCTTTCACCCATGAAATAGCCCAACCCTACCCCATAGTTTGTCTCTTTCACCCATGAAAGAGACAAACACGACTTCTGGGGCGCGCTACGCGCGCAACCACCAATCGACAGCTGTCGGGCGCCATACGTCGCTCAAATGCTCCGTCTGGCGACGTTCGACGAAATCGCTTTGCATCTTTTTCAGCTCCGTTCGATCGATGATCGACGGGTCGCGACTTGCAACATTGAAATCGACGCCAAATCGCGCCATGTTTTTGTTCACGATATCGACGATTGCTTCGTCGAATGATTGAACTTTCGGGTGCGTTCGTATCGCCTCGGGCAAAAGTGGCATAAATGCCGCCCGATATACTGCCCTGTCTTTGCCGCCATAATCCCAATAATGCGGCGGTATTTGTGCACAAAAATCGTATAATTCTGCATCGAATAACGGATCGTAAAAGTATTGTTTCGACATTCGTGCCGTTATATCAATCGCTCGCATCATATATTCCCATTCGTCGCAAAGCGGCATAGATGCTCGCTCTTGGTATTGCGTCGATGTGAATATATTGTCAAACATCGGATTTTCATTGCGCATCCAAAATTCGCGATTGCATACTTTCCGAACGATTGCTTCACTCGTGTTCGTTTTATGTATGCCAAAATACTTTGCCAATAAATATGTAATATATCGTTTTGCCAAATATCGATATGTCGAAAAGCGAATATTATTCGCATAGTTCAATAGTTCGCCAAATTTTCTATATTTCCATAAATCGCCCAATATGGCTTCGACACGCGCTTTGACGATGAAGTTGCCACCATACCCAGTGATGATCGTACGGCTGTAGGGCTGCGGCGCCATTTGGCGATAAGTCCAGAGGTTGATTTCGAGCCCTGGGCTACATATCGGCCCATAGCCATGAGCATTCGAAGCGATCACATCGTCGCCGATGTCGGTTCTCAACCCCATATCGAGGCGATGCGCCGTGATGGGCAACGCCTGCGCCAAGACGTCGATTTCGGTCGATTCATCGCACGACGCATGTCGCGACGACAAGAGCGAAAACGTTTCGATCGGGTGCTCGCGCGTCGCCCCCGTCGCTCGCGCGTATGCGGCAACGATGCTCGTCGAATCGAGCCCACCCGATAGCGTAAAAACCGGCGGCTTCGTCGTCGGTATCCGACCAATCGCACGCGCATGACATGCCCGTAACGCTTCGACTGCCTCGTCGAACGAAATATCTAACGGCGCATAACGACGACGATGCCAATACATATCCGAACGCGCATCGACACCGCTCTCCACGCCCCCGCACCCTCGGCCACCGCCAAAAGGATCCAAAAACGCCCCTAAATCACTCCCGCCCCAAAGCCTCACTTCGCCCGGATATAGCCGCGACGTTTGACGCCAGACGTCATTGCGCCGCGTCTCGTTCGATCCATACAGAAACCGCGCAAACCAATTCTCATCGATATCGCGCTGCGCATTGATATGTGCATGCGCCTGCGGCGACGATGTGATGCTCAAATAGTCGCCATATTCCGTCGCCAATATCGGAATCCATCCGAATTTGTCGCGAAAGACGCAAAATTCATCGGTCTCGGTATTCCATACAATGCCCGCACAAACGCCGAGCGCGTCGATAAAATGACGACTATCGCCGTCTTTGGGCGATCGCATCGCTCGCCATACGTCGCGCGGCGTATCGGTATGCGACAACGCCACGACGATATAGGGCGACTCATAGAGATGGGCAATATCGTGCGGCGTAGGCGTCGCCTCGATCGCCAAACAATAACGCGACGTCGAATACACTGGCGTCCAAGATTGGCCAAGTGCAAGAGGAAGCGAACGATCTGTCGTGATGATGAAGTCTGCCATCGTGTTCTCTAATTTCAATGGGGGTTCAAATAGTTGCCATGCGCATAGATATGTCGTAGGTTTCGGGCCGCGAATCGGTAGTCATTTTACTACCGATCTGCACAGTATACGACTAAAAGGATTTTTCTCGCATGGTAGAAGGGAGAATTAAAAAGATTAAAAAAGCGCGCTTTGCATTGCCGAGCCTCGTCACCTTGGGATCGGTCTTTTGCGCGTTCTTGTCGATGTCTTTCGTCTTCAAATCGCAAGCACTCCAAGGCGATGAACGGCTACTGCTGCTCCAATACGCGGCAATCGCGATTATCGGCAGCATCGTCTTCGACACTTTCGACGGCAAAGTCGCTCGCTGGACAAAGACGTCGACGAAATTTGGCATGGAGCTCGACAGCCTCTCCGACTGCGTCAGTTTCGGGATCGCCCCCGCGCTCCTGATCTACGGCTTTGCACTCAACGAAGCCGGTATCTTTGGGCTCATCGCGAGCTTCATTTATGCGTGCGGTGCCCTCCTGCGACTCGCGCGATTCAACATCGAAGCCCCAGATGAAGGCGTCCAGACGTTCTTCAAAGGCATACCATCGCCCGCCGGCGCGGCCTGCCTCGCAGCCATCGTCTTGGCTTGCATCGACACGCAGATCATGCCCTCGACGCCCTTCGAACTCAATACGCTATGCGTCGTCGCCATCGCCGTCGGCTTGCTCATGGTGTCCAACGTCAAATACAAAACGCTCAAAGGCAAAAAGACAAAAGGCGATATCGCTT
>SFJG01000080.1 GCA_004555955.1 Bacteroidales bacterium | reverse complement strand
TGTTTGTCGAACGAGAGCCCTAAATTAGCGCTAATTCGAGCACCTCGTCGATTGTTGTAACGTAGTGGAACTTAAGTCCTTTGAGGTATATTTGCTTAATGTCCTCAATGTCTTTTTTGTTCTCCTTCGAAAGGATAATGTCGGTGATTCCGGCACGTTTAGCTGCAAGAATCTTTTCCTTGATACCGCCAACAGGGAGCACCTTACCGCGAAGTGTGATTTCACCGGTCATGGCAATGTGGTCTTTCACTTTTCGGTTGGTAAACGACGATGCCAATGATGTAACCATAGTTATGCCCGCCGACGGTCCGTCTTTAGGTATTGCCCCTTCCGGAACGTGTATGTGAACGTTGGTGGTGTCGAACACATCCGGATTGATTCCATATTTTTCGGAGTTTGCTTTCAGATATTGCAAAGCAATCACTGCTGACTCTTTCATTACGTCACCCAGATTGCCGGTAAGCGTAAGCTTTTCCGCTTTTGCTTTCGACAGAGAAGATTCGATAAACAGGATTTCGCCGCCGACGGCTGTCCATGCCAGTCCCGTAACAACTCCGATAAATTCATTTCCTTCGTAGATTTCGGAAGTGAATTCCTCCATACCTAAGAATTCTTTAACGTTGGCAACAGTTATTGATTTGGGATAGGTCTTGTTGCTTGTTTTGAGTCTGGCAATGCGACGCAGTATTTTTGCAATTTTCTTCTCCAACTGACGCACGCCTGATTCGCGAGTGTAGTATTGGATGATTTTTGACAAAGCCGCTTTGGGAAATTCTATTTCTTTCTCTTCGAAACCGTTTTCTTCCAATTGCTTGGGCACCAGGTGCTTTCGGGCAATTTCAATCTTCTCTTGTTCGATGTAACCGTTGATTTCAATAAGCTCCATGCGGTCGAGTAGCGGTTGCGACAGCGTCTGTAGGGTGTTGGCTGTTGCAATAAAGAGGATGTTCGACAGGTCGTAGTCGATGTCGACGTAGTTGTCGTGGAAATGCTTGTTTTGTTCCGGGTCGAGCACCTCGAGTAGGGCGGATGCCGGGTCGCCTTTGAAGTCTTGTCCGAGTTTGTCAATTTCGTCAAGAACGAATACGGGGTTCGAACTTTTGCATTTGATTAAGCCTTGAATAATTCTGCCCGGCATGGCGCCGATATACGTCTTGCGATGACCGCGAATTTCTGCCTCGTCGTGGAGTCCGCCGAGCGAAATACGCACATATTTGCGGTTGAGAGCATCGGCAATCGACTTGCCAAGCGAAGTTTTGCCGACTCCCGGAGGTCCGTAAAGGCACAAAATCGGTGCCTTCATATCGCCGCGAAGTTTCAATACTGCAAGTTGTTCAAGGATACGGTCTTTCACTTTGTCCAAGCCGTAATGGTCTTCGTCCAACTGCTTTTCGGCATTTTTTAAATCGAAGTTGTCTTCCGTACAGTCACCCCAAGGCAGGTCGAGCAAAGTTTCCAGATAGGTGTATTGCACGGAGTAGTCGGGCGACTGCGGTTGGAGTCGCTCCAATTTGTGCAATTCTTTCTCAAAAGCCGCCTTGACACTTTCGCTCCAATTCTTCTTCTCGGCGCGGTCGTAGAATTCGTTGATGTCGTTTTCGTCGGTGTCGCCGAGCTCGTCTTGGATAGTGCGAATCTGTTGCTGTAAGAAGTGGGCGCGCTGCTGCTCGGTGATGTCTTTCTGCGTTTTCGACTCAATGTCGGCTTTGATTTCGACAAATTGAGCCTCGCGATTGAGGTGCGAGTATAGCATATAGGCGCGATTCTTAATCGACGTTTCTTCGAGCAACTTTTGCTTGTCGTCGGGCGATATCGGAGTGTTGGCGCACAAATAATTTATCAGTTGTTCGCTATTGTCGATGTTTTTTATTGCAAAAACCAACTCTGCCGACTTGTTGCCCAAGTTGTTGAGCATATTTATGGCAATGTCTTTGATGGCAGAAATCAAGACATCAAACTCCTTGTCGCCGTTTTGCGGCTTTTCGTTGCCGAACGTGTGTATTTGTCCCTTTAAGAACGGTTCGCTTTGGGTGATTGATTCCAACTCGAACGGATATTTGCCTTGCAAAATGACATTTGTCGAACCGTCGGGAAATTCCAGAACCTTGAGCACGTCGGCAACCACACCGACGCGGTGTAGGTCGTTGAACTGAGGCTTGTCGACCGACTCCTCTTTTTGACAGATTACACCAATCAATGCGTGAGTGCGTTGAACCTCTTCGATGAGAGCCAACGACTCTTTGCGACCTACGGCTACCGGGATGGCAACTTCCGGGAATAATACCATATTGCGTAGCGCCAATATGGGAATCTCGTTGGTGTTAAGTTGCTCAACCTCTTCCGGGTCGGTAGTATGTGAACCTATCTCTGTTATCACCGAACATATCTTTGGCGATGTTTTAGAATCGTTTGCGTTGTTATCGTCAAAAAACTTCATGCTGTATTAATTACGTTATGGCTAAAGTTGTACAAAAAGTGTGCCAAACCGCTTTGTGGAGACTAAATTTCTTCTCTATGCAAAAAATGTCGCTATTAGTGACAAAAAAGAGAAATGCCAAACCAAGTTGTTGGCACTCCTCTTGTATTGATAAGTATTTAATCGAGTTATGCTTTAACGCGGCTGACGTAAGTGCCTTCGCGTGTGTCAACTTCGATGGTCTCGCCCTCGTTGATGAACAAAGGAACTCGGACTGTTGCACCGGTTTCGACAGTAGCGGGTTTCAATGTGTTTGTTGCAGTGTCGCCTTTCAGACCCGGCTCGGTGTAAGTAATCTTGAGTTGTGTCTTGATGGGCATTTCTGCGTAGAGCACTGTTTCGGTTGATGCGTCCGAAACTACGTCGACAACATCGCCTTCTTTCATAAAATCAACACCGGTAATCAAATCCTTGTGGATGGGAATTTGCTCGTATGTCTCTTGGTTCATGAAAATGTAATCACCTGATTCTTGGTAGAGATATTGATAGGGGCGATGCTCCACGCGTACATCTTCCAATTTCTCACCAATGTTGAAGCGACGCTCAAGTACGTAGCCGTTTACCACGTCTTTGAGTTTTGTGCGCATAAAGGTATTTCCTTTACCCGGTTTTACATGTAGAAATTCGATGACGAAATAAAGTTTGCCATCCATACGGATGCATGTGCCGTTTTTAATGTCTTGAGCGTTTATCATATGATTTTATTTGATATTTAACTTTTGTTTTTTACGGCTGCAAAGTTATTAATTTTTTTTATAACTCGCAATAACTCAACCCAAATTTATTCGTAGAACGTCTTTTTGGGTGTATCGTGAAACTGTATATATATGTTTATTTATATGTTTTTAACTAAAAAATTTGTTTATATAGATATAATAAGTATCTTTGTCGACGGTATTCTTCACATTTGTACATATAGTTAACACATTTATAAAAGCCACACTGATGAGATTATC
This sequence comes from Bacteroidales bacterium, assembly GCA_004555955.1. GTDB lineage: Bacteria > Bacteroidota > Bacteroidia > Bacteroidales > Muribaculaceae > Limisoma. Next base: position 5,488 of record SFJG01000080.1, on the reverse strand, counting down.
TTTAAAAAACTTTTTGACGATTGCTCTGGTAATTTGTATCCCTTTTGTTGTGACGGCTCAATCCACTGTCAACAAACAGGATAGCTCGACTAATAAAGAAACTTCCGGCTCTCAAAACTCGAACAAGAATAAAGTGCCGCCTGTGGTTCATAGCTCGAAAAACGACACCTCGGCAGGCGTAAAAGGTATTATGAGTATCCGCAACATCGGCAAACGCCAGCAGTTTTCGGCGGCGCAGCGCGAATCGTTCGACACGGATATTTATTCGCCGAAATCGGCAAGTTTCAGCAACGAAGGTACGTTATTTATAAACTCGCTGGAGGGTTGTCGCACGGTGGCTTATTCCGTTCCATCGCTCGAAAAGCAATTCGTTGTTGAGTATAAGTTTTCATCAGGACAGGGTGAAATGTGGGCATCGCCCTCGGAGTTCTATAAGTTTACTCACTATCCGAATGGCGAACGGCGTTCGTTCTCCGGCAAACCGGTTGAAATGGCTTGGTCGCACAACTATAAATATTTGTGGGTACCTTTCTATCGTCGTACGTTCGACATTAATGCACAAGACCCGTCGGCGATTGCCGTTATCGATGCCGATTCGCAGAAGATAATCCGTATGTTCGAAACCGGACCGCTGCCCAAAGCGGTTGCCGTGTCGCACGACAATCGATACATTGCCGTTACTCATTGGGGTAACAATACTGTTGGAATTATTGACATTGCGAGCAATAATCCCAAGGATTGGCATCATCTGTCGCCGGTAGTAGTAGGAAAGCAATTAGTGTTGAATTATCCGCTCAACAGTAGTGTCGACAGAGACAAAGGGTCGGGCTATTTGCTGCGAGGTACGCTCTTTACACCCGACAATCGTTATCTGTTGGTGTCCGGTTTGGCAGGTCCTCTTTCGGTTATTGATGTAGAAAAACGTAGCTTGGTCGGATTTGTACACGAACTATATGGGATACGCCATTTAGCACTCAGCAACGGGCGCGTTTACGGCTCGCGAAACTCAGCCGGCGAGGTGCTTTCGTTCTCGCTTGACGACCTTCTCAAAGGTGTTGAAAAGTTTCTGTCGAAAGAGACGCAGAAGCTGACAGTCGACGGAACCGTGCGCCGTGTCAAAGTCGGAGGCGGTGCTCGTACGTTGGAGGTTTCGCCCGACGGCAAGTATGTCTTTGTGGCATGCAACAGCGCAAGTGCTCTTTATGTTGTCGATGCCGAAACGATGAAGGTTGTCGACAAGATTCGGTGTGATTCTTACCCGGTAGGTCTGTCGATTTCGCCCGACGGCCGATATGTTGCTGTCACTTCTCAAGGTCGTAAAGGCTTTGGTGGTAATGCTGTCAACCTGTTTGAGATTACTCGCTACGACGTAAAGCAGGTAGCGCCGACTCCGGTTAATAAAGAGGTTGCAACCGATTCCGTTCAAGCACAAAACTCGCAAAACAACGACGAAACCGGCTCCGTAACTCAAGCCTCAATGACGTTCTACACGCTGCTTGCCTTAGCACTTTTTGTCGTTGTCGTACTCATTGTTGTCTGTGTGTTGTTAGTGCGCCGTCGTCGCAAATAGTCGTTAGCCTTGGTTATATAATAAGGTATTTTTACTAACATCTAACCAATAACCACTGCTGTTGGCAGCCATTGGTGGTCGAAAATTTTGTTATTCGCTCACCTTGAGCTATCTTTCGCTTCGCGCAAGATAGGCTGCATCTCGGCAAAATCAAATTTCAAACTTCGTTCGATTTGCTTTTGCTCTCGATTTGCACTATCTTTCGCTTCGCGCAAGATAGGCTGCATCTCGGCAAAAGCAACTTTCGAAACAAGCTTTGATTTGCTTTTGCTATCAATTTGCACTATCTTTCGCTTCGCGCAAGATAGGCTGCATCTCGGTAAAATCAAATTTCAAACTTCGTTCGATTTGCTTTTGCTCTCGATTTGCACTATCTTTGTTGAAAATTTGACAAGTATGGATGAAGATATATTGAAGAAGTTAAAGAAAGATGAAGATGGCTTGTCTACTTATGAGTATATAGCTAACAACATCGGCAACTGCGATGACATAATGCCGCAATTGATTGCTAATATCATTAATGTCGACCGTAACGGCCAGTTCGCAGTCAGCACTGCCAGATACCTTAATGCAATAGACAAAGATCGTTATGCTTCGGAAATCGATTCGCTCATAAAGGCGGCTATCGAAAAAGACCGCGAGCGCAATTATATTCCCGACCTACTCGGTAGCATTTGGGGAGCCGATTATGCAGAGCGTGTCGACGAACTCAATGCCGACGATAATTTTAGAAGAATCTATAAACGCGTCTATCCGGTAGGAATATGAAACGCTCTTTTATAGCACTTGTCATCGCAATGGTTGTATTTGTTGCTATGACGTCAGCACAAAAAAACGAAAAGCCAATGGAATCAGAAACACGTACTATTGTTCGCCTTGAGACTACAAAAGGCGACATCGAAATTGCATTATATAACGAAACACCCGGACATCGCGACAACTTCGTGAAAAACGTTGAAGCCGGTGCTTACGACGGCGTGATTTTCCATCGTGTCATAAACGATTTTATGATACAAACCGGCGACCCTAAGTCGAAAGAGGCGGTCAAAGGGCAGATGTATGGCAGCTCTGATTTCGGTAGTGAAATCCCTGCCGAATTCGTCTATCCGAAATTTTTCCATAAAAAAGGCGCCGTTGCTGCGGCTCGCATTGGTGACCGCCAAAATCCGGAGAGAAAATCGTCGGGTTCGCAATTCTATATTGTGACCGGTAAGGTGTTTAACAATCAGGCGTTGATTCAGTTGGAGCAATCTAAATCGCATCGCCGTAAAAACAACTATTTTGAAGAACTTGTCTCCCGAAATCGCGAGCAAATTATGCAACTTCGGAGAAATCGCGATACGCTCGCTCTTCAAGAACTTCAACAGTCGCTAATCCAACAAACCGAAGCGGCAATTACCGGCAAAGAAGACCTGTTTACTGCCGAGCAGCGTCAGGTCTACACCACTATCGGCGGTACGCCGCATCTCGATGGCGAATACACCGTTTATGGCGAAGTGGTTAAAGGCTTGGACGTTGTCGATTCTATTCAAGCTGTAAAGACTGATGGCAACGACCGCCCGCTGGAAGATGTTAAGGTCTTGAAAGCAGTTGTTTTACAGCGTGCCGGTAAATGATAGAAATAGTAGAGCATAAGTTGCCGAACGGATTAAGGGTCGTTTTTAATCGCAATCGTTCGTCGCAGTTGGCTGTTGTCAATATGGCATATACAGTAGGTGCGCGCAACGAGCAACCCGGCAAAACCGGTTTGGCACATTTCCTTGAGCATTTGATGTTTACAGGAACCTTCGATGTGCCTTCTTTCGATGAACTTTTGCAAAGTGCCGGAGGCGAAAGTAATGCTTGGACTAACAACGACTTAACGAATTTTTACGATGTCCTGCCGGTTAATAATTTGGAGGTGGCAATCGCTCTCGAAGCCGATCGTATGTGTGGCTTACGATTGGACGACAAGTCGTTTGAATCGCAGAAAAGCGTTGTGGTAGAGGAGTTTAAGCAGCGTTGCTTGAATGTGCCATACGGCAATCAGGAGCATTTGCTTCGCGATTTGGCATACAAAGTACATCCTTATCGTTGGCCTACAATTGGTCAGACTGTCGACGATGTTCAAGGTATTACTAAAGATGATGTAAAATACTATTACAACAATTATTACGTTCCGTCGGGTGCTGTATTGTCGATTGTAGCTGATGCAGATGCCGACGAGGTGTTGTCGATGGTTGAGCGTCAGTTTGGCGACATTGAGAAAACCGGTACCGACAAGCGCCCGTATAGCCCGGAACCCGAACAGCAGGAAGCTCGTCGGTTGGTGACTCGGCAAAACGTGCCTTATCGGCGAATTGTGAGAGCTTATCACATGGGTGACCGCCTTTGTGCCGATTATGCGGAATGCGACATTTTGAGCGATGTGTTGTCGAACGGACGTTCGTCGCGGTTATATCGTAATGTGCTGGCTAAAGGCGATTTAGTTTCGGCTATCGATGCGTCAATTACTGCCAATCACGATGCAGGTATTCTCAAAATACAGGCATCGCTGCTCCCCGGAGTCGATTTCGACAAGGTGGAAGCTGCCATCGATAGCGAAATCGAGCAAATGCTCGACGATGTGACTATCGACGAAATAAAAAAATGCATTAACAAGTATGAGTCGAATGCTTTGTTCAGCAACCTGACTATCGAGGAACGTGCGTCGAATATGGCGCAATGTTGCATACTTGGTGATGTCAATATGATTAATACCGAAATTGATAAATATCAAGCTGTTACGTGTAGTTCGTTCGTCGAGTCAGCGAAAAAATTGCTCCGAACATCTAACTGCTCGACGCTCTATTATGACATTGATTAATCGGTTCGACCACGCAAATCTCGCGTTTAACATTTGTTAGAGAGTTGGCCTTAAATGCAAAATAATTCTAAATTTTTGGGAAAAATAATTTTTTCAGTGTATATTTGATGCAAATTGTAAAAAGTCAGCAATAGTTGGCAAAACCTAAACATATTAGATTATGGAATCGTGTGAAAAGTCAGCACCTCTCGAACTCGAGAGCGATGGCAAAACCTTGGAATCTACAGAACAAACAGTTGTAGAAAATTCAGAACAGGCAGAAGCCCAAGTAAAAGAACCGGCAAAAACAGAAGTTGTCGGCAAGAGTAAAGAAGAATTAGTTGCAGCGCTTGCAGCCTTGATAGAGAAGCCAGTCGACGAAATTCGCGACGAAGTCAACGCTATCAAGAATCAATTCTACGCGCTTCGAAAGGCTGAGCAAGAAGTTGAATTGGCGGAATTTGTCGACAAAGGCAATGAGCCTGCCGCTTTTGCTGCCAAGCCTGATGCTGAAGAAGAGAAACTCAAAGACTTACTTAACGAATATAAAGAGAAAAAGGCGGCTCAATTGGCTGCCATCGAAGCTGAACGCGTTGCCAACCTTGAGCGCAAACGCGCTATTCTTGCCGAACTTTCCGAAATAGCAAAAGATGTCGACAATGTGAACAAATTCTATGCGAAGTTCCAACAGCTTCAACAGACCTTTAAAGAAGTCGGCAGTGTGCCTGCCGCAGACGACAAAGCGCTTTGGAAAGAATTCCAAACAATTACAGAGCAATTCTATGATTCTCTGAAGATTAACAAGCAACTTCGAGACCTTGACTTTAAGAAAAATCTTGAATCTAAAGAAAACCTTTGCAAAGAAGCTGAAGCGCTTGCCGACGAAAATGACGTTATCGTCGCTTTCAAAAAGTTGCAAGAACTTCACGACAAATGGCGCGAAATCGGTCCCGTTGTCAAGGAGCTTCGCGAAGACCTTTGGAAGCGTTTTAAGGAAGCATCGTCGGCAGTCAACAAACGTCACCAGGCTTTCTTTGAAAATCGTAAAGAGAAGGAAAAAGAAAACGAAGTTGCCAAGACAGCAATATGCGAAG
>SFJG01000079.1 GCA_004555955.1 Bacteroidales bacterium | reverse complement strand
ATTCCTCGGCAACGCTAACGGTAAAGCACAAGGTATCCGCGCCGTCCTCCGCGAACGCAACGAGCAAGTCGTTAAGAAAATCGACGAACTCAAAGTGAAGTGGAAAAACAAAGAGATGAGCGACGAACAATACCAAGCTGAAGCTAAGAAGATTCGTAGCGACTCTACCCTCAAGCGCCCGGTTGTTATCATCAAGGCTACTCCTAACGCAAGTTACAAGAGTCTGGTTACCGCTCTCGACGAGATGCAAATCAACAACATCAGCCGTTATCAGATCGACCGTATCAATATGACCGACTCTGCTATGATGACTGAATTCTTGCAACAACGTCTCAAAAATAAAAAATAGATGTAAGTCGAACTCTTAAAATTAGAAAGGAATTTAATTATGGCAAGAAATGTAGATCTTACATCAAAAGAATGGTGCGACGTTGTCTTTGCGAATCGAAATAAGGAATTCGGAGCTTATCAACTCCGCCTCAATTCGAAACCTCGTCACCTCCGCGCGTTCTTGTTCACTTTGATTGGCGCTATCGCAATCATAATCATTGCTTACTCTTATATGAAAGTGGCTGCTTACATCGAAGAGCAACGAATCATGGACCAAGCTAACCAAGAGCTCGTTGCTGTCGACCTCGCTGCTGAAGAACAAGAGGAAGAACAAGAACCGGAAGAAACCAAATTTGAACAACCCGAAGAGCAAGCGCTCCCCGAAGAAATCCTCAACACCGTAAAGGTTACCGAGCTTCTTATCGCTCAAGACGAAGAAGTGAAAGCTGAGGACGAAATCAAGAGCCAGGATGAGTTGAAAGAAACTCAAACCGCTTTCGGTCAAACCGACTTCGACAAAGGTACTGACGACCGTAACGTAATCCGTGAGCACAAAGAAGAAGTCATTGTTGAGAAAAAAGAAGAAGTCAAAGAGCCTGAAAAAGTGTTCACCGCTGTTGAGCAAATGCCTCAATTCCCCGGTGGCGAGGCTGAATTGATGAAATACCTCAGCAAGAACATCAAATATCCGACTATGGCGATGGAAAACAACATCCAAGGTCGTGTAGTTGTGCAATTTGTCGTTACCAAGACCGGTTCTATCGGCGAAGTTAAAGTTGTACGTAGCGTTGACCGCGACCTCGACCGCGAGGCTATCCGCGTCTGCAAGTCGCTCCCGAAATTCACTCCGGGTAAGATGAACGGACAAGCCGTTAACGTTTGGTATACTCTTCCTGTGAACTTCAAACTCCAAGGTGTTAACTAACCTTACGAGAATCGTAATAAAAAGAGTTGTGTCGACCGGCACAACTCTTTTTTCTTTATAAACAACTCCTACTGACGAAAATCACCATTTTTGCCCGTTTTCGTCAGTACGTTGACAAAAGCACTAAAAATCGTCGATATTAAGGAACGCGCTCTAACAATAGAAAACATAATAAATCTGAAGACAATGCCGAATCCAACTCATCACCCCGCCCAACTCATTCACAAATCAACCCTCCAAATCTTCCTCTCATCCAACCCGGCAACTCATCCTCTCGACCATTCGTCAACTCGTAAAATTCTCAAATCTCGCAAAAATCAGCTAAATGTTTGCTAAATCTCTCATATTGTGTTAACTTTGCTTTTCAAAACCGTAACAACAAGCATATTATGCCACAAATATCTATCAGAGGAGCAGAAATGCCTGAATCACCGATTCGTAAGTTGGCGCCGCTATCCGACGCCGCAAAGAAGCGTGGCATTCACGTATATCACCTCAACATCGGTCAGCCAGACCTCCCCACCCCGCAAGTTGCTATCGACGCTATCAAAAATATCGACCGGAACATCCTCGAATACAGCCCGAGTGCCGGATACCGCAGTTACCGCGAGAAACTCGTTGGCTACTACGAGCGCTTCAACATCAACCTCACTGCCGACGATATCATCATTACGTCAGGCGGCTCGGAGGCGGTTCTTTTTGCTTTCCTGTCGTGCCTAAATCCCGGCGACGAAATCATCGTCCCCGAACCGGCTTACGCAAACTACATGGCTTTTGCTATCTCTGCCGGGGCGGTCATTCGAACAATAGCAACGACTATCGAAGAAGGTTTTTCGCTGCCCAAGGTTGAGAAGTTTGAGGAACTCATCAACGAGCGCACGCGCGCGATTCTAATTTGCAACCCCAACAACCCGACGGGCTACCTCTACACTCGTCGCGAAATGAACCAAATTCGCGACTTGGTCAAGAAATACGACTTATTTCTTTTCTCCGACGAGGTCTACCGCGAATTTATCTATACCGGCTCGCCATATATCTCGGCGTGCCACCTCGAGGGCATCGAAAACAACGTGGTGCTCATCGACTCTGTGTCGAAGCGCTACTCTGAATGCGGCATCCGCATCGGTGCTCTTATCACAAAAAACGAACAGGTACGCAAGGCGGTTATGAAGTTCTGCCAAGCTCGTCTAAGCCCGCCGTTGATTGGACAAATCGCCGCCGAGGCTTCGCTCGACGTGCCCGACGACTACCTCCGCGACACCTACGACGAATACGTAGAGCGTCGAAAATGCCTTATCGACGGGCTCAACCGCATCCCAGGCGTTTACTCCCCGATTCCTATGGGCGCTTTCTACACCGTGGCTCGTCTCCCCGTCGACGACTCCGAACGCTTCTGCGCTTGGTGTCTCGCCGAGTTCGATTTCGAAGGCGAAACAGTTTTTATGGCTCCAGCATCGGGTTTCTACACAACCCCGGGCGCCGGAATTAACGAGGTCAGAATTGCTTATGTTTTAAAGAAAAAAGACCTGATGCGAGCGCTCGTTGTGCTCCAAAAAGCTCTCGAAGCATACCCCGGCAGAACGATTTAAATATGAAAAAAGACATCCGAAATGCCATCGCCGACCGAATACTCATTGTCGACGGCGCTATGGGTACGCAAATTCAAGCGTTCAATCTTTCCGAGGACGATTTCCGCGGAAATCGGTTTGCCAATCATCCCTACAAACTCGCGGGGTGCAACGACGTGCTTTGCCTGACGCGCCCCGACGTTATTTTGTCGATTCACCGCAACTACATTACCGCCGGTGCCGACATCATCGAGACTAACTCGTTTAACTCTAACGCTATTTCGCTCGCCGACTACGGCTTGGAGGACCTTGTCTACGACCTCAACCGGGAAGCGGCTAAGCTGGCTCGTCGCGCTGCCGACGAGGCTGACTGCGTCTGGGTGGCGGGTAGCGTCGGGCCGACAAACAAAACACTCTCTATGTCGGCTTCGGTCGACGACCCCGCCGCGCGCGAAACGTCGTTCGACGAACTTTTGGCTACTTACTGCGACCAAATGCGCGGACTAATCGACGGCGGGGTCGACATTATACAAATAGAAACTATCTTCGACACGCTCAACGCAAAGGCTGCCGTCGCTGCCGCCGAATCGGCGATGGCGATATCGGGCAGACGTGTCGAACTCATCATTTCGGCAACGCCTGCCGTCGGCGGTCGCACGCTCAGCGGGCAGACAATCGAAGCGCTCATCGCATCGCTCGCGCACGCCAACCCGCTGGCTTTCGGGCTCAACTGCGGTTTCGGCGCCGACACTATGGCTCCGCTGATTGCCGAATTTGCCGCAAAATCCGCCTTCCCGACGATTGTTTATCCAAACGCCGGACTGCCTAACGCTTTGGGCGAATACGACGAAACGCCGCAAATGATGGCGGCTCACGTCGAACGTATCCTTGCCGACGGTTCGGCGAACATCATCGGCGGATGCTGTGGCACAACGCCCGACCATATCAGTGCTCTTGCCGAGTTGGCGAAGCGCTACAACCCGCGGCAGTTGCCCGAAATTCCGCAAAAACTCACTCTCGCCGGGCTCGATGCCATCGACATCACTGCCGAACGCAATTTCGTCAACATCGGCGAACGTTGCAACGTGGCGGGAAGCCGAAAGTTTTTGCGTCTTATCAACGAAAAAAAGTACGATGAGGCGTGCGACATCGCTCGCCGACAGGTCGAAAACGGGGCGCAAATCATCGACATCAACATGGACGACGCGATGCTCGACGCCGAGGCGGAAATGCGCCGGTTCGTCAACTTGCTTTCGTCCGACCCCGACATCGCTCGCGTGCCGTTTATGCTCGATTCGTCGAAGTGGAACGTCATCCAAGCCGGACTTAAATGCCTGCAAGGCAAAGGAATAGTCAACTCCATCAGCCTCAAAGAGGGCGAAGCGACGTTTGTCGACCACGCGCGCTTTGTCAAGTCGATGGGTGCGGCAGTGGTCGTTATGGCGTTCGACGAGCAGGGTCAAGCCGATACGTTCGACCGCCGCATCGCAATTTGCAGCCGCGCATATCGTATTCTCGTCGATTCGGTCGGTTTCAACCCCAACGACATCATTTTCGACCCCAACATCCTCGCCGTGGCGACCGGCATCGAGGGGCACAACCGATATGCACTCGACTTTATCGACGCAACCCGTTGGATTAAGCAAAATCTCCCGGGCGCAAAGGTCAGCGGAGGCGTGAGCAATCTCTCGTTCTCGTTCCGCGGCAACAACTATATCCGCGAGGCTATGCACGCCGTTTTTCTCTACCACGCTATCCGTGCCGGTCTCGACATGGCTATAGTCAACGCTGCGGCGCTGATGCCTTATAGCGAGGTGCCCGACGACTTGAAAACGGCTATCGAAGACGTTATATTCGACCGCCGTCAGGATGCAACCGACCGGCTAATCGAACTCGCCGACAGCCTTAAAAGCACTGACCGTCAGGCGGATGCCGTCAAGACGGAAGCCGCACAATCGCTCTCGCCTGACCAACGCATTGCCGAAATGCTTGTTAAAGGACGCTGCGACAATCTCGAGGCGCTGCTCTCGGAGGCGCTTGCGCTCCACGGCTCGGCGATTGCGGTCATCGAACGCTCGCTTATGGCGGGCATGAACGAGGTGGGACGGCTCTTCGGCGAAGGCAAAATGTTTCTCCCTCAGGTGGTTAAGAGTGCTCGAATGATGAAAGACGCCGTGGCTTGGCTTCAACCGCTCATCGAGGCGGAACAAGCGGGCAACACGGGTCGTAACGCCGGTAAAATTCTTATGGCTACCGTCAAGGGCGACGTGCACGACATCGGCAAAAACATCGTCGACGTGGTGCTACGCTGCAATGGCTTTGAGGTGGTCGACTTGGGCATTATGGTCCCTGCCGAGCAAATTCTCGACAAGGCTGCGGAAATCGATGCCGACATCATCGGTCTCAGCGGTCTTATCACGCCTTCGCTCGACGAAATGTGCAACGTGGCGCGACTCGCTGAGCAACGTGGCATGACCACGCCGATTCTCGTCGGTGGCGCTACGGCTTCGCCTGTCCATACTGCCGTAAAAATCGCTCCCTGCTACGCCGGTCTTGTGGCTTACATTCGCGACGCGGCGATGATGCCTGCCGTGGCACGACGTATCATCGACAACCGCGACACTACTGCCGCCGAAATCCGCGCCGACCAACTCCGGTTGCGTTCTCAATATAACGCGGAGGCGCCGCTTTCGCTCGACGAGGCTCGCCGTATGCGGCACAAATGCGCTTGCGGAGCTTCTCCGAAGCCTAACTGTCCGGGAGTGACTCGCATAGATATTAAGGTGTCCGACTTGGTCGACTTCATAAACTGGCGCGCATTTTTCCCGGTGTGGAATCTCGACGCTTCGTTCGCCGAACTCGCCGAAATTCGGGGCTGCGGCCACTGCCAGGCGCAGTGGATTGCCGCGCAAAAGCCGGAACGCATGAACAAGATTATGGAGGCGCAAAATTTGCTGAAAGACGCTCGCGCGGCATTGGCTCGCCTCATTCGCGAGGCTGACAACTCGATGAAAGCCGTTGTGGCTATCCGCAGCGCTCATTCGCTGGGCGACGACATCATTGTCGATGTCGACGGCTCGCCGCTTGTCATCCCGACGCTCCGCCGGCAGCACCGCAACGCCGACGGCTGCTGTCTTGCGCTTGCCGACTTCGTGGCTTCTGCCGACGACTTCTTGGGCGCTTTCGCCGTAACCTCCGGCAGCCGAATTCAAGCCATCATCGACGGCTACAAGGGGCACGACGACTACAAACTTCTTCTCTATCAGTCGCTTGCCGACCGTCTTGCCGAAGCCGCAGCCGAATTTGTCCACCTGCAGGTGCGCCGTAGCATCTGGGGATACGCGCCCGACGAATCCGACGAACCGCGACGCGCTCTCTCGGGAAAATATCAGGGCATTCGCCCTGCCGCAGGCTATCCTTCGCTGCCCGACCAAGCCTCGGTGTTTGCCATCGACAAGATGCTCGGGGGTATCGACGCCGCCGAAATTTCGCTCACCGAAAACGGCGCGATGATGCCGGCTTCGAGCGTCGCCGGGCTTTTTATTGCCAACCCGGAAGCTCGCTATTTTATGGTGGGCGACATCGACGACGACCAACGTGCCGACTATGCCGACCGACGTGGCATCTCGCTCGACGAACTTGCCAAATGGCTGCCTCGTTAACTCTCTGCTTGAATATTTCAAAAAATATAGTTAATTTTGCCACCGAAAAAATCAACGCAACAATGGATATTTCCGTTATCGTACCACTATACAACGAGGCTGAATCGCTCCCCGAACTCGAAGCGTGGATTAGCCGTGTGATGAAGGCTTATGCCTACTCCTACGAAATTATCTTTGTCAACGACGGCTCTACCGACAATTCGTGGCAGACGATTCTTGACCTCCGCGAGAAGAACCCGAATGTTAAGGGTGTGTGCTTCCGTCGCAACTACGGCAAATCGCCTGCCCTCAACGTGGGATTCGAACGCGCTCTGGGCGACGTGGTTATTACTATGGACGCCGACTTGCAAGACAGCCCCGACGAAATCCCGGAGCTTTACAAAATGATTGTCGACGACGGATACGACCTCGTCTCGGGGTGGAAGCAGAAACGCTACGACCCGCTCTCGAAAACGATTCCTACAAAGCTCTTCAACGCTACGGCGCGCCGCGTCAGCGGTATTCCTAACCTCCACGACTTCAACTGCGGTCTCAAGGCATACCGTCGCGATGTGGTCAAAAATATCGAGGTCTACGGCGAAATGCACCGCTACATCCCTTACCTCGCCAAAAATGCGGGCTTCGCTCGTATCGGCGAAAAGGTGGTACACCACCAGGCGCGTAAGTACGGCAAAACGAAATTCGGCTTAAACCGATTCGTCAACGGCTATCTCGACTTGCTCAGCCTCTGGTTTGTGTCGACTTTCGGCAAAAAACCGATGCACATCTTCGGCTTTCTCGGCACTATTATGTTTCTCATCGGCTTCTGCGCGGCTATCGCGGTCGGTGCTATCAAGTTGTGCGCGCTATGGGCTCACGAACCTGCCCGACTGGTAACCGACACGCCGTGGTTCTACATCGCGCTGACGATGATGATTCTCGGCTCGCAATTCTTCCTCACGGGCTTCATCGGCGAACTCATCTCGCGAAATTCCGCCGACCGTAACAGCTACCAAATTAAAGACGAAATCGACTAACAGACTTTCTTTCAGCACAATGAATCGACTTTTTCGACATATTGCAGCGGCTGTCGCTCTGCTGACGCTCATCGCCGCGGCGCTCGCCTGCAGCAACGATGAGGGATGCCAAGGCAACCGCTCGAGCATACCCCTCGCCGGGTTCTACTCGTCGCAGTCGGGCTCGAAAATCCAAGTCGACTCTATTTCGGTTTTCGGCATCGGCATGAAGGGCGACACTATGATTGTCGACCACGCTCGGCTCATCGACCGGGTCTACCTGCCGCTGAACGTCGCCGACACGCTCTCGCGCTTCGTGGTTCGCTACGATGCGCTCAGTCTCGCCGCTTTCAACCTCGCCGACACTATCTCGGTGACCTACAAGCCTATACCATATTTCCACTCGGAAGACTGCGGCGCAATGTATCTCTTCGACATCGTCGACTATTCTACCACGAACGTGCTTATCGACTCTATCTCGTTCTCGACGATGCACATCGACAACGCTAACAATGAAAACGTGCGAATCTTTTTCCGCACGCAAGAGGAGGACGTCGAGCAATGAAACGCGCATTTGCCATAGCCGCTCTCGTCGTTGCTCTTGCCACGCTCGTCCCGCAGGCGTTCGCCCAACGTCGAATTAACCCGGTCGAGCCGGAGCAGGAACTCCGCATTCTCTCGAAGGAGGAAGTCAAACAGGTCAAAGACCGCGCTAAGGCGGAACAGCACTACGCCGACTCGCTCGCAAAGGACTCTATTAAAAACGACACTACGAAACTCGCCGGAAAAATCAAGCATCCGAAACTTATGAACGTGGCGGTAGGTCTCAACATCTGGGACCCGCTGATGCGCGCTTTCGGCAAAAACTATGGCGGTGGCAGCGTCTGGGGTGCCGTTAATTTCTACAACAAGTACATCCCGGTCGCCGAACTCGGTATCGGCACGGCTAACGACACGCCCGAAGACGGAAACTATACTTATAAAGGTAAGACGGCTGTGTTCGCCAAAGCGGGTATGAACTACAACTTCATGGCAGACAAGGACTCGCGCTACCAGCTCTACGCCGGATTACGCTTCGGCTGGAGTGTTTTCCGCTACGACATCACTGACATTACCGTCGGCGACGGATACTGGGCTGACGAACACTCTTTCGACATCCTCGACCAAAAGTCGCACGCCTTCTGGGGCGAATTCCTCGTCGGACTGCAAGTCAACATCGTCAAAAATTTCTCCATCGGTTGGGCGCTACGCTATCAAGTGCCGTTCAGCATCAAAGACAACATCAACTCCCGCCCGTGGTACATCCCCGGCTACGGCATCCGCGACAACAAACTCAACGTCAACCTCTCCCTAATCTACGAATTCCCGCTGCATACAAGGTAAGAGGTAAGGGGTAAGAGGTAAGAGCACCTCTCCGCTCTACGCTCTCCGCACTCCGCTCTCCACTCTCCACACTCCGCTCGATATCACCAAGATGCAAGCTTGGAGAGCTTGCGGCACTCGGTTAACCCCACCTTGACGCTTGCGGCTAGGTGGGGACAGATGCTACACAACAACCAACAATGAGCTAAATTGCATAGATTTTGCTCATTGTCCGTGCTAAGTCAGAGACTTTGCTCACGACTCGGCCCTCTCAGCTCGCTTCCGCAGCCGTGTCGTAGATACGGCTGTGGTGGCTGTCTCGGAGAGACTGCAATCATGGTAAACCCCACGCTCAGCATCGGAGATGCTTAGCGTGGGGACAGAGCTACTAAGATATCTATCGAGCTTCGGAGATGCTCGGTTGTGATATAGACAGTGGATGCCCGATATGCGACCCGACGCCTACTGCGTGGCACGAGGGACGAGTGACTCGATATCACCAAGATGCAAGCTTGGAGAGCTTGCGGCACTCGGTTAACCCCACCTAGACGCAAGCGTCAAGGTGGGGACAGACACAACCCCAAAGACAAAATGAGCTAAATTGCATAGATTTTGCTCATTGTCCGTGCTAAGTCGGAGACTTTGCTCTCCACCATACACACCACTCTTGCTCACCACTATATCGATTCCCACATTCACTATCACAACCGAACCTCTCACGAGGTTCGTGACCGTGTATGTAGGCTTCCCCCATGTTAACCCTCTCCGAGGCTGAACATGGGGTTTACCACGACCGACGCGTCTCCGACGCTTTGCATCGGCATCGTATCTTCGACACGACGCCG
>SFJG01000078.1 GCA_004555955.1 Bacteroidales bacterium | reverse complement strand
ATAGATGATTGTTTGCAATAAAGCAAATGCCGTATTTGAAAAATAACGGTTCTGAAATAGTTTTTTGGTAAACTAAATGGGGCGTCGCTTTCAATAGACAACGCAAATCTATTTAGCTAAATTGGATAATTCTGTAATCGACTTGGTTGGTGAATTATTCTAAAAGAATATTAAATTGTTAAAAATATCGATGTTTTTAAAAGAAATTCCGACAATCTATAGCGCTAAGTATTAGTTTGTTATATTTAACAATTAGTTTAATTCGGATTTTTTATCACTTTAAATTTCTTTAAATTGTCGATGAATTTCTTTGAAAAGTCCATTAATAATTATACCTTTGTATGAAAATTTGTGAATCTTACATCAAGAGATTCTGTAAAATTTTGGATTTTGTCGATATCGTATAGCTTATACGAACCTTGAAAATTGGTGTATAAAGTTGTACATTAATTGAATAGATTAGATTAGATTGATAAAAGCAGGTTCGTTCAAACAGATATAGACGGTTACATTTTTTACCGATTATCGATATAGGGAAATCCGCGACGTGCGTCGCGGATTTCTTGCTAAAAGACAAAAAAAAGGTAAAAATCTTTCTTGTTCTAAAGATTCGTTATATCTTTGTGAAAAATCTATCTTAAAATTTTTATTATGAGTAAACCTTATGTTGTTGGTATAGATATCGGCGGTACAAATACCGTCTTTGGTATCGTAGATGCTCGCGGAACGGTTTTGGCGAGCAGTTCAATCAAAACCCGTAAACATGCTGACATCAACGATTATATTAGTGAGTTGCATGTTGAGCTTTCAAAATTAATTGAAACAAATGAGGCGGAAGGCAAGATTGCCGGTATCGGTATCGGTGCGCCTAATGCGAATTACTTTACAGGCATGATTAGCGACGGCGTCAATTTACCGTGGCCGACTCCAATACCTTTGGCAGACCTTATCTCAGAAAAATTCGGTTTGCCGGTAGCAATCACCAACGATGCAAACGCAGCCGCCATTGGCGAAATGACCTACGGCGCTGCACGCGGTATGAAAGACTTTATCATGATTACGCTCGGTACCGGTGTAGGTAGCGGTATTGTCGTTAACGGTCAGATGGTATATGGCCACGACGGTTTCGCCGGCGAACTTGGTCACGTGATTATGAAGCGTCACAACGGCCGCCTTTGCGGTTGCGGTCGAACAGGTTGTTTGGAGGCTTATGCTTCGGCTACGGGCGTCGCTCGTACAGCTCGCGAATTCCTCGATGCTCGCACCGGCGAACAATCGTTGCTCCGCAACATCGACATCGACTCGATTACCTCCAAAGATGTGTTCGACGCTGCAGTGGCAGGCGATAAATTGGCTAAAGACGTATTCGAATTTACAGGCGAAATCCTCGGCGAAGCGTTGGCTGACTTTATCTCGTTCTCAAGCCCGGAAGCTATTATCCTCTTCGGCGGTTTGACCAAGTCGGGCGACTTGCTCATGAAGCCCGTTAAGGAAGCTATGGACAAAAACACTATGGCTGTGTTCCGTGGCAAAGTTAAATTGCTTATCTCCGAACTTAAAGAAAGCGACGCCGCAGTTCTTGGTGCCAGCGCTCTTGGCTGGGAAGCAAAAACTGCTGCCGACATTCAGAGAAATAAATAAAGAATTTTATTCACACGAAGCGGACACAATGACTGTGTCCGCTTTTTGTGGTTTTAATCATCGCAGTTAGAAAAGTTCGTTTTTCTGTCCTTTAGAAACAGAATTTTTTACAAGTTTGCATTTTCGCTTTCAACTTGAACAAATTTTTGCTAACTTTGCCTTGTTTTTTAATGAATTACTAAATAATACATTAACAATATGAGTCTTAACATTATTGTCCTGGCAAAACAAGTGCCTGACACTCGTAATGTAGGAAAAGATGCAATGAAAGAAGACGGCACCATCAATCGTGCCGCTCTTCCCGCTATCTTCAACCCTGAAGATTTGAACGCATTGGAACAAGCCCTACAAATCAAAGAAACCCATCCGGACACAACAATCACAATCCTTACCATGGGTCCTCCCCGTGCAGCCGAAATCATCCGTGAAGCTGTCTACCGTGGTGCTGATACCGGTATCGTATTGACCGACAGAGCATTCGCCGGCGCCGACACATTGGCTACCTCTTACGCTCTTTCTGCTGCTATTCGCAAAATCGGCAACTACGACTTGATTATTGCCGGTCGTCAAGCCATCGACGGCGACACCGCTCAAGTGGCTCCCCAAGTGGCTGAAAAGCTCAACCTTCCGCAAATCACTTACGCCGAGAAGATTGAAAAGGTCGAAAACGGCAAAGCTACCGTTACGCGTCGCCTCGAATCGGGCGTCGAAACACTCGAATGTCCGCTGCCGTTGGTAATCACCGTCAACGGCTCGGCTGCTGATTGCCGTCCTCGCAATGCGCGCAGAATCCAAAAATACAAATATGCCGTAACGCCCAGCGAACAAGCTCAACTTGCTCCCGAAATGGCTGCCCTCGTCGAGGCTCGCCCGTATCTCCAACTCAAAGAGTGGAGCGCTGAGTTTGTCAATGCCGACCCCGAACAAATCGGTCTCAAAGGCTCGCCTACGAAGGTGAAAGGTATTGTAAATGTGGTTTTCCAAGCCAAAGAAAGCAAGCGTCTTGAAGGTAACGACCAAGCCGCTCTCGAAGACCTTATCAAAGAATTAATCGAAAACCACACAATTGGTTAGTATCCTTAAAAATCGAAAATTATGGCAGATAATAATAATCTCATAGTATATTGCGAGTTCGACGAAGGCAATATCGCTGATGTCAGCCTTGAACTCCTTACCAAAGGTCGCCAATTGGCTACTCAACTCGGTGTGCGCCTCGAAGCGCTCGTTGTGGGCGATAAACTTGCCGGCATCGAAAGCCAAATCTTCCCTTATGGCGTCGACGTTGTCTATAAGATTGAAGACGCTCGTCTTTATCCTTACACATCGCTTCCTCATGCTTCGGCTTTGATTAACCTCTTCAAGGAAATCAAACCGCAAATTTGCCTTATGGGCGCAACATGCATCGGCCGCGACCTCGGCCCTCGCGTTTCTTCGTGCCTCCACAGCGGTCTGACTGCCGACTGTACATCGCTCGAAATCGGCGACCACACTGACCCGAAAACCAAGATTGACTACAAAAACTTGTTGTATCAGATTCGTCCCGCATTCGGCGGTAACATCGTTGCAACTATCGTCAACCCGGAATGTCGTCCCCAGATGGCTACCGTTCGCGAAGGTGTGATGAAGAAAGAAGTGTTCGACCCGGCTTACAAAGGCGAAGTTGTCAATCTCGACGCTAAGAAATACATCCCCGAAAGCGATTATGTAGTGACGATTATCGACCGCCACATCGCAAAGTCGAAAATCAACATCAAAAACGCTCCTATCATCGTTGCCGGTGGATACGGCGTTGGTAGCAAGGAGAACTTCGATTTGCTCTATCAACTGGCAGACGTTCTCGGCGCTGAAGTAGGTGCTTCGCGTGCCGCTGTCGATGCCGGATTTACCGAACACGAACGCCAAATCGGTCAAACCGGTGTGACCGTTCACCCCAAACTCTATATCGCTTGCGGTATCTCCGGTCAAATCCAACACATCGCCGGTATGCAAGACAGTGCTATTATCATTTCTATCAACAACGACCCGGACGCACCAATCAATGCGATTGCCGATTACGTTATTACCGGAAATCTTGAAGAGGTGATTCCTGCGCTTATCAAGTATTATAAAAAGAACTCTAAGTAAATCGAACAACAATGGCTAATTTTTATAACGATAACCCCGATTTGAGACATCATCTTACCCATCCGTTGATGCGTAAGATTGTAGAACTCAAAGAAAGAAATTATACCGACGCTGAAAAATACGACTATGCACCGCTCAACTTCGAGGATGCTATGGACTCGTACGAAAAGGTGCTCGAAATTGCAGGCGAAATCTCCGGCGAAATTGTAGCGCCCAACGCTGAAAGCGTCGACCACGAAGGTCCGCACGTTGTTGACGGTCACGTCGTTTACGCACAAGGAACTCAAGTCAACCTCGACGCTTTGGTTAAAGCCGGATTGATGGGCATCTCTCTTCCGCGTCGCTACAACGGTTTGAACTTCTCGTCGGTGCCCTACATTATGGCTGCCGATATGGTGAGCCGCGCTGATGCCGGTTTCGTAAACATTTGGGGCTTGCAAGACTGCGCCGAAATAATTTACGAGTTTGCCGACGAAGACCAAAAGCAACGCTATCTGCCGCGCGTTTGTGCCGGCGAAACGATGGCTATGGACCTTACCGAACCCGATGCCGGTAGTGACCTTCAAGCCGTTATGCTCAAAGCTACCTACAACGAAGCCGATGGCACTTGGCGTCTTAACGGTGTTAAGCGTTTCATCACCAACGGCGACGGCCATATCGCTCTCGTCCTCGCTCGCTCGGAAGAAGGTACGCACGATGGTCGCGGTCTTTCGATGTTTATCTACGACCGCAACGATGGTGGCGTAACTGTTCGCCGCATCGAGAACAAAATGGGTATCAAAGGCTCACCGACTTGCGAACTCGTGTTCAAAAACGCTAAAGCCGAACTCTGCGGCTCGCGTAAGATGGGTCTTATTAAATATGTGATGGCGCTTATGAATGGTGCTCGTCTCGGCATCGCCGCTCAATCGGTCGGTGTCAGCGAGGCTGCTTATCGTGAAGCGCTTGCCTATGCAAACGACCGCAAACAGTTTGGCAAGGCTATTATCGAATTCCCCGCTGTGGCTGAGATGATTGCTATTATGAAGGCCAAACTCGATGCTTCGCGTAGCATCCTCTACGAAACAACTCGTTTCGTCGACATGTATAAGACTTACGAAGACATCGCAAAAGAACGCAGCCTCACTCCCGAAGAACGCGCCGAAATGAAGAAATACAAAGGCTATGCCGATGCGTTCACTCCGGTGGCTAAGGGTATGGGCAGCGAATTCTGCAACCAAAATGCTTACGACTGCGTACAAGTTCACGGCGGTTCGGGCTTTATGAAAGATTACGCTTGCGAACGCATCTATCGCGACGCTCGTATCACTTCTATCTACGAGGGTACTACTCAACTTCAAGTTGTGGCTGCTATCAACCACGTTGTTAAGGGTACTTATCTCGCTAAGATTGAAGAATATGCTGCCGAAACTTATGCTGAAGGTCTTTCCGAACTCAAAGACAAACTCGCTGCAATGACCGAACTCTACAAGCAAGCAATTGCACTCGTTGGCGAGGTTAACGATACCGAGTACAAAGACTTCCATGCACGTCGTCTCGTCGAAATGGCAGGTCATATCATTATGGGCTACCTCCTGCTCGGCGACGCTACTCGCAACGATTCGTTCACTCGTTCGGCTAACGTTTACATTAACTATGCCGAGGCTGAAGTCGCTAAAAACTTCAAGTTCGTTAGCGAGTCGAATCTTGACAAGATGAAAATGTATAAGGCGTAAGACGTATACATTAATTTATGAAGGAGATTTCTCTCACGGGAAGTCTCCTTTTTTTATATATCTGCTACATTATATTGAAAGATTTATTTGCTTCCTCCACCGTCATGGAGGGAAGTTTCGGAAATCAAAAACAACACTACAATGTGGGTCGTATAGCGGCACGCAACTCCCGCAGCGAGACTCTGTTGCTCTTTTTCGGCATACAATGCGCAAACGCGGCTATACTTGCTGCCCGACAACTTGCCAAAGAAGAAAAGCGGAAGCAACGAAAAAAACGGCGGGCATAGTAACAAATGAATATCTCTAAATTGAAGAGGCGTTAAACCGTGATGGTTCAACGCCTCTTTTTTAATACTATAGGATGAATCTTTATTTTGTTTTCTCTTCAATCCATTTGCGAGCGTTTACGAATGCTTCCACCCAAGGAGTAATCTCGTCGTTGCGGCGATTCTCCGGATAGAATCCGCACTGCCACGGGAAGATGGCACGTTCAAGGTGAGGCATCATTGCCAAGTGACGACCGTCTGCCGAGGCAATGCCGGCTACAGCCTTCGGCGAACCGTTCGGGTTGGCAGGGTAGGAGGCATAGCCGTATTTTGCAACCACGTTGTAGTTTTCAACGCCTTCCGGCAGATTGAATTTGCCTTCGCCGTGGGCAACCCAGATGCCGAGTTTTGAGCCCGACAGCGACTTAAACATTACCGAATTGTTTTCCGGGATGGTCAGTCCGACAAATTGCGATTCGAATTTATGAGAGTCGTTGTGCTCCATCGTTGCGCGTTGACGGTGCTCCGGATTGATAAGATTAAGTTCTATCATGAGTTGGCAACCGTTGCAAATGCCGAGGCTCAGCGTGTCGTCGCGTTTATAGAAATTGTCGAGAGCGCGTTTTGCCGTTTCGTTCCAAAGGAAGCCGCCTGCCCAACCTTTAGCAGAGCCGAGCACGTCGGAGTTGGAGAATCCGCCGCAGAACACAATCATGTTGACGTCTTCGAGTGTTTCGCGACCCGATGTGAGGTCGGTCATATGCACGTCTTTTACGTCGAATCCTGCAAGGTAGAGAGAATATGCCATTTCGCGGTCGCCGTTTACGCCTTTTTCGCGAATTATTGCCGCCTTGATGCCTGTCGGGGTGCGGCGGTGCGGGTCGATGCCCAGCGACTCGAATGTGCCGGCGAAACCTTTCGGCAAGCGGTAGCGTATCGGTTGCTTCTTATAGTTGAGATAGCGCAGCTTGGCGCACTTGTTGCCACTCTGCTTGCGGTCGAGCAGATACGACGATTTGAACCACAAGTTGCGTAGATAATCGATGCCGAACAGGTAGTCTTTACCTCTGTTGCTCACCATTATGACGCGCTCGTCGATCGGCGTGCCGATGCGTTTGAATCCGATGCCGTTTTCTTGCAGAATATGCTCAACGGCTTTCGGCTTGTCGGTTTGAACAACCAATGCGTTGTTTTCGGCAAATAGCAGTTTGACGGTGTCAGCCTCGCCGAACTCGTTCAAGTCGATTTGCAAGCCGCCGCGAGTGTTGGCAAACGTCATTTCCAAGAGCGTCGTGATGAGACCGCCTGCCGAAACGTCGTGCGCGGCAATAAGCAGTGATTCGTCGACGAGTCGTTGTACGGTGTTGAACGCCTTGGCAAAATATTCTGCCGAAACAATCTTAGGCACATCGTCGCCGATGCGGTTAAGCGTTTGTGCGAGCGCAGAGCCTCCGAGTGCTAAAGGCGAACCCGAGAAGTCTATATAATATAGGTGCGTCCGCTTCTTGTTGACAATGACGGGCGATACTGTTTTGCGCACGTCGCTTACCTCTCCGGCTGCCGAAATAATAACCGTGCCGGGGGCAAGAATCTTCTTTTTGCCGTATTTTTGAGTCATGGAAAGACTGTCTTTGCCGGTCGGGATGTTGATACCCAATTCGATGGCAAAGCGCGAGCAAGCTTCAACCGCATTATAGAGGGCGGCGTCTTCGCCTTCGTTGCGACATGGCCACATCCAGTTGGCGCTCAGCGAAATGCTCTTAAGACCTTGCGAAAGCGGTGCGCCGACGATGTTTGTGAGTGCTTCGGCAATTGCCGCTATCGAGCCTTGTGCCGGGTTGGCAAGTGCAATTTGCGGTGCGTGTCCGATTGACGTGGCGATACCTTTTGTTCCGGTATAGTCGAGCGACACAACGCCGCAGTCGCTCAGCGGCAGTTGTATCTCGCCTTGGCATTGCTGGCGAGCGATTTTGCCGGTCACAGAGCGGTCTACTTTGTTGGTTAGCCAATCTTTACAAGCAACAGCCTCAAGTTGAAGCACGTTTTGGAGATATTCGTTGATGAGTTTTTGCGAATATTTCGCCTCCTTGAGCGTTCTTGGCTTGGTGGTGTCGACCATATATGTCGTCGGTGAACTGCCAAACATATCGCTCATAGCCAGGTCGATAGGCTTTATGCCGTCAGCTTGGCGGAACACGAATTTGTGGTCGCCGGTTGTTTCGCCGACAACGTAGAACGGAGCGCGTTCGCGTTCTGCTATAGCCTTGACGCGCTCGATGTCGGCTTGTTCAATAACCATACCCATGCGCTCTTGCGATTCGTTGCCGATGATTTCTTTCGACGACAGAGTCGGGTCGCCGACGGGTAGGGCATCGATATTGATAACACCGCCGGTACTTTCGACCAGTTCCGAAAGTGCATTGAGATGACCACCTGCGCCGTGGTCGTGAATCGATATAATCGGGTTTTGGTCTGATTCAGCCAACGCGCGAATGACGTTCGACACGCGCTTTTGCATTTCCGGGTTGGCGCGTTGCACGGCGTTGAGTTCAATAGCGTTGTTATATTGACCGGTGTTGACACTCGACACAGCGCCGCCGCCCATGCCGATGCGGTAGTTGTCACCTCCCATGAGCACAACGCTTTCGCCGGCAACAGGTTCGCCCTTGATGGCGTCGCGACGTGCGGCAAAACCCACACCACCGGCAAGCATAATAACCTTGTCGTAGGCAAATTTTTCGCCGTTTTCGGCGTGCTCAAACGTAAGTACCGAGCCGCAAATCAACGGTTGTCCGAATTTATTACCGAAGTCGGATGCACCGTTGGATGCTTTTATGAGAATTTCTTCAGGAGTCTGATAGAGCCACGGCCGTTCGGGCATCGATGCATCTTCCCACTTACGACCGTCTTCAGTACGAGGGTAGGCTGTCATATAGACGGCAGTACCTGCTATCGGGAGACTTGCCTTGCCACCTCCGAGACGGTCGCGGATTTCGCCGCCCGTGCCGGTTGCCGCGCCGTTGAATGGCTCAACTGTGGTGGGGAAGTTATGGGTCTCTGCTTTCAACGAAATCACAGTGTCGACATCTTTGATTTCGAAATAGTCGGGTTGTTGCGGATTGCGTGGCGCAAATTGTTCGATGGTCGGTCCGTCGACAAATGCTACATTATCTTTATAAGCCGAA
Source organism: Bacteroidales bacterium (assembly GCA_004555955.1). GTDB lineage: Bacteria > Bacteroidota > Bacteroidia > Bacteroidales > Muribaculaceae > Limisoma. The sequence continues at coordinate 893 of SFJG01000078.1, read as the reverse complement.
ACGAGTCCATTCGGATTTTCGGTAGAAGTTTTTTTGATGAGTTTGAAGAGCGAACTCGGCTTTTCTTCTCCGTCGATGATGAAAACACCGTTGAAAATCTTGTGACGGCAATGCTCTGAATTGACTTGCGAGAAACCGAACACTTCGCTATCGGTCAACGGTCTGCCGAGGCGCTCTGCCAGTCCGCGAAGATAGCAGATTTCGTCAGTACTTAAAGCCAAACCTTCCTGCTCGTTATATTTCTCCAAATCGTCGATGTATACGATAGGGGCAGGTTGCTTATCGACGTCAAACACCTTGCTGTCCAAGCCGTGATAGACTCGTTGAAGCATTTTGTCGTAGGTCGGTTGCTCGCTTTTAGATACAAAAAACTCCTCGATGCGACTGATTCCGGAGAGACCCATATTTTGGGTGATTTCTACCGCATTAGTGCTCCAAGGAGTAATCATTTCTCGGCGCGGGCCTACGAAAGTGCCCGAAACGCTTTCCGTGTCAAGGGGGTGGGATTCGCTAAATAGCCATTGAAGTTTTCGACATTCGTCCGCGTTGAATCGATGGTCTGACTCAACCGCTATGACCGAATAATCTCCTTTTCGAAAGAAGGTAATCATAGTGTCTAATTGTTGTTTGATTATCTGACTGCGAAGTTACTGCAAATAGACCGGAAAAACAAAACTACCGCCAATTTTTTCAACTTTTCATCAATAAATAGTTGTCCGTAGAGTTGCCCGTCCAAGCAGTACTTTTCTTCTAATTTTGTAAAATAGAGTAGTAAAATAATTCGTTTCGGTTGTTTATGATGAGTATTTTTTGTAATTTTGCAGTCAATTGTTTTGGTTTGAATATCAGAACTTTTTGACAAGATTCACTTATTAACTTGCGATTTTTATTAT
>SFJG01000077.1 GCA_004555955.1 Bacteroidales bacterium | reverse complement strand
TATGCCGACCGCATCTTTTGTAGAGTTGTGAAACAACGTTTTATGCCATTATTGTGAATGGAATAGTTGTCAAGCTTATTTTCCAACTCTTCCATTGTGTTGTAGATAAGACGTGTGTTGGCAATTATTGTCAAGTATTCTTCGTACTTTGCCGTTTCTTCTTTCATAGCTTGAAATTTTGTTTTTTGCAAAAATACCTCTTAGTGATTATATAACGCAAACGGCTGATGTTTGTTGTTTGTGGTATGATAATAATTGTTTGTAATTTGTGCCTGAATACGGAATGCAAACAATTATAAGGTGAATCAAAAAATATTTATTGCTATTTTGTAATTATTAAGAGTAGGGGCTTTATCTTTGAACTACATTTGTTGAAGAATTTATAAGGTATGATAATAGAATGATTAAGAAATACTACGAGTTTCTTCTGCTTGGGTAGAATAACTGGAAAATGTCTGGAAGGATACTTAGATTAAGGAGGGTTGAAGTGTAATTTTTTTTGCAAATAGTGGATTATCCGTATAGAAAATATTCTGAATTCCTTTTAACTTTTGCTTTTTGCCTTTTTGCGCAAATTTTCGCGATATTTTTGTTTAAAAGATTTGGTTATTTAAAAATTAAGGTTTAATTTTGCACTCACAAACGCACGGTGACATGGATGAGTGGTTTAGTCAACGGTCTGCAAAACCGTCTACAGCGGTTCGAATCCGCTTGTCACCTCAAACGGAGGAATACGAAAGTGTTCTTCCGTTTTTTAGTATTTTTGCGTTTTTGTTTTTTTAGGGATTTGACTTGCAATAAAATAATATATACTCTCGTTTTTATTTTGTATTTTTCCAAACATTAATTAAAAACCAACTGCAACTATGAAATTTGATTTAAAAGCAATTAGTCTGAACATCGTGGCTGTGGCGCGACGCAATGCTATCGAATTGGCGGAGTGTCTGTGGTTCTACCTTGTCTACGAAATAATGCATGGTGAGATTGTCGAAGAAAAGTTGTCGGCATTCCCGATTATTTTCTTTTTGACACTTTTTGCGCGGCGTCTTTCCGAACGATTCAACAGCCGGTGGATTTACTATCTGACGCCGATACTTACGGTTGTGGCGATGGTTGTCGATATGTCGGAATGGATAGGCTCGGGGAGTTATATAGTAAGCTTGATTGTTTCGGTGTTGTTGCTGCTGATAGCAAACGGCGGAAAGAGCAATGACTCGAGTGGTCGTGCGCTGGTGTCGACGCTTGCCGATGCTGTTCAAGCGGGTGCAATTGCGCTTGTGTCATTGTTGGCGTTGTGCGCCATATCGGCAACGGTTGCGTATGTGTTCGATGTATGGTCGGAATGGGACCGTCACGTACCGCTGATTGTTTTTGTTATTATTTTGCCTATGGCATTTTGCGGCCTTGGTGCCGGTGAGAGTCGCGACGAAGCAGTTGCAACAATTGTTGAACGCGCTATGCGTTGGATTGTGTGTCCTGCCACGATAATTTATACAGCGATACTATATCTTTATTTGGTGAAAATCGTTGCAACATGGACCCTCCCATTAGGCGGTTTGGCGGCAATGTTGTCGGCATTCTATGCAGTGGCGTTTGCTTGTAAGATGATATTGAGTGTGTCGACGGTGCGCTTGTATGATTGGTTTTTCAATCGTTTTCATATCATCTCGTTGCCGTTGTTAGTCCTGTTTTGGACCGGCTTGGTGTATCGTTTATGGGAGTATTCGCTGACCGAATCGCGTTGCTATCTGGTTGTAGCAGGTGCGCTTATGACAGCTTTCTCTCTTATGATGTTTTGGCGTCGCAGCAACAATTGGAGAGCAATGCAGGTGATAGTTGTAGTGGCATTGATGTTTACCGCCTACACTCCGGGCGTGAATGCTTATCAACTGACTTTGCGTGCGCAATCGGGGCGCTTAATCGGCTTGGCTCGCCAAATTGGTGCGTGCGATTCCGAAGGGCATCTCTTGGTGAATGTCTTGGAATCGACGACCGACATGAAAGCTCGTAATGAGATAGCAAAAACATTGAACTATATTCGTCAAACAGCCGATACTGCTTACGTTGTTGAGCGATTCGGAGTTGCGTCGCTTGACGACGAAGTTCGTGAAATGCCTTTTAGATATATGAATCGCGATGATTCGCCTATTGATTGTCGAAACGCAGAGGCTGTCTTGCTCAACACGAAGACCACTTTGAGCATCTCCGGACAAGTGAAGGTGGCTCGCGACAGCGTGCCCTTGTTGGACGAACGACTTGATGTTGATGCGCTTCGCAAGGCTTATCTGAATGGCGATGAAATGGTTGCCGACGAGTTGATGCGCGTCGAAAACGATTCGATTGTCGTTTATTTCCGAAGGGTGCAATTCAACGGCGAACGATTCCTCGTGAACGACTTCTCGGTCGACGTCGTGATGCGCAAGAGTAAATAGAAACAAAGTTCACTATCTCGTTGCTCCGGCGATAGTGAACTCTTACGCATTTATGATTAACAAATTAAAAATCCTTTCGAGTGCAAAGATATTGCTAAATGACGAAGTGCACAATAGCAAAAAATTGGTATTTTCCACAGTTGGAGAATACCAATTTTGGTGTATATGGGGCTGCTAATCAGTCGCTGACGTTACTCCTCGGCTGATGCTTTGTCTCTTTTGGGTAAGAGGAGGTTGAGCAGCATAAATCCCAGTACTGCGGAAATCAGCGAGCCAACCAAAATGCCGAGTTTTGATGCGTTGAGCATTTCTTGATGACCGGCATCCGGAAACGACAGATTGGCAATGAATAGCGAGACGGTAAAACCGATACCGCCGAGCACGCTGACCGCGCCAATCATTTTCCACGTTGCGCGATAGGGCATAGGTGCAAGTCGAAGGCGTACAGATAGCCAGGTGAAAGAGAAAATTCCCAAAAATTTTCCTAACACCAATCCGCAAACGACAGCCAAACCAACCCCCGACGTAATGTCGCTCATCTGCATACCGTCGATAGATATTCCGGCATTGGCAAATGCAAATAGCGGGATTATAATAAAGTTGACCAACGGATGGAGCGTATCTTCCAAGTCTTGGAGCGGTGATATCACTTTGTCGGAAGCCGACTCTATTTGCTTGAGCCAGTCCATTTGCGTGCTCGTCAGGATAAGGTTCGACGAGTCGAGTTGCGCATCGGATTCAGTCGGGAAGTGCGAAATGCTGCGACGTATAATCTGAATATACTTCTTCGGGTTGAAAACCGGTACCGCGGGGATACAGAAAGCCACGATGACACCGGCAATCGTTGGGTGTATGCCGGAATTAAGGAAGCAGTACCACACCATCAAGCCAAAGAGAATGTAGTACATTTTTGTTTGAATTTTCCAAATGTTGCCCAAGATGAGGAATACGATAGCCACCCCGGCGTAAAGCAAGAAATTGAAATGTATTTCGCTCGTATAACAAGTTGCAATGACAAGAATGCCGCCGATATCATCGACGACTGCAAGCGTTGTCAGAAATATCTTCAGCGAGATGGGCACGCGGCTGCCGAGCATGGCCAACACGCCGAGCGAAAAGGCAATGTCGGTAGCCATCGGTATGGCTGCTCCTCGCGAATAGTCTTCGCCGACGCTGAGAAAGTGGAATATTACAATTGGCACGACCATACCGCCGATTGCGGCAATGATGGGGAGTAGTGCTTGCCGCAGCGATGACAGTTCGCCGACGAGCACCTCGCGCTTTATCTCAAGTCCGATAGTGAAGAAGAAAATTGCCATCAGGGCGTCGTTGATGAACGTCATAAGGTTCATCGTGCTGTCGCCGTGACCAAACAAGTTGAAGTCGCCTATCTTCAGGCTGATTTCTTCGTTCCAAAAGTTGAAGTAGTAGTCGCTGACTACAGGAAGGTTGGCGGCAACGAGTGCTAAAATCGTTGCTACGATTAGAGGGTTGCCGGCTTTGACGTAAGACATAATGGTCTTACGCACCGCAAATAATGTTTTTTCCATATGACAAACGGAAATTAATCTAACTTAAGTACTGCCAAAAAAGCCTTTTGCGGAACTTCGACTGAGCCGATTTGCTTCATGCGCTTTTTACCTTTTTTCTGCTTTTCAAGGAGTTTGCGCTTACGGCTTATGTCGCCACCGTAGCATTTTGCCGTCACGTCTTTGCGCACGGCTTTTATAGTTTCGCGAGCAATGATTTTAGCACCGATAGCGGCTTGAATTGCTATGTCGAACTGCTGGCGCGGGATGAGTTCTTTCAACTTTTCGCACATACGTCGTCCGAACGACACCGAATTGTCGAAGTGGGTCAGTGTGCTCAATGCGTCGACCGACTCGCCGTTGAGCAGAATGTCGAGTTTGACGAGTTTCGACTCGCGGAAGTCGTGAAGATGATAGTCGAACGATGCGTAGCCCTTCGAGATGCTTTTGAGTTTGTCGTAGAAGTCGATGACGATTTCGCCCAACGGCATGTCGAAGATGAGTTCGACGCGGTTGCCCGAGATGAATTCTTGCTTGACGAGTTCGCCGCGTTTGCCCAAACAGAGCGTCATTATCGGTCCGATGAAGTCGGCTGTGGTGATAATCGACGAGCGAATATACGGCTCTTCGATGTGGTCGATGAGCGTAAGGTTGGGGAGTCCCGACGGGTTGTGCACCTCGATGACGTTGCCTTTTTTGTCGTACACGTTGTAGGACACGTTGGGCACTGTGGTGATGACGTCCATATCGAATTCGCGGCCTAAACGCTCTTGTACAATCTCCATGTGGAGCAATCCCAAGAAGCCGCAACGGAAGCCGAACCCCAGGGCTGCCGACGATTCCGGCTGGAATGTCAGCGAGGCATCGTTAAGTTGCAACTTTTCGAGTGACGTGCGCAAATTCTCGAAATCTTCGGTTTCGATAGGGTAGACGCCGGCAAACACCATCGGTTTTACCTCTTGGAAGCCTTCGATGGCAGCGTCGCAGGGGCTGCTGACGTGGGTAATTGTGTCGCCGACGCGAACTTCGCTCGACGTCTTGATGCCCGAAATGATGTAGCCCACGTTGCCTGCCGACAACGATTCTTGAGGCTTCATCTCGAGCTTGAGCACGCCGATTTCATCGGCATTGTATTGCTTGCCTGTGTTGACAAATTTGACGAAATCGCCTTTTTTAAGCGTGCCGTTTACAATCTTGAAGTAGGCAATTATGCCTCGGAATGGATTGAAAACGGAGTCGAAGATTAGCGCTTGAAGCGGTGCTTCCGGGTCGCCTTTGGGCGCCGGAACGCGCTCGACTATTGCTTCGAGAATTTCGGGTACACCGATTCCCGTGCGACCGCTGGCGCGGATTATGTCTTCGCGACGACAGCCGAGAAGGTCGATGATTTCGTCTTCCACTTCGTCGGGATTGGCACTGTCGAGGTCTACTTTATTGACTACCGGGATGATTTCCAAATCGTTGTCGATAGCCATATATAGGTTCGATATTGTTTGAGCCTGAACGCCTTGCGAGGCATCGACAATAAGTAGCGCGCCTTCGCAAGCGGCTATCGAGCGCGACACCTCGTACGAAAAGTCGACGTGTCCCGGAGTGTCGATTAGGTTGAGTGTAAAGATTTCTCCCTTATGCTCATACTGCATCTGTATGGCATGGCTTTTGATTGTAATTCCGCGTTCGCGTTCCAAGTCCATATCGTCGAGCACTTGGTCTTGAAGGTCCTTGCCCGATACCGTGTTGGTGTATTCCAAGAGTCGGTCGGCAAGCGTGCTCTTGCCGTGGTCGATATGTGCTATGATGCAAAAATTTCGTATATGATTCATTCTTTTCTCTGTTTCGTAGGTGCAAAATTATCTAAAAGTTTTGGTTTTCACAAATCAACTATCCGGGGCGCTGTCAGTCAGGCACTTCGATTGTCAACTCGTCGTAAGCCAATCGGACGTTTGGAGGCAATGTTTTGTCGACCATTTTATGTAGCCCCATGTCGTGGCTGATGTGGGTGAGGTATGCCACGCGTGGACGAATTCGGCGCACTGCTTCGAGGCTTTCTTCGAGGCTGAAATGCGATAGGTGAGGCTTGATGCGAAGTGCATTAATCACGAGCGTGTCGACGCCTTCGAGCAGTTTGTAGGTCTCGTCGGGGATGTTGTTGGCGTCAGTGATGTATGCAAAATTGCCGATTCTGTATCCGAAGATGGGTAGGCGATAGTGCCATACGGGCAGCGGCAACACGTCGATGCCTTCAACCGTGAAAGGGCGGTCGTCGACGGCATGAAGTGCCAGTTGCGGGATGCCCGGATAGTTGAGATGTGCAAAGCAGTAGGGCAATCGAGTGTGCAAACCATCGGTGACCTCTTTTTGTGCGTAGATGCCGATTGGTTTGTCCAAGCAGTATGGGCGAAGGTCTTCGATGCCTCCGATGTGGTCGTAGTGGATGTGTGTAATAAGGACAGCATCGATGCTCCAATCGGATGCTCTGATAATTTGCTCACGGAAATCGGGACCGCAATCTATCAGAATCGATTTGCCTTGTGAGCGCAAAATCGCCGAAGCTCGCAAGCGTCGGTCGTGAGGGTCGGTCGATGTGCAGACGTTGCATCGGCATCCAATCTGTGGCACTCCGGTTGACGTGCCTGTTCCTAAAAATTCAAGTTCCACGGATGACTATCTCCTATATTTTTGTAAAATGCCGTTTTCAAAAATCAAGTAAGCGCCGTTGGAATAACTCCAGCGCTCGTAAAGTCCGGCATGGTTGGTTGCGCGGTCGATTTGTTCGGGAGAGCCCATCGATAGCGAGCATTCTTCTTTGGTCATCCCGAGGCTTACGCTTCCGCAGGTTATGTGCTCCCACACGTCATCGGTGATATTCTTGTAGCGACGGCGTATGTCGGTCGGCGAAAACAACCGGCTGAACGTGGCGCTTGCCACTGCCGATTCCTTCCACGACATCCGAACGCCATAGCTCTTGCCTTCGTAGTCGAATATTACAAACATAGGATAGACGTCGTCGCCGGGCTCTACGCTGAGGATGTTGACAGCCACAAATTTCAAACCGCCGATTGCCTTGCGGTCGGTGCTTAGCCAGTTGCGTGTGCGAATGTAGTAGGTCTTGTTGCGTAGCGCAGAATCGACAGCGGCGATGCGGTCCATGTCGATGACGTATGGCAATAATCTTTCGGTGGGGAGCGATTTCAGCGCTTCAAGTTCTTTCCCGGTGTCGTAACGATAGATGGCGGAATCGAGCATGAATTCCAACACTATCGATTCTTGGTTGTCGATGTGGCGCGCATATCTGTATCCCTTGTACGTAAGCATTTTGCCGCCTAAATGCTGAGTTGCGCTGTCGGTGGTGGCATCCAGCACCACACTGAATCGGTCGTCGGTCACCAAAAAACGCTTCCCGGGGCGCCAACGTTCAATGCTTTCGGCTTCGGCAATTTCTACAATCTCATTGTCGGCAGAAGAAGGCTTTTCGCCGTAACGTGCCACGTCGCGTTCGGTGATGCGCCCGATGCTTTCAACGCCCGTCGAGCAGCAAACCGCCATCACTGCCATTAGTGCCGCTATTAGTGTCTTATATATGTTCATCGTGTTGTCGCACTCTAATTTGTTTTTACGCTGCGAAGTTAATCACATTCCGCCAAAATTGCAAATAGGCTTTTGCAATGTTGCTGTAATACAAAAAAAAGGACTGCCGATTGTAGCAGTCCCTCGAGTGTGAGAGCAGTGGTGTTATTTCACTGCGAGTTTTTTTACTTTGTTGCCAACTTTGACGATATAGAAGCCGGGCGATACGGCGATTGTAGCGCTTGATGCTTCTACTGTGGCTATGAGTTGACCGGTTGTCGAGTAAACGGTGATTCTTTCTTTTGCGTCGGTCGATACGTTGATGTTGCCATTTGCAGCAAATATGCGTGCATTGTCGGCATCTACACCCTTAATACCTGATGGTATGTCTTCGACTTCCAATGCCGTGAATTTCAAACCGTCGCCTTCTTTCGACACGATTCCCGTGAAAGCATACCATCCATCAACTCCCAATGTGATTGAAGCAGCGTTGTAATATACTTTCATAGCGAGCGGCTCGATTACAGTTTCGTCTTCTAAGGTTGTTGCGTCCTTAGCCGACTGTAATACAAGATAGCCTTCGTCGGTGTTGATTTTCGCTGCATCCATATAGCCTGCCACGGTGCAATATTCTGCGGGTTGCGGAGCCACGAGCCAAATGTTGCTTACAACTGCACTTTCGGCGTTGATATTGAAGTTTTGCACGCGGTAAGTGTTGAAGTTTATGTCGCTGCTAATGTTGCCGGTGACGCTTTCCGGGAATGTGATGACAGGATATGCGTCGTTGGAAATGACATTTGCCATATTGCCGCTTTCGATTTCTTGTCCTACATAGTCGGCTGTCAAACCGGAGATAGCCACCCAGTCTTCCTGGATAAATTCGCTTTCGATGTCGCTACCTGCTTCTGATTTCTTGTCTTCGTTGACTGTGTTCTTCGACGAGCCGCTGTTGCCGATAGTCGAGGCATAGAGGTATGTGCCGTCGAAATAATGGGCATATAGATTTGTATTAATTTGATACCAATCGTCTGCATTTGCGGCGAGCACCTTGTCGAGCCCGTTCTCTGTGCCGATGATAACGTAGGTGCATTCAAAAGAGCCCGATTCGCTGCAGTTTGTGCCATCGGTGACATAAGCCACAACTTTGCAAGTTGAGTTGATGTTGATTGGGGCAGAGTAGGGTAAGACGGTGTGGACATCATTCTCATTTTCGCCTTCGGAAACAATATAATAATAAATAGTGCCGGCATTATTAGGGTTGGTGAGTGTCAACTCAAAAGGCTTGTTAAACTCGCCCGATATGAGAGAGAACTGTGGAGTGGATAAAGTGCGGTCGCCGAATCCTTGCTTGATTCTATTGTCGAAATTTTTCCACGGCGCAAATGCGCTATATGCGTCGAGACTTCCAAACGGTACATAGAGATTGCTATTTGAATAAGTTTCAGAGCCGAAGATTGATTCAGGACAAACGTCGCCGGATAGAGGCATGGCGGCTTTGTTGATTACTGTTCCGATATTAGTGCAGCCCGCAAACGCATTGCTGCCAATGGAGGTTAATCCTTCGGGAAGAGTAACGCCGGTGATACCTGTAACTCCTTGAAATGCGCTTTCTGCGATAGCTACAACATCGGCAGATTCGTGTTGCCCGGGAATTTCAAGCATACCGGTGAAATCCTCTTCGAGAGCGTATTGCGATTTGCTGACAGAGTAGCCGCCGGGCACTGCAGTGTAGGCGAACAAAGACGGGTGTTGGAGTTGGAGGAACTTGCTCCAAAAAGCGTCGGCGGCAAATTCGCTATATTTCGGGTCGGGGACTTTTATAGCAGTGTTGGCATAATGCCATTCATCGAAAGCATTCTCGTTCGCCACTGTCGGTAGGTTGTCCGACAAAGTGTTGAAATTGATTGACGCCAATGCGCCGCATCCGGTGAATGCCTTAATGCCGATAGTGGTGACATTAGCCAAGTCGAGACTCTGCAAGGCGGCGCAACCTCTGAAAGCGGTCTCGCTAACTTCAAAAGCCTTTTCCTTCGGGAGTGTCACTGTTTTTAGGCTCTCGCAACCGTCAAAGCATGAGTAGCCGATTTTTCTCAACTCAGGTTCACAAGTGGAAGTAACCTTTTCGAGACTTTTACAACCTGTGAAGACACTGTCCATCTCGTTGTCCAGACCCGTGCCCTTGAGGCGATAAAACTCGACAGATTTCAAGTTGTCGCAATATTTAAAAATATCAGGGCTCATTTCTGTATAGTCGTCGCCGGAGCCGGTAAAAGTAACGGTTTCGAGAGCAGTGCACTCTTGGAATATATAAAGTCCGTCAAACACCACTTTGCCTTTTGCTTTTACGGTTGTTAGAT
>SFJG01000076.1 GCA_004555955.1 Bacteroidales bacterium | reverse complement strand
TGTTCTTGCCCGACAAAAATCACATCCATCACAAACTCTTGGCGGCGGGTATGAATCAGCATTCGGCACTTATTTCGATTGTGTCTTTTTCACTGCTGCTAACGTTGAGTAATATTGCTTTGGATTCTTATGTAAATATAAATATACTGTTGGTTGCTGATGTTTTAATATTTACCATAGCTAATATTATTATTTCAAAATTTATACTTAAACGAAAAACTTCACAAAATAAACTATAATGAGAATTATAAGACTATTGATTATTTTGCTGATAATCATTGTTGCCGTATCGTGCGCAGTTGAAAAGCAAGTAAACTATTTCCAGGATTTAAAACCGGGACAAGAGATAAAGAAACTTCAAATGTCATCGGAGGTAGTCGTACAGCCGGGCGATAAATTGTATATACGAGTCAGCAGTAGGGACGAGGTGCTCGTAAAACTCTTTAATCTGTCGGAGGCAACAACGTCGTCGAACAAAGTAATAGTAGGCTATACTGTAAGCTCGTTGGGTACCATCGATTTCCCGGTGTTGGGCTCACTCTCAGTTCTCGGCAAGACGAAAACGCAGGTTTCTGAGTTGATTAAGTCGGAACTGGTAAGCAAAAATTTTGTAAAAGACCCGGTTGTAACTGTCGAATTTCTCAACCTTGGCGTATCGGTATTCGGCGAAGTTAAAACGCCAGGCCGTTACCCGATAGAGCGTGACCGCATTACGATTCTGGACGTGCTGAGCCTTGCGGGCGATTTGACCATCCAAGGCCGCCGCGACAATATCAAGGTGATTCGCGACGAGGGTAGTGTCCATCGTGTGTATTCTATCGACTTGACATCCGGTCAAGGTGTATACGAATCGCCTGTTTTCTATCTTCAACAAAATGACGTGGTCTACGTTGAGCCTAATTCAATGAAAGCGCGACAATCGACAGTCAACGGCAACAGCGTGAGAAATATATCGTTCTGGATGTCGTTAGCATCGCTATTAACAACCATTGCAGTCCTCGTATTTAAATAGTATAGTATTATGGAAAACAAACAAAATACTGCCAAACAGGCGTCCCAACCGGGGGAATTTATGCGTATTCAAGATTTATTTTACCTATGCCTCTCCAAATGGTATTGGTTTGTGATTTCGATGGTTATTGCTTTGGGATTGGCTTGCTTATATATTATGAAAACGCCGCCTGTTTATACTCGTGTTGCAACTTTGCTCTTCAAAGATGAGTATAGCGGTGAATCGAATCTTTCGGCAGAGATTAGCACTTCGTTTGCAACTATGGGGTTGGCAAATCAACGTACCAACGTGTTTAACGAAATGGTGGCTTTGCAGTCACCTTCGTTAATGGTTGACGTAGCTAAACGTTTGCAACTCTATATGAACTATTCTGTAGAAGGTCGTTTCTACAATCGTCCGCTTTATGGCAAGACTTTACCGGTCAGCGTTTCTCTGGTTGACATTCCTGACGAAGTAGGCGCCGGGCTTACTGTTCGTATTCTAAATGCTAAAGAAGTTGAACTTTCGGCGTTCTACAAGAACGAAGATGTGTATGAGAAAACCATCAAAACTACATTTGGCGTTGCAACTCAAACGCCTATTGGAAAGGTGATTGTAACACCTACTATGGCTTTCACTACCGACGGAGTAGAGCCGATTTTGGTTAGCAAAACGAGTATTTTCAATGCCGGAGTGGCGTGTCTTGGCGGTTTGTCGGTTGAGCTAAACGACGAGATGTCGGCGGTTGTTAAGATGTCGTATTTTGATACCTGTCCCGAACGTGCAGTCGACATTATGAATACGTTAATCCAGGTCTATAATGAAAAATGGATTGAAGACAAGAATCAAATTGCAGTGAGCACTTCCGCATTTATCAACGACCGTTTGGCTGTTATTGAAAAAGAACTTGGAAATGTCGACGAAAGCATTTCGTCATATAAGAGTTCGCAACTTCTTCCCGACGTACAAGCAGCATCCGGACTTTACATGAGTCAATCGAGTCAAAACGACGCTCAATTGCTGTCGCTCAACACGCAACTTTCGATTGCTCAATATGTGGCAGGTTTCGTCAATAGCCATACTGACAATAAGCAACTTTTGCCGGCAAATGCCGGCGTTAATAATCAGGCGGTTGAGAATCAAATCAATTCGTACAACACGTTGTTGTTGCAACGCAACAGTTTGGTTGCCAACAGTAGTGAAAGTAATCCTGTTGCCGCCGATATGGACAACCAATTGTCGTCGATGCGTGCCGCTATCTCGCAATCGTTGAGCAACTATATTGTTTCGCTGAAGACTCAGATTGCAAGTTTTGAGCGCAGTCAGCGTGAGACTACAAAGAAAATCGCCGCAAATCCTGAGCAGGCAATGCATCTACTATCTGTTGAACGTCAGCAGAAGGTCAAAGAGTCGCTCTACTTGTTCCTTTTGCAGAAACGAGAAGAGAATGAGCTTTCGCAAGCCTATAGCTCGAACAAGACGCGCGTCATTATGCAGCCGTTCGGCAGCTCGGCTCCGACTACTCCGGTGCGCAGAAATATCTATATGATTGCAATCGTTTTAGGTTTGTTCGTTCCGTTGTTGGTACTCTTTATCATTGAAAATATGAATGACAAGGTTCGCGGACGTGTCGACCTCGAAAATATGGCGATACCTTTTGTAGGCGAGATTCCTATGGCATTCAAGAAACGTAGCCGTTTCCGCATGCCTTCGTTCTTCGGCTTGCGGCGTAAAGATGTGGCGCAAAATGTGGGTATCGTTGTCAAAGAGAAGAATAGAAACATCATCAATGAGGCTTTCCGCGTTGTGCGTACCAACCTTGAGTTTATGGTCGCAGAGTCGGACGGTGCGAAAGTTGTTATGCTTACATCTGCCAATCCCGGTAGTGGTAAAACTTTTATATCGTCAAATCTTGCAATGTCGCTTGCCATCAAAGGCAAACGTGTGCTGGCTATCGACTTGGATATGCGAAAAGCAAGTCTAAGTAAAGTGTTTGATGCGCACGAAAGAGGTATTTCAGGCTATCTGATTGGAAAGTTGTCATACGATGAAATCATTTTGCGCGGTGTTCAGAATCCGAATCTTGACGTTATCCCGGTGGGTGTAATTCCGCCCAACCCAACTGAATTGCTCTTCGACAGCCGCTTTGAAGAACTGATGAAGCGTGTTCGCCAAGAATACGACTATGTTATTATCGACTGTCCGCCTATTGAGATTGTTGCCGATTCGCAAATCATCAACCGTTTTGTCGACAATACTATTTTCGTTGTTCGTGCGGAATTGCTCGAGCGCTCGATGCTCCCGACTATTGAGAGACTCTATACGGATAAGAAGTACAAAAACTTGGGTTTGGTGCTTAACGGCACATACCAAGCGCATACCGGAAAGCATGGTTACAGCTATCGTTACGGCTATAACTATGGTTATGGATACGGTTACGAATATAACGAAGAATAGAATAAATAGGATATGAAAGGCATTGTATTAGCAGGCGGTTCAGGAACGCGTCTTTATCCGATAACTAAGGGTGTAAGCAAGCAATTGTTGCCGATTTATGATAAGCCGATGGTCTACTATCCGATTTCGGCTCTGATGCTTGCAGGCATACGTGATATCCTAATTATTTCAACGCCGGATGATTTGCCCGGGTTCAAGCGTCTTTTAGGTGACGGCAGCGACTTTGGCGTGCGGTTTGAATATGCCGTACAGCCGTCGCCCGACGGATTGGCTCAAGCTTTCATCATTGGCGAAGATTTTATAGGCGACGATGCTGTTTGTTTGGTGCTTGGCGACAACATTTTCCACGGCGTCGGATTTAGCAAAATTCTATGTCAAGCGGTTGTCGATGCCGAGCAGAACGACAAAGCTACGGTTTTCGGCTATTGGGTCGACGACCCCGAGCGCTATGGCGTGGCTGAATTCGACAACGAAGGTAACTGCCTTTCAATAGAAGAAAAACCCGAGCATCCCAAGTCGAACTACGCTGTTGTCGGTTTGTACTTTTATCCAAACAAGGTTGTCGAAGTGGCAAAAAATATAAAGCCGTCGGCTCGTGGCGAGTTGGAAATCACATCGGTCAATAAGCAATTTCTCGACGATAAGCAGTTGCGCGTTTCCACTCTCGGACGTGGCTTCGCTTGGCTCGATACGGGTACACACGATTCGCTCGCCGAGGCTTCGATTTTCGTGGAAGTCATCGAAAAGCGTCAAGGTTTGAAAATCGCTTGCTTGGAGGGCATTGCCTATCGCAAAGGATGGATTACCAAGGACAAAATGCGCTCGTTGGCTCAACCGATGGTTAAGAATCAATATGGTAGATACTTGCTCAAAGTTATTAGCGAACTTGAGCATACCGGAAAGAATAACTTGGATTGATGGACGTAATTAATACAGAAATAGAGGGCGTTGTCATAATAAAGCCGCGAATCTTTAAGGATGCGCGTGGCTACTTCTTTGAATCGTTCTCTCAACGCGAATTCGACGAAAAAGTTCGTCCTATTCATTTTGTGCAAGATAATGAGTCGATGTCGACCTATGGCGTAATGCGTGGGCTTCATTATCAGAAAATGCCATACACTCAGAGCAAATTGGTGCGATGCGTCAAAGGTTGCGTGCTCGATGTTGCCGTCGACATTCGTGCCGGTTCGCCCACTTTCGGTCGCCACGTGGCTGTAGAACTTTCGGAAGACAATCATTTGCAGTTCTTTATTCCTAAAGGCTTTGCGCATGGGTTTGCCGTGCTTTCCGACGTTGCGGTTTTTCAATACAAATGTGATGAATTTTATGCTCCGCAAAGCGAAGGCGGCATCCAACTTATTGACGATTCTCTGGGCATCGATTGGAGAATTCCTCTCGACAAGGCAATCCTTTCGGAGAAAGACTTGGTACGTTCAAAATTGGCGGATTCTACTCTCGACTTCGACTTCTCGCAAGATTTATATAAGTAGTCGGAATGGAGCGTCCGGGATTCGACCCACATATTTCTGCTGCTAAAGGCTTTTGCATAATTGCTGTCGTGACATTTCATTCAGTGCCGCCCCAATTTTTGCAAAATATCCTTGAATTCCTGCCTCTGTCAATTTTCTTGCTTATTTCCGGGATGTTCCTTAAAGACGACCATTTGCTGCATCCCGGGCGTTTCGTTATTGGGCGTTTTCGCCGACTTTGGGTACCCTATGTATTATTTATGTTTATATGTCTGTTTGGACATAATATGTTAGCCAACATTCATTTATATTCCGACCACTATACTACCGAGCAAATCCGGCAGCGGGTTTTCAGTGTTCTTACGATGCAAGAGCGCGACAACATGCTCGGATGTTTTTGGTTCTTAAAAGAACTGCTTTATGCCACGATGTTTTCGTTTGTAGCTATCAAACTTTCTCAGTTTTTGCTTGGCGACGCTTATCATCCTGCTGTAATGCTTCCGGTGGCTTTGTTGGTTTTGATTGTGGCTACGAATTTCTACAGCATACCGTATCTTGCGCAAATCACTACGCTCTATCCCAAAACGCTGCTTGCTACAGCTATCTACCTCTGTGGATACGTCTTCGCTCACACTCGTTGGCGCAGCTTGAGCAATTGGGTTACTGTGGCTGTGCTCGTCGCTTTGTCGTGTTGGGCAAGTTGGGGATACGACGACAATTTCAACACTACTTGGTGGAATCTGCCGAGGTTTTTCTTTACAACTATGATTACATCATTCGCTGTTATCTATTTCTGCCAAATGCTTCGCGGTAAGGCACTGTCGGCGCTTTCCTATATCGGACGGTATGCAATGCCGATTCTTTTGTTGCAATTCTTTGCGTTCCGACTCGTCGACGTGCTCAAAATCGCCGTTTACGACATCCCTATCGGTCGCTTGGCGGATTTCCCCATAATTGCGGACAACAATCAATATTTTTGGATAATATATACTATCGTGGGACTTGCTTTGCCAATCATGGCGGCAAACGTCTACGAACGTGCAAAATGTGGCATTAAGCAACGTTTTGCGCCGATTTCAAAAAACGTAACACTATGAATATTCTTGTAACCGGTGCCAACGGACAACTTGGCAACGAAATGCGTATCGTAGCGGCTGAGTCTGCCGACAATTACATATTTACCGACGTCGCCGAGCTCGACATTACTGACGCTGCGGCGGTCGACGAGGCTGTGCGTCGCCATAACATCGGCGCTATCATCAACTGCGCCGCTTACACTAACGTCGATAAGGCGGAAGACGATGCCGAATTTGCCGAAACGCTCAACGTAAAGGCGGTCGAAAACCTTGCCACCGCAATGAAGGCTGTCGACGGTGTGCTTATCCACGTGTCGACCGACTACGTGTTCGGCGGTGCCGACTACAACACGCCGTGCCGCGAAGACCTCCCGGCGAATCCCACCGGAGTTTATGGCTTGACAAAGCTTCACGGCGAACAAGCCATCGCGCGCATCGGCTGCCGTCACATCATCATCCGTACGGCTTGGCTTTACAGCGAATTCGGTAAAAACTTCGTCAAAACGATGCTTGCGCTTACGGCTGAACGCCCGAACCTCAACGTCGTGTTCGACCAAGTGGGGTCGCCGACTTATGCTCTCGACCTTGCACGCGCTATCTTCGACATCGTCGAAAACCGCAAATACGTCGGCAACGACGGCATCTACCATTTCTCAAACGAGGGCGTTTGCTCGTGGTTCGACTTTACGAAAATGATTGCCGAATACGCCGGACACACCGTATGCCGCATCAGCCCATGCCACAGCGACGAATTCCCCAGCCGCGTCGTGCGTCCAAGCTATTCCGTGCTCGACAAGACGAAAATCAAGACCGTCTTCGGCGTCGACGTCCCGTACTGGACCGACTCGCTCAAACTATGCATTAAAAACTTACAATCTCAACAATAATGGCAAAACGCAGCATCATTATCACCGGAGGGGCCGGGTTTATCGGTTCGCACGTTGTTCGACTTTTCGTCAACAAATATCCCGACTATCACATCATAAACCTCGATAAACTCACTTATTGCGGCAACCTCGAAAACCTCAAGGATGTCGAATCGGCACCCAATTACTCGTTCGAACGCGCTGACATTTGCGACTTCGAGGCGGTTTCGGCGATTATACGCAAATATAACGTCGACGGCATTATTCATCTCGCCGCCGAAAGCCACGTCGACCGCTCGATTCGCGACCCGTTTGCGTTTGCTATGACTAACGTCATGGGAACCCTCTCGTTGCTACAAGCCGCAAAAGCCTACTGGGAATCGTTGCCCGAAGGCTACGACGGCAAACTTTTCTACCACATCTCGACAGACGAGGTCTACGGCGCGCTCGAAATGACCGACCCCGAGGGTATCGAATCGCCTTTCACCACTGCCGCTTCGTCGCAACATCATCACGCTTACGGTTCCGAGTTTTTCCTCGAGACAACAAAATATAATCCCCACAGCCCGTATTCCGCTTCGAAGGCGTCGTCCGACCACTTTGTCCGCGCTTTCCACGACACGTACGGCATGCCCACTATCGTGACAAACTGCTCGAACAACTACGGCCCGTATCAGTTCCCCGAGAAGCTTATTCCGCTCTTTATCAACAACATCCGCCATCGCAAGCCGCTCCCCGTATATGGCCGTGGCGAGAACGTGCGCGACTGGCTATACGTTGAAGACCACGCTCGCGCTATCGACGTCATATTCCACCGCGGAAAGGTTGCCGACACGTATAACATCGGCGGTTTCAACGAGTGGAAAAACATCGACATCGTCAAAGTGCTGATCAAAACCGTCGACCGACTCCTCGGCAACCCCGAAGGCGCGTCGCTCGACCTCATCACCTACGTTACCGACCGCAAGGGCCACGACCTGCGCTACGCCATCGACAGCCGCAAGCTCCAGCGCGAACTCGGGTGGGAGCCAAGTCTGCAGTTCGAGGAGGGCATCGAACGCACCGTGCGTTGGTATCTTGACAACGAAGAATGGGTCGACCGTATCACTTCCGGCGACTACCTCAAGTATTACGAAGAAATGTACGGAAATCGTTAATCGCCGATGGCTGCCGAGTCGCGAACACAAAAGAGTCTGCTCAACGCGAAAGTCAACACCGCGTGCTATTTCGTAGCACTCGCGGTGGCATTCTTTACGCGCAAGGTGTTCATCGACCGACTCGGCATCGACTTCGTCGGCTTGACCGGTGCGCTGCAGAGCCTGCTCGGATTTCTTAACCTTGCCGAACTCGGCGTGTCGACCGCCATCGCTTACGTGCTCTACAAGCCGCTTTTCGACGGCGACCGCAGCCGAATCAACGAGATTATCTCCGTTTTCGGCTTCCTCTATCGCTGCATCGGATTCGTTATCCTCGGCGCCGGCGTCCTCCTCTCGGCTTTCTTGCCGCTCATTTTCGCCGACACGCCGTTCTCGCTGCCTGTCATCTATTTCGGCTTCTACGCCTTCCTTGCAGCCTCGCTGCTCGGCTACTTCGTCAACTACAAAATCACGCTCCTTGCCGCCGACCAGCGCAACTACGTCGTGACCGGCTACTTCCAGCTCACGACGAGCGCAAAGGTGCTAATCCAGATGGCTTTGGCGCTCTACTTCAAGAATTTCATTCTCTTTTTCGCTATCGAAATTCTTGCCGGAATCGCCAACTCAATCATCCTCAACCGCAAAATCGCCAAGACCTATCCCTGGCTTGCAGCAGAAGTGCGGCTCGGTAGGGCGCTTTTCAAGAAATATCCCGAAATCGGCAAATATATCAAGCAACTATTCGTCCACAAAATTGCCGGATTCGTGCAGTTTCAGATTACGCCGATGCTCGTCTATGCCTACGTTTCGCTGCCCGTTGTGGGCATCTACGGCAACTACACGCTCATCAGCGACCGCGTGCGCTTGTTCATCTCGGGCATCCTCGACAGCACGACCGCCGGCGTGGGCAACCTCATCTCGGAGGGCAATCGCGATAAAATCATAAGTTTCTACCGCGAACTCTTTTCGATGCGCTTCTGCGTAGCTGCCATCTTCACGGCGTGCATCTACGTGCTCATTTCGCCGTTTGTGCGACTTTGGCTCGGCGATAGCCTCGTGCTGCCCGACTTGGTAGTGGCACTCGTCTGCCTGCAATTCTTCCTCGTCGTGTTGCGTGGCACAACCGACCAATTTATCAACGGCTACGGACTGTTTTACGACATTTGGGCGCCAGCCACCGAGACAATACTCTTCATCGTTTCGGCAATGACATTCGGCTCGCTTTGGGGATTGCCGGGCGTACTGATGGGTCCAATCGTGTCGACGATAGTGATAATACATATTTGGAAACCTATATTCCTGTACGCCAAAGGATTTCGGCTCGGAGTGTGGCGCTATGCACTACTTTTTGTGCGCAACCTGCTTGCGGCAGCAATAGCCATAGCGGCAGCCTTTGCGCTCGGCAGGCTCATCGGCAGCGCCCTCGACGGCTACGGCTGGCATCACAGCTGGTTCGGCTGGCTATTCGACGCCATCGTGTTCACAGCGATAGTTACAACCCTTTCGCTGCTCACCTTCAGCCTCCTCGCCCCCGGCTTTACCACCTTCCTCCGCCGATTCGTAAATAAGAGATTTAAAAAATGACAAATACAAAGCCGAAAGTAAGTGTTATTGTACCGATATACGGGGTAGAAGCCTATATAGAACGTTGTGCTGTTAGTTTGTTTGAGCAGACGCTTGACGATATCGAGTACATCTTCGTCAACGATTGCACGCCCGACAATTCGATGACAATTCTTTCCGAAGTGCTGTCACGCTATCCGCAGCGCCGCGAGCAGGTTCGCATCATCAACCAACCGAAAAATATGGGTGCAGCTAAAGCACGCGAAGATGGCATAAAAGCCGCCCGAGGTGAATATATCATCCATTGCGACAGCGATGACTGGGTGGAGAAGAATATGTATCAACTTTTGTACGAAAAAGCAAAAGCCGATAATTCAGATATGGTCATTTGTAATTGGTATGTAACTGATGGAGTGAATCACAAAAAAATTGACCAAAATTTGAACTCGAATGCTGATTTGCTATCGAGATTATTAAATCATTCCATTAGAGGAAGCTTGTGTAACAAGCTTGTAGCTCGCAATATATGTAATTCTTTGGACTTCTACCCAAAAGCTCATATGT
>SFJG01000075.1 GCA_004555955.1 Bacteroidales bacterium | reverse complement strand
ATATCGGCATCCCTCTATGCTATCACAACCGAGCATCTCCGATGCTCGATATAACGGAGCGTCCTCTATGCCCCACGCTAAGCGTCTCCGACGCTGAGCGTGGGGTTACCCATGATAGCTGTACCTCCGGCACAGCTGCCGCAGCCGTATCTACGACACAGCTGCGGTCCGGGCTGCATCGATCGAGAGGGACGAGTGTGATGAGAAACTCGACAACGTCAAGATGCAAGCTTGGAGAGCTTGCGGTACTCGTTTAACCCCACCTTGCCGCTCGCGGCTAGGTGGGGTAGAGACAGAAAACAAACTAACAATGAGCTAAATTGCATAGATTTTGCTCATTGTCCGTGCTAAGTCGGAGACTTTGCACTACATCAGCTGTGAGCATCGCTCTTGAGGACGCTCTCCACTCTTACCCCTTACCTCTTACCTCTTACCTCTCCTCTCTTACCACCTTCCCGGTTGGGGTTTCTTCGAATCGGGCGCGGGTGACGATTTGGCGTGGTGCGCGGATGCCCAGGCGAGAGCGCAGAGCGGCGAGTAGGGCGTCGCGGCGCCGATCGCTCATGTCGGTGGTTTCGACGACGAGCACGGGCACTTCGCCCCACGTCGGCGACGGTCGACGACCGATATAGTAGCGCACGTCGAGCAAGTCGGCAATTTCGCGCTCAAGTTCTTCCGGTATAATTTTCACGCCGCCGCTGTTGATGGCGTTGTCGATGCGTCCGCGCCAGCGAAACTCCGTAGCCGACAGGATGTCGACAATGTCGTTTGTCGTCACCTCTCCCACAGAGAGATGAGGCATGCGAGCCACCAGGCACCCGCGGCTGTCGGCACTCACCGTCGTTGGTGCCAACGTGGTATAGTGACGGTCGATGCCGATGCGTCGCACGGCGATGTGCGAGCACGTTTCAGTCATTCCGTAAGTGCTGTAAGCGTTGGCGTTGAGGTCGGCGAGTTTACTCTCGAGTTCCGGCGAAACAGGACCTCCGCCGACGATGATAGTTGCGAGTCGGGCAAGCCGGTCGGGGTGGTCGGCGAGCGTCTGCGCTTGCGCCGGGATAACGGCGGCAAAGTCGAACGAGTCGCCGTGGTAGTCGGCAAGCAAGTCGCGGTGCGGCTCAATGGCAGTCAGTCGCGCCCGTGCGTCGAGGGCGCGCACAATCATCATCTTTCCGGCAATATAGTCGGGCGAGAGGCATAGCAAGAGCCTGCTGCGAGCGCCGATGCCGAAACGAGTGTTAGTGGCGCGTGCCGAAGCCAGCATATCGCTTTTGAGTAGATGAATGACCTTCGGCGTGCCCGTCGAGCCCGACGTATGCGCCGTGATGAAGTCGTCGGCGTTGCGCCATTCGGCTAAAAAATCGTTGACGGTCATCGCCAATCGAGTTCAGGCAACTGCCAGTTGGCAGTCGGGTCGTAGCATAGCGACTCGCCGATTTGCCGCAGCGGGCAGTCAAAGTTGTTGGTAAAGAGAGCGCCCGTGCCGAGCCCTTGCGGCATGTCGGCGCCCATTGCGGCAGTCCATTGCGCGATGGCGTTGAGCCCGATGTTCGACTCCAGCGCCGACGTAATCCAGCCGCCGATGCCGCGCTGTGCGGCGAGCATCATCCACTGTTGCGTTTGGAGGAAACCGCCGACGAGCGACGGCTTGAGCACCACAAACTGCGGATTAATCGTGTCGAGCATGCGGCAGCGCTCCGCGGTGTCGGCGATGCCGATGAGTTCTTCGTCGAGGGCAATCGGAATTGGCGAATTCAGGCAGAGTTCCGCCATTTCGTCCCATTGTCCCGCCTTGATAGGTTGCTCAATGGAATGAATGTCGTAGCGAGCAAGAGCCTCGAGACGCTCGAGAGCAACGTCGGGCGAAAAACCGCCGTTAGCGTCGAGTCGAATCGTTATTGCTTCAGCCGGGAACACCTTTCGGATGTGGCGAAGCAGGTCGAGTTCGCTCTCGAAGTCGATAGCGCCCACCTTGATTTTTATCGTCGTAAAGCCCGCTTTCAGTTTATCGTCGATTCGCGCGAGCATTTCGTCGCGCGAGCCCATCCACACCAGTCCGTTGATAGGAATTTCGCCCTGCCCGTCGGTAAAAGCCGAGGGGAAAGGCGTCCGGCGTCCGCCCGTCGAGAGGTCGTAGACAGCCGTTTCGAGCCCGAAAAGCATCGAAGGGAACTGCGTGAGGTCGCTCTGCTCGTCGCGGCTGATGGCTTGGCAGAGAGCGGCGAGGCGTTGCTCGTAGTCGGGCACGTCGTCGGCCGACAGCCCGCGAAAGAGGGCACATTCGCCGATGCCGAACACCTCCGGCGTCGACGGCTCATAGACCTTGATGAAATACGTCTCTTTCTCGGTAAGCACGCCGCGCGACGTACCCGCCGGCTGCTTGAACCGAAGAATGTATTTGCAATATTTAGCAATCATCTATCCCGGAAATTTAGGAAATTGGTCGAAGTCGGGGTCGCGCTTTTCGAGGAACGCGTTTTTGCCTTCTTGCGCTTCGTCCATAAGATAATACATCAGCGTAGCGTCGCCGGCAAGTTCCATCAAACCGCGTTGCCCGTCGAGTTCGGCATTTAGGCATCGCTTCACCATACGGATTGCAAACGGGCTGCGCATCATAATCGTTTCGCACCACTCCACGACCTCGTCTTCGAGACGTTCGAGCGGCACAACCTTGTTGACCATACCCATTTCCAATGCCTCGACTGCGGTGTATTGACGGCAGAGATACCAAATCTCGCGTGCTTTTTTCTGCCCTACGCAACGCGCAAGATACGACGAGCCGAAGCCGCCGTCGAAACTGCCCACTTTCGGACCGGTCTGCCCGAAGCGCGCGTTTTCGGAGGCAATCGAGAGGTCGCACACCACGTTGAGCACATTTCCGCCGCCGATAGCGTAGCCGTTAACCATAGCGATTACCGGCTTCGGAATCGAGCGAATCACCTTGTGGAGGTCGAGCACGTTGAGGCGCGGTGTGCCGTCGCTGTCGCGGTAGCCGCCGCGCGTCTTATAGTTTTGGTCGCCGCCCGAGCAGAACGCCTTGTCGCCGGCGCCGGTGAGCACGATGACGCGAATGTCGGCGCGGTCGCGGCAGATGTCGAAAGCGTCGAGCATTTGCTCGTTGGTTTGCGGTCGGAAAGCGTTGTACACTTCCGGTCGGTTGATTGTTATGCGGGCTATGCCCTTGTATTGGTCGAAGAGTATGTCGCTATACTCCTTAATTGGTTTCCATTCTCTTTTTGTCATACTATTTTATGGGTTTAAAGTAGTTTTTCAGTATTTCCGCCGAGCGTTTTCCGTCGGTTTTGACGACGAGCACAGCCGGACCGTCCTCAACCATCATGTTGGAGAGTTGCTCGTACAGACTGTCTGCATTGTCGGCGCGGTAAGTCTTGATGCCGAACGAAGCAGCCACCTTTTCGACATCGAGATTGCGTTTGACGACGAAATATTTCTCGAGCTCGGGGAGCGATGACGTACTGTCGATAAAACGGAAAATGCCGCCACCACCGTTGTCGACAACAACGATTTTTAGCTGCAATTTCGGCGTAATTGCGCTCAGCGCCGAGATGTCGTATAGGAAGCTCATATCGCCGGTTATCAGCACGGCGGGTCCGTTGACCATAGCAGCGCCGATTGCCGTCGACGTACAGCCGTCGATGCCCGACACGCCGCGATTGCAGAAGTTTGGCGCTATCACACGGTCGCCGAATAGTTGCGCGTAGCGTATCGTCGTGCCGTTGCTCAGGTGCATAATCAGATTGTCCGGATTCTGTTGGTAGAAGTCGAAGATAGTTTCATAAGCCTTCATGTCCGACCAGCCGATTTTCTCAAGATACTTATGATGGCGTCGCAGCCCGGCGGTGTGGGCATCTTGCCAAATGGTGCAGAACGATTTGACGGTTAAAGAGTCTTGAAAAAGCGTGGGGATAAAAGTGTCGGGATTGGCTTCGATACGTCTTGTCAGGCTCTGGAAGCAGTCGACCGTGACGTCGTTCAAGCCGACGTACCAATGGTCGGGTTTGACCTTACGCAGAAAAGCCTTGATTTTGCGCGACACGATAGCGCCTCCGATTGTAATCACCACGTCGGGATAGTAGCGCTTGTCGTTTTCGTCGATGGCGAGAAGTGTGCGGTCGATGGCGTTGATAGTAAAATCGTCAGCCATATTCGAAATTGTCTCGGTGAGCACCACGGCGTAATCATTTGCGGCAATGGCGTTGAGCGCTTGTCGCAGAGGCTCGTTCGTCTCCATAAAGCCGGCAATAATCATAACGCGCTTGTGGAGCAGTTGCTCTTTAAGCTTTATAATGTCGTCCCGACAGATGCCGTCATAGGACGGAAAATGATGAATTCGGCGCAATTTATAAGGCTCGGTAGTCAGCCCGTTGAGCGGTTCCGCCAGTTGCACGTTGATGTGTACGGGAGCGCGTCGGAGCGACGTGGCTTCCATCATCGCGTCGTGAGCAATTCGTTCGGCATACCAGACGGCAGTGTCGTCGTCGCAGCGCGCCGGGATGTCGTAAGAGCGCTTGACGAATTGGTCGAGTGCTTTAAATTGGCGAATTGTTTGGCTGTCGTCTTGGTCAATCCACTCCTGCGGGCGGTCGGCAGAAACGACAATCAGCGGAATCTTTTGGTAGTAAGCCTCTGCAACCGCCGGAGCATAGTTGAGCAACGCCGTACCCGAAGTGCACACCAACGCCACGGGAGCTTTTAATTGTTGAGCCATACCGAGCGCTACATAGGCTGCACTGCGCTCGTCGACAACGATATGCGTCTCTATGCGGCTGCGCGACAAGGCGATAATCAGCGGAGCATTGCGCGAGCCCGGCGACACCACGGCATGATTGACGCCATGGAAATGCATCGTTTCTACGAGGATTTGGCATTGAAGCTTGTCGGTAGTTTCTTTCTCTTTCATAGTTGCGAAGTTATATCAAAACCGCTGAAAAAACAAGCGGAAACGAAAGCAAAATAAAAAAAGGCTAAAAGAGTTGCGTAATTCGAAAAAAATGAGTTACTTTGCACCGCTTTTCGCAATCTCTGGCAAAACAAGTGGTTTGTTAATATTGCGATAATTATTAACGTTTTAAATAAAAATAAAATGGATTTGATTAAAGTAGCCGAGGAAGCATTTGCAACCGGCAAACAGCATCCCGACTTCCGCCCCGGCGACACTATCACAGTGGCTTATCGCATCAAAGAGGGTAACAAGGAACGTATTCAGCAATATCGCGGTGTGGTTATCCGCATCTCCGGCGAAGGCGAAAAGAAGCGTTTCACAGTGCGCAAAGTTAGCGACAATGTTGGTGTAGAGCGTATCTTCCCGATTGAATCTCCGTTCATCGACAGCATCACCATCAACAAATACGGTAAAGTACGCCGTGCAAAACTTTACTACTTGCGCAATCTTACCGGCAAGAAAGCTCGTATCAAAGAGCGCCGCGTAAAAACTAACAACTAAGAGTTGACGTTGCGGCACAACGTGCCGACAGCACAGCTCCGGAAATGTAAACAGAAGAGGACACCCCGGCAACGGTTTCGTCCTCTTTTGTTGTTTATTGCAGAAACGATATCCCGACAAGCCCTGGTGCGACCGGGATGACGTGGTGAAGACAGCATCGCCCGGTAGGTCGCAGCAAGCCGCAGAACTATACATAAAAAAGTCAGCATCGGGGATGTCCCGATGCTGACTTTTTAGGTTATGATGTTTCTAATTGCTTAGAACCACTTCATGTAAGCAAAGCTTTGACGGTGAGCGAGTTCCGGGTTCTTGGGGAAGATACGGAAGCTGAAGTCGTAAGCACCCGAGTCGGTAACGAAGTTCTTCAACTCGTATGTTACGATGTCGCCGTCGCGAGCAATTTCCTTAAACTCAATGCGGTTGTGGAATTTATGCTCGCCGCTTTCTTTTGAGTAGACCACCATTTCCACGCCAAGGTCGTCGGCGAGAGTGTTGGTGTTGACTTTCACGGTGATAGTGTGCTCTTTGCCGAACACAGCGTTGCTGAGTTCGTTGGGGATGTTAGTCTCCACAACTTGCACGCCATCCCAGTGGTTCGCTACATTCTCTTTCCAAGCCACGAGTTCTTTAGCCTTGGCATAGTTGTCGCGTTTGAGAGTTTTGTAGTATTTACCTTCCTTCGCATAGAAGCGGTCGATGTAGTCGTTAATCATGCGCTCCATAGTGAAGTTCGGCGCGATGTGAGCGATAGAGTTCTTGATGTATTGAATCCATTCCGGCGAATAACCTTTCGAGTTTTTAGCAAAATATTTCGGAATGATTTCGTTTTCGAGCATCGAGTAGATAGTCGCTGCGTCGAGTTTGTCTTGTTGCGCTTGGTCGGTGAAAGTACGTTTGTCGGTGAGCGCCCAACCGGCGTCTTCGCGGTAGCCTTCATACCACCATCCGTCGAGCACGGAGAAGTTGAGCACGCCGTTCATCTCAGCCTTTTCGCCCGATGTACCGGAAGCTTCGAGAGGACGAGTCGGAGTGTTGAGCCAAACGTCAACGCCCGAAACGAGGCGCTTTGCGAGCGTCATGTCGTAGTTTTCGAGGAAGATAATCTTACCGAGGAATTGCGGCATTCTCGAGATTTCGACGATGCGCTTAATCAAGCCTTGACCGGCGCCATCGGCGGGGTGAGCCTTGCCGGCAAATACGAATTGCACGGGGAATTGCTCGTTGTTGACAATCTTCGAGAGACGGTCGAGGTCGGTGAAGAGCAAGTGAGCGCGTTTGTAGGTGGCAAAACGGCGAGCGAAACCGATGATGAGCGCATTCGGGTTGATTTTGTCCATAATCGACATAATGCGCGAGGGGTCGCCTTGGTTTTTGAGCCACGTTTCTTTGAATTCGCGCTTAACGTAGTTGATAAACTTGTGTTTCAGCGCAACGCGGATAGCCCAGATGTCATCTTCTTTAGCCTTGAGAATCGGAGCCCAAGTAGCTTCGTCCGACTGTTTGTCCATATAGTCGTCGCCGAAGATTTTTTCGTAGTATTCTTTCCATTCGCTGGCAGCCCAAGTAGGCATGTGCACGCCGTTTGTAACATACGACACGTGC
This sequence comes from Bacteroidales bacterium, assembly GCA_004555955.1. GTDB lineage: Bacteria > Bacteroidota > Bacteroidia > Bacteroidales > Muribaculaceae > Limisoma. Next base: position 3,156 of record SFJG01000075.1, on the reverse strand, counting down.
GATTCTTCGGGAGCATAACCTTTCCAAACGCCTTGGAACATCTTCTTCGACACTTCGCCGTGGAGCCAGCTAACGCCGTTCGACTCTTGGCAAGTATTGAGCGCAAATACGCTCATCGAGAAGCGCTCGTTGCTACCCGGAGTTTCGCGACCCATGTTCATCAAGTCGCTCCAAGAGATGCCCAAGCGAGCGGGGAATTCGCCCATATATTTTCCGAAGAGACCTTCGTCGAAGTAGTCGTGACCGGCAGGCACCGGAGTGTGAACGGTGTAGAGGCCGGTAGCTTTGACCATTTCGAGAGCCACTTCGAACGAGAGGTGTTCGTTTTCGACGTATTCAACGAGACGTTGGAGGTTGAGCAGAGCAGCGTGACCTTCGTTGCAGTGGTAGAGGTCGGTGTTGATGCCCAAAGCACGAAGCATAATTACGCCACCGATACCGAGAAGGTATTCTTGCTTGATACGGTTTTCCCAGTCGCCGCCGTAGAGCTTGTGAGTAATCGGGCGGTCGAATTCAGAGTTGAGGTTGTTGTCGGTGTCGAGCAAGTAAAGTTTTACGCGGCCGACGTTAACGCGCCAAACGTTGCAGTAGATGATGCGACCCGGGTAGGGCACTTCGAGAATCATCGGCTTGCCTTCGCCGTCGAGAACCGGCTCAACGGGAATTTGGTTGAAGTCTTGAGTGTCGTATTCGGCAATTTGTTGGCCGTCCATCGACAGCGTTTGAGTGAAGTAGCCATAGCGATAGAGGAAGCCGACAGCTGTCATGTTGACGCAAGAGTCGGAAGCTTCTTTGATATAGTCGCCGGCAAGCACGCCGAGGCCACCCGAATAAATCTTGAGAGCCGAGCAAAGACCGTATTCCATGCTGAAATACGACACGGAAGGAATGTCCTTGCGCAACGGCTTTTTCATATAATCTTTAAAAGATTTGTAAACATATTTGATTCTGTTTACCATAGCTTCGTCGTTGGCGAGCTCTTGAATGCGCTCGTACGACAATTTTTGCAACAACAATACGGGATTTTCTCCTGTAGAGCGCCAAAGTTCGCGGTCGATATCGTGGAAAAGGCGTTTGCCTTCGCTGTTCCACGACCACCATAGGTTATGCGCAAGTTCATCCAAGCATTTAAGTTTTGCAGGAAGTTCTGTGTGGACTTTCAAGTCGCGCCACACAGGTTGATTTGTGCTACTAACTTGTAATTTCATAAATTATAAAAAATTTAGAGGCATAGAGCCTGAAAGTTATTTCTTGTTTAGTTTCGTTAATCGAGAGTCGATAGCATGGCTATAGGCTTCGTCGTAGTATTCAATGAATTGGGTCCATTCGGCACGACGCGATGCCGCCATAGCAGTTGCGCGCAGACGTTTGATATGAGCGGGGCGCATGGCGAGCAGTTCGCTGAGCGTCGAAGCAATAGTGTCGACAGCAGCGTGATAGTTCGAATCGGTGCGAGTGATAACTCGGCAACCCGACTCTGCCATATCGTCGCCAAAAGTCGACAAAATCCATTGCCCGAAGCCTGCCAAATTGGTTGTGATTGTCGGGATGCCGAACGAGAGGCTCTCGTGCGGCGTGTATCCCCAAGGTTCGTAGTAGGAAGGGAATACGCAAGCGTCCATGCCAATCAACAAGTCATAGTAAGACGTGTTGAAGATACCATCGGTGCCGTTGAGGTAGCAAGGCACGTAGATGATGTCGACGGATTCATGCACGGCGTTGTGCATTCCGAGATACTGTATGCGGTTATAGATATTGTCTTGAGCGTAATTGTAAAGAGTGTGAGTGATTACCGGGTCTTCGAGAGGCTCCGTAGTGCGCTTTGTTGAGCGAAGCGCGGCTTCGAGGTCGGCACGCGGACCCTGTACCCATGCCGGGACGAGCACAAAAGCCACCGCATGGCGTTGCGGCGCCGTGTTGCGAAGCTTGTTGACTGCGTCGACAAACATGTCAAGACCCTTGTTGCGGAACTCGTTACGTCCCGAAGTGGCAATCAAGAACGTATCGCTTTTGTACGATTTGCCCGTAAGGCGTTTAGCCACGTTAAGCAACGTCGTACGCGCAGCCTTTCGGCGGTCGTCGTAGGCAGACGCTTGCGGCACAAAGTCGCGTTCGAACCCGTTGGGAGTTACCACAGCATCGCGTTCGAGCAGTTGCGCACATTCGCGAGCCGTCGTTTGGCTGACAGTAGTAAAGCAGTCAGCCGTATGAGCTGCCGCCTTTTCGAGCGAATGTTTCGACTGCATGTTAAGCTCAGCCGCCATTTGGTCGCCGTTGTAGCCTTCAAAATAGTCGTAAAGCGGCTTGTTGTTGCCGCAGATGCTGCGGCCGATACTCGTGGCGTGGGTGGTAAATACGGTGGCGATGCGCGGAGCGTGAGCATTGAGGTAGAGAAGACCCATGCCGGTCGTCCATTCGTCGAAGTGTGCCACAATATGGTCGCCGCGGCGTGCAATCGATGCTGCACAGCTGTCGATGACCATCGCTGCCGCAACGCCGAAAGCGCAACCTTCATCGTAGTCGCCGTATGCGTGGAGAGAATCTACGCCGTATTTCTCCCACATCTCTTTATATATCTCGTTTTTTATGCCGTAGATGCCGTCAAATTTGACGAGAATGGCAATCGGGTTGCCGGGCACTGTCCAGCGTCCTACTCTGACACTGATGCCCTCCGGTAAGTTTGCTGTTCGCACCCATTCTTTAAGAACTGTTTTCGATTCTTTGAAGAAAGGTGAGGGTGTCGATTTAGTCCACACGTCCGGTCCGACGAAGATAAGATTGTCGCCGAGTTGTTTATGTAGAACCTTCGCTTTTGTCGACAAAACGGTATAGATGCCGCCTACCTTATTACAAACCTCCCAACTTGTTTCAAAAAGGACGTTGGGTTTCCTTAGTATGTCTGACATTATGTTTCTTAGTGTTCAATTTAGGTGCAAAGGTACGTATTTTTTTCGAAATTACCTAATTTCCACCAACAAAGGCGCATAAATGTTCATCAAATCAGGTCGTTTTGTGACAAATAAGCATACGTCCTCATCAGCTTTTTGCAAAAGAATTACCCGACCGACTACGTGTGTTTTCTGCGTAGGCTCTTTATCAGTTGTCTGATAGACCTATATCTTTTGGTTTATTTCATATTGTTCCAAAATTCAGCCG
>SFJG01000074.1 GCA_004555955.1 Bacteroidales bacterium | reverse complement strand
ATTGCAGAAGACAAAATGCCGGATTTGAACTGTTTTACTGTTGAATCGGCTATGCGCATGGTTGCCGGTACAGCAAGAAGCATGGGTATCACTGTTAAGGGTTCATTCCCTGAAAACAATTAAAAACTTCAATTGAAATGGGTAAACTTACAAAAAATCAAAAGTTGGCTTTAGAGAAGATTGAAGCTGGGAAGTTGTACACTCTTAAGGAAGCAGCAGAAAAGGTGAAAGAAATCACTTTCACAAAGTTCGATGCTTCATTTGATATCGATGTACGTCTTGGTATCGATCCTCGTAAGAATAACCAGATGGTTCGTGGTGTAGTATCACTTCCCCACGGAACAGGAAAACAGGTGCGAGTACTCGTTCTTTGTAACACCGACGAAGCGGCAAATGCAGCAAAAGAGGCAGGCGCTGACTATGTAGGTCTTGACGAGTATATCGAAAAGATTAAAGGCGGTTGGACAGATGTAGACGTAATCATCACCCAACCTGCTATCATGGGTAAGATTGGTGCGCTTGGTCGTGTCCTTGGTCCGCGCGGCTTGATGCCGAACCCCAAGAGCGGTACCGTAACTCCGGATGTGGCTAAAGCAGTTAAGGAAGTTAAACAAGGTAAAATCGACTTCAAGGCTGACAAAACCGGTATTGTACATGCTTCGATTGGTAAAGTGTCATTTACCACCGAACAAATGGTCGACAATGCACGCGAGTTTATCAACACGTTGGTAAAGCTCAAACCGTCGGCAGCGAAGGGTACTTACATTAAGAGCATTTATCTTTCAAGCACTATGAGTCGCGGTCTTAAAATAGATGTTAAAACACTTGATGTTTAATCTTTAAAATTACGACAATCATGAAAAAGGAAGATAAAGCGTTAGTGATTGAGAAAATCGCAAATACTCTTAAAGAATATAGTTGTTTCTATTTGACAGACACCACAGGTATGAATGCAGAGCGCACAAGCGAGCTTCGTCGTGCATGCTTCAAGGCAGACGTAAAGATGGTAGTTGTCAAGAACACACTTCTTCACAAAGTGCTCGAGGCCGCAGATGTAGACTATTCAGAACTCTACCCGGCTTTGAAAGGTACCACCGCTTTGATGCTTTCGAACACAGGTAATGCACCTGCAAAGACCATTAAGGCGTTCCTTAAAAAAGACGACACCGTTCCGGCGCTCAAAGCTGCGTACGTTGAAGAGACCGTATATGTTGGAGCAGATCAACTCGATACGCTTGCGAACATCAAGAGCAAGAACGAGCTTATCGCCGACGTTGTGGCTCTCCTTCAATCACCGGCCAAGAATGTTATCTCTGCTTTGCAGTCTTCAGGTAACAAGTTGCACGGTATCCTCGAAACCTTATCCAACAAATAATTCAAAATTAAAAACAATAAAAAAATCATACTACAATGGCAGATTTAAAATCTTTTGCAGAACAATTAGTTAACCTTTCAGTTAAGGAAGTGAACGAACTTGCTCAAATCCTGAAAGACGAATATGGTATTGAACCGGCTGCTGCTGCAGTTGCAGTTGCTGCTGCTCCCGGTGCAGCCGCAGCTGCTGCCGAAGAAAAATCTTCGTTCGACGTTGTTCTCAAGTCGGCAGGTGCAAGCAAGTTGGCTGTCGTAAAACTCGTTAAGGAACTCACAGGTCTTGGCTTGAAAGAGGCTAAGGAAATGGTAGACGGTGCTCCTTCTACTCTTAAAGAAGGTCTCGCAAAGGCTGACGCTGAGGGTCTTAAGAAACAACTCGAAGAGGCTGGCGCCGAAGTTGAACTTAAATAATATTGCCTGAGTTTCAGGTATTAGGTTAAGAATCCCCGGATAGTGTCGATTCTTAACCTTTTTGTGTTATTTTTCAATTTCGGGTTCAATTAATATAATTTTTATGCAAATTTCAACAGTAAAACCGCGCGTAAATTTCGCATCAGTCAAGAACCCGCTACCTTTTCCGGATTTCCTCGAGGTGCAATTGAAGTCGTTTAGAGACTTTTTGCAGCTCGACACTCCTTTGGAAAAACGCAAAAACGAGGGCTTATACAAGGTGTTTGCCGAGAATTTCCCGATAGCAGACACTCGTAACAACTTCGTTCTTGAGTTCTTGGACTATTACATCGACCCGCCCAGATATTCGATTGAAGAATGTCTCGAACGTGGGCTTACATATAGCGTGCCTCTTAAGGCAAAACTCAAACTTTACTGCACTGATCCGGAACACGAGGATTTCGACACAGTGATTCAAGATGTTTATCTCGGTCCGATTCCATATATGACCGAGAAGGGTACGTTCGTCATCAATGGTGCCGAACGCGTTGTTGTGTCGCAACTTCACCGTTCTCCGGGCGTTTTCTTCGGTCAGAGCACGCATACTAACGGCACCAAGCTCTATTCGGCACGTATCATCCCGTTTAGAGGCTCTTGGATAGAGTTTGCTACCGACATCAACAATGTCATGTATGCTTACATCGACCGTAAAAAGAAATTACCTGTCACTACTCTTCTCCGTGCTATCGGTTTGGACAGCGACAAGGATATAATCGAAATTTTCGGCCTTGCTGAAGAAATTGAAGCTACCAGAGAGAACCTGCAGAAAGCCGTAGGTCGTAAGCTTGCCGCTCGTGTGCTCAAGACGTGGACGGAAGATTTCGTCGACGAAGACACCGGCGAGGTTACTACTATCGAGCGTAACGAAATTGTGTTCGACCGCGAGACTATCATCGAAGAAAGCTATATCGACGATATCCTCGCAACAGGCGTTCCTACCGTGTTGCTGCACAAAGAGGACGCTAATGTGAGCGACTACACAATTATCTTCAACACTCTCCAAAAAGATACCAGCAACTCTGAAAAAGAGGCTATCACTTATATCTATCGTCAACTTCGTAACGCGGAGCCGCCCGACGATACGTCGGCTCGCGAGGTTATCACTAACCTTTTCTTCTCGGAGAAGCGCTACGACTTGGGCGATGTAGGTCGTTATCGTATCAACAAAAAGTTGTCGCTTAACGTGCCCGACGATGTCAAGGTGCTCACTCGTGAAGACATCATTGCCATCATCAAGTATCTCATCGAGCTTATCAACTCGAAGAGCGACGTCGACGATATCGACCACTTGAGCAACCGCCGTGTTCGCACGGTCGGCGAGCAATTGTTCAACCAATTCGGTGTCGGACTTGCTCGTATGGCTCGTACAATCCGTGAGCGTATGAACGTGCGCGACAACGAAGTGTTCACTCCTATCGACCTTATCAATGCGAAGACCATTTCGTCGGTTATTAACACGTTCTTTGGTACCAATGCATTGTCGCAATTTATGGACCAAACCAACCCGCTTGCCGAAATCACTCACAAGCGCCGTATGTCAGCCCTTGGCCCCGGCGGTCTGTCGCGTGAGCGTGCCGGCTTCGAGGTCCGCGACGTGCACTACACTCACTATGGACGCCTTTGCCCGATTGAGACTCCTGAAGGCCCGAACATCGGTCTTATCTCCTCGCTTTGCGTCTATGCCAAGATTAATAATCTCGGTTTTATCGAGACTCCTTATAGAAAAGTGGCTGACGGAAAAGTCGACCTCGACAATTCGCACATCACTTATCTCACAGCCGAAATCGAAGAGGGTAAAGTCATTGCGCAAGGTAATGCACCCCTTAACGACGACGGTACGTTTATCCGCAATCGTGTCAAGGCGCGCCTCGACGCCGACTTCCCTGTGGTTGCTCCCGGCGATGTCGAGCTTATGGACGTGTCGCCGATGCAGATTGCGTCGATTGCGGCTTCTTTGATTCCGTTCCTCGAACACGACGACGCCAACCGTGCCCTCATGGGTTCTAACATGATGCGCCAGGCAGTGCCCTTGCTCCGCAGCGAGGCTCCTATCGTCGGTACAGGCATCGAGGCTCAGCTCGCTCGCGACTCGCGTACGCAGATTATGGCAGAAGGTGCCGGCGTTGTCGAATTTGTCGACGCAAGCGTTATCCGCATCCGCTACGACCGCACCGAAGACGAGGAATTTGTTGCCTTCGAAGACGCTGTCAAAGAATATCATTTGCCTAAGTTCCGCAAAACGAACCAAAGCACAACTATCGACCTTCGCCCGATTTGCAAGAAAGGTCAGCGCGTAGAGACCGGCGACATCCTCACCGAGGGTTACGCTACCGAAAACGCTGAACTTGCCCTCGGTCGCAACCTTAAAGTGGCATTCATGCCCTGGAAGGGTTACAACTATGAGGACGCTATCGTGCTCAACGAGCGAATGGTTCGCGAAGATATCCTTACGTCGGTTCACGTCGACGAGTATACCCTCGAGGTGCGCGAGACAAAGCGCGGTATGGAAGAGCTTACTTCCGACATTCCCAACGTCAGCGAAGAAGCTACGAAAGACCTCGACGAGCGCGGTATTATCCGCGTGGGTGCACACGTTGTGCCCGGCGACATCCTTATCGGTAAAATCACCCCGAAAGGCGAGTCAGACCCGACTCCGGAAGAAAAGCTCCTTCGCGCCATCTTCGGCGACAAGGCTGGCGACGTCAAAGACGCTTCGCTCAAGGCTTCGCCGTCGCTCAAGGGCGTGATTATCGGCACCAACTTGTTCCAACGCGCCGAGAAGAAGAAAGGCAAAGAGGCTAACGCTACGCTTGCTAAAATCGACGAAGAATACGAACTTCGCCAAATCGAGCTTAAGGCTAAACTTATCGACAAACTCGTTACGCTTACCTCCGGTAAAGTGTCGCAAGGCGTCAAAGACTTCCTCGGCACCGAAATCGTGCCTAAGGGCGTTAAGTTTACCAAGTCGGTACTTACAGGCATCGAAGAGTTCGATACTATCAACCTGAGCAAGTGGACGCAAGACGCACACCGCAACGATATGATTCACGCAACGATAATCAACTACTTGCGTAAGTCGAAAGAAATCGAAGCAGAGTTGCGCCGTCGCAAATACGACTACACCATCGGCGACGAGCTTCCCTCGGGCATCATGAAGATGGCTAAGGTCTACGTAGCCAAGAAGCGTAAAATCGGCGTAGGCGATAAGATGGCGGGACGTCACGGTAACAAGGGTATTGTGTCGCGCGTCGTACGCCAAGAAGATATGCCGTTCCTTGCCGACGGTACGCCTGTCGACATCGTGCTTAACCCGCTTGGTGTGCCTTCGCGTATGAACCTCGGACAGATTTTCGAAACCGTTCTCGGTTGGGCAGGTCGCGTTATGGGCGAGAAATTTGCTACCCCGATTTTCGACGGAGCAAGCCTCGACGACCTCAACGAATGGACCGACAAGGCAGGGCTTCCGCGCTACGGCAAGACTTACCTCTACGACGGCGGTACCGGCGAACGCTTCGACCAACCTGCAACAGTCGGCGTTATCTATATGCTCAAACTCGGCCACATGGTCGAAGACAAGATGCACGCCCGCAGCATTGGTCCGTACTCACTCATCACTCAGCAACCGCTCGGTGGTAAGGCTCAATTCGGTGGTCAGCGTTTCGGAGAAATGGAAGTTTGGGCGCTCGAAGCATTCGGCGCATCACACGTTCTCCAAGAGATACTTACCATCAAGAGTGACGACGTTGTCGGCCGTAGCAAAGCCTACGAGGCAATCGTCAAGGGCGAGCCTATGCCAACTCCGGGTATCCCCGAGTCGCTTAACGTGCTGCTCCACGAGCTTCGTGGCCTCGGACTGAGCATCAACTTAGAGTAATATTTCATTATGTGGCGCTGCATCGGCGCCGCGCCACATAAACTCTTTATAACGCAATATCAAAATTATGGCATTTAATAAAGACAATAAAATAAAGAGTAACTTTTCGAAGATTACCATCGGAATTGCATCTCCCGAAGAAATCCTTGAGAAGTCGTACGGCGAGGTGCTCAAGCCTGAGACCATCAACTACCGCACATACAAGCCCGAGCGCGATGGCCTTTTCTGCGAGAAAATCTTCGGTCCGGTAAAGGACTATGAGTGCCACTGTGGTAAGTACAAACGTATACGCTACAAAGGCATCACTTGCGACCGATGCGGTGTTGAGGTGACCGAGAAGAAAGTTCGTCGTGAGCGCTCCGGACACATCTCTTTGGTTGTGCCCGTGGCCCACATTTGGTATTTCCGCTCGTTGCCCAACAAGATTGGCTACTTGCTCGGTTTGCCTTCGAAGAAGCTTGATTCGGTTATCTACTACGAGCGTTATATCGTCATTCAACCGGGTGCGGCTGCTGAACTCGAAGGACAAGAAGGGCTCCAACGCCTCGACTTGCTCACCGAGGACGAGTATCTCGACATTATGGACAAGCTCCCGCGCGAAAACGAGTTTCTCGACGATACCGACCCCAACAAGTTTATCTGCAAGATGGGTGCCGATGCTATCTTCGACCTTCTTTGCCAACTCGACCTCGACTCGCTCTCGTACGAGTTGCGTCACCGCGCCGATACCGACTCTTCGCAACAACGCAAAACCGAGGCTCTCAAGCGCCTTCAAGTTGTTGAGTCGTTCCGCGCAAGCAAGGGTAAGAACCGTCCCGAATGGATGATTCTCAAGGTCATTCCGGTTATTCCGCCGGAATTGCGTCCGCTCGTGCCCCTCGATGGCGGCCGTTTCGCTACCAGCGACCTTAACGACCTCTATCGTCGCGTCATTATCCGCAACAACCGTCTCAAACGTCTTATCGAAATCAAGGCGCCCGAGGTGATTCTTCGCAACGAAAAGCGTATGCTTCAAGAAGCTGTCGACTCGTTGCTCGACAACTCGCGCAAGTCGAGTGTGGTTAAGTCGGACTCTAACCGTCCGCTCAAGTCGCTCTCCGACAGCCTTAAAGGTAAGCAAGGTCGTTTCCGTCAGAACCTCCTCGGTAAGCGTGTCGACTATTCGGCTCGTTCGGTTATCGTCGTAGGTCCGGAACTTAAGATGCACGAATGCGGTCTGCCGAAGAATATGGCAGCCGAACTCTATAAGCCGTTTGTAATCCGCAAACTCATCGAGCGCGGCATCGTCAAAACCGTTAAATCGGCGAAGAAAATCGTCGACCGCAAAGAGCCTATCGTTTGGGATATCCTCGAATACGTAATGAAAGGACACCCCGTGCTGCTCAACCGTGCCCCGACGCTTCACCGTCTCGGTATCCAGGCGTTCCAACCGCGAATGATTGAAGGTAAGGCTATCCAACTTCACCCGTTGGCTTGTACCGCCTTCAACGCCGACTTCGACGGCGACCAGATGGCTGTTCACTTGCCTCTCGGCAACGAAGCCGTCCTCGAAGCACAAATCCTCATGCTCGGTGCCCACAACATCCTTAACCCCGCCAACGGTGCTCCTATCACCGTGCCGTCGCAAGACATGGTGCTCGGTCTCTACTACATCACCAAGCTCCGCGCCAACGACAAGGGCGAAGGTCTCGTGTTCTACGGCCCCGAAGAAGCCGAAATCGCTTACAACGAAGGCAAGTGCTCGATGCACGCTATCATCTCGGTGATTGTCGACGACGTTGACGAAAACGGCAACCACGTTAAACGTATGGTCAAAGATACCTCCGTTGGTCGTATCCTCTTCAACCAATACGTTCCCGACGAAATCGGTTACGTCAACAAGCTCATTTCGAAGAAATCGCTCCGCGACATTATCGGTGTTGTTATCAAGAAATGCGGTGTCGTTCGTTCGGCTCAGTTCCTCGACGACATCAAGAACCTTGGTTACTATATGGCATTCCGCGGCGGTCTGTCGTTCAACCTTGGCGACGTGCTCGTGCCACCCGAAAAAGAGCAATTCGTTCAAGAAGGTTACGAACAAGTCGAAGAAGTGGTCAACAACTACAATATGGGTTTCATCACCAACAACGAGCGTTACAACCAAATTATCGATATTTGGACACACGTAAACTCGCGTCTTACCGATACGTTGATGAAAGAAATCTCAACGGCAAACCAAGGCTTCAACCCGATTTACATGATGCTCGACTCCGGTGCCCGTGGTTCTAAGGACCAGATTCGTCAGCTTGCCGGTATGCGTGGTCTTATGGCTAAGCCGCAAAAGAGTGGTGCCGAAGGCGGTCAGATTATCGAAAACCCGATTTTGGCTAACTTTAAGGAAGGCTTGTCGGTGCTCGAATACTTTATCTCCACCCACGGTGCTCGTAAGGGTCTTGCCGACACCGCGCTTAAGACAGCCGACGCCGGTTATCTTACTCGCCGTCTTGTCGACGTGGCTCACGACGTCATCATTACCGAAGAAGACTGCGGTACGCTCCGCGGACTCGTTTGCACCGAGCTCAAAAACAACGAAGACGTTGTTGCAACCCTCGGCGAACGCATCCTCGGCCGTGTGTCGGTTCACGATATCGTTGACCCGCAAACAGGCGAAATCATCGTTGCTGCCGGCGAAGAAATCAACGATGCCGCTGCCGAACGTATCGAAAAATCGCCTATCGAATCAGTCGAAATCCGTTCAGTGCTCACTTGTGAGGCTAAGCACGGCGTTTGTGCGAAGTGCTACGGCCGTAACCTTGCTACCCATCGCATGGTTCAGAAGGGTGAAGCCGTCGGCGTCATCGCCGCTCAGTCAATCGGTGAGCCGGGTACTCAGCTGACACTTCGTACGTTCCACGTCGGTGGTGTGGCTTCCAACATTGCAGCCGTTTCGTCGGTTACGTCAAAGTACGACGGTGTGCTTGAAATCGACGAGCTCCGTACCGTCAAATGCGACGTCGAAGAAGGTCAGGAAGCTCCCAACTACGAAGTTGTCGTAGGTCGTTTGGCTGAAATGCGTATCATCGACCCCAACACCAAGATGGTGCTTACCAATACGAACATCCCCTACGGTTCGAAAATCTACTTCCATAACGGCGACACCGTTAAGAAAGGCGATGTGATTTGCGAATGGGACCCGTTCAACGCCGTTATCGTCAGCGAAGTTTCCGGTACGGTTAAGTTTGAAAACGTCATCGAAGGCGTTACATTCCGCACCGAGAACGACGAAACCTCCGGTCTGCACGAGAAGATTATCATCGAGTCGAAAGACCGTGCAAAAGTGCCTGAGGCAAAGATTGTCGATGCCAACGGTAATGTCCTTAAGACATACGCACTCCCCGTGGGCGCTCACCTTATGATTGAAGACGGTGACCAACTCAAAACCGGCGACGTGTTTATCAAAACACCGCGTGCCAGCGGTAACGCCGGCGACATCACCGGTGGTCTTCCTCGTGTTACCGAGCTCTTCGAAGCTCGCAACCCGTCGAACCCCGCCATCGTTTCCGAAATCGACGGTGAAGTCACTTTCGGCAAAGTTAAACGTGGTAATCGTGAAATCGTCGTTACCTCAAAAATTGGCGAAGTCAAGAAATATCTCGTGCCGCTTTCGAAGCAAATCCTTGTTCAAGAAAACGACTACGTACGCGCCGGAACGCCGCTTTCCGACGGCGCCGTTACCCCGAGCGACATCTTGTCGATTAAGGGTCCGACAGCCGTTCAGGAATACATCGTCAACGAAGTGCAAGACGTATACCGTATGCAGGGTGTGAAAATCAACGACAAACACTTTGAAGTCATCGTTCGTCAGATGATGCGCAAGGTGACAATTCTCGACCCGGGCGACACTCGCTTCCTCGAGCAACAAGTCGTTGACAAACGCGACTTCCAAGACGAGAACGACCGTATCTGGGGCAAGAAAGTCGTTACCGACGCAGGCGACTCGCAGAACTTGCAACCCGGTCAGATTATCACCGCACGCAAGCTCCGCGACGAGAACTCAGCGCTCAAGCGCCGCGACCTCCGTCTCGTGCAAGTGCGCGACGCCGTGCCCGCAACGTCCGACCAAATGCTGCAAGGCATCACCCGCGCCGCTCTGCAAACGTCAAGCTTCATGTCGGCTGCTTCTTTCCAGGAAACAACCAAGGTGCTCAACGAAGCCGCTATCAATGGCAAGGTCGACTACTTGGAGGGCATGAAGGAGAACGTCATCTGCGGTCACCTCATCCCGGCAGGTACCGGTCTGAAAGAGTATGGCTCGCTTATCGTGGGCAACCGCGACGAGCTCGAAGCTCTCGACAGTAGTATCGACGCGCAACTCGAAGCTGAGGCTGAAGCCGACGCCGCTACAATCCGCAGTGCCGAGGAGCAAATCAAGTAAAAGCGTACATTACGTTGCTAACATAACGAAAGAGACTGTCTAACAATCAAAGTTAGGCAGTCTCTATTTTATACACAAAATCTGAAGATTTAGGCTGCATTTGCCACTACTGATATAAATTTTGGGTAAAAGTTTATATCAGGGCTCGTATAAAGT
>SFJG01000170.1 GCA_004555955.1 Bacteroidales bacterium | reverse complement strand
GTCCGTATTGTTATAGGAAACAGACCATTGTGTATTGCTTGTGACGGAATCGGGGTTGGGGTCTTGTGCCGCCGCTTTCATTGCGTTCCACGCGGTATCGCCGGTGTAATTGCCTTTTTCCTCCGAAAACACCTGCAACACAGCGTCATAACGCTCTCTGCCGTGGCCGTAGATGCCGTTTTTCTGATTCGGAAGCACCTTATCCGTATGGCGAATAAAGAAATTCGTAACCGCCTCTGACGGCGTGTCGATCAGTTCTCTCAATTCACCGTTAATGTCATATTCTACGACTCTGCCATCACCGGTTGCATCGGTTATGTAGAAATGGTAATCTCTGCCGCTGGATGCAAACATATCATAACCACGCAAAAGTTCAACCGCTTCTTGTGTGGTCGCCGCCCTGTCAAGCACAAGGCGTATGGCAAGCGTAGTCGCAATGACAGGCTTGCCTGTGCTTTGGCGTACAGGCTCGCTGTCCAATGTCAACACAGCAATAGAAACGCCCTTCTCGTTCATACCGTCAAGGCAGATAAACGGCGCGGTAAGACTCGCCAACTCTTTTTTGATATTCTCATCGGGCACATTTGCCGAAACATTGTCAAGCGCGGCGAAGGCAATCGACTTATAGCCGTCCTTCGGTGCACAGTAAACCAACATAGCAGATGTATCTTTTCTAAAATCGTAATTCCGTCCCATATGCACGCCGCCGTCCGTATCGGTCAGCGTAAATGCCGTACAGCCGAAATTGGGCGCTTTAATATTCACGGGCAACAGCGGAAGAGCCTCTTTCAAAATTGCGTCAATCATCGTTTGGTCATCTTTGATGCCATACGCAATGATGTCATCAAGGCTATAATTATACGCAACATCCATACGATATAGATTGTAGCCATCTTCATAGTTCGTGAGTTGTTCAATACTGTTCATCGTTTGAATTCGTGTAAAATACAGCCCCACAAAGGAAGCGACTGCAATTACAACCACAACCAATAAAACGAGCAGAACTTGAAAAATGCGTTTCAATCCTTTTTTCATCATATTCTCTCCTTCATCATAATATATGTGCCTCTCGCACGCAAAACGCCGCAGGCAAGAAACTGTGTACTGCATCATGCGGATTGTCCATGTTCTATGTCTGTGGCGCTTTTATGCCGTTATTGCTTGTTTACCCGATTTTTTGCGTAATTGTAACTGATTTGCGACGCATCAAATGCGTCCACCGCGCCGTCGCGGTTGGCATCTGCCGCCAACGAGAACCAAACATTTTCAATTTCCGCCGCGCCGACGGCTTTTAACATCACGGTGTCTTTATCTGTCGAGTCCACGAGTCCGTCGCCGTTGACATCGCCGTAAAGGACAACCGTTACGGTTTTAATTTCCGCGTTTGTGGTACGGTTATAATATGTGATTGTTGCGCCCGTGCCCACAAGGTCGGTATCGGTGAGTGCTACGCCGTTTATATTCTTGATTTTCACATACATATCCGATGTGTTCAATTCCGCTTGGCAGTCGGCAGCCGTATTTGCGCCTAAAACGAAGCCTTCGGCGTGCATATCGGCTTCAATAATCACAATATGCTGTTCCGCGCCGCAAATTGTGCAAATCCCGTCAACGAAATTGTGGGGCGGGAGTTCCTCGCTGCCCGCAACATTTTCATATTTGTATGTGGGCGTACCGGGCGCACCTACGCAACCGGGATATGACGCATTGTAATATACCGTGCCGTGGGTGTTATCAAGCGTGGGGTAACCGTCTGTGCCCAGCGTTTGATACCAGACCTGTGTGCCGTCTGTTACGCCGTTGCTTAAAAGATATGCAACCTCACCGCTTGTAAACTGCGTTGCGGTTTTCGCGGAAACATTTTCTTCTGTGCTTCCCGAAGATTTTCCTACGGCGTCTCCCTTAAACAACTTACTGTTGTAATAGCAATTGCTGATCGTACTTATATCGTTAAAGCCGCAAACACCGCCGGCTCGGTCGGGAGCAGTAACTTCACCTGAACTGAAACAATTATTTACGGTAGCAAAGCAATTATAACCGACTATACCGCCTGCGACATAGTTTGAGGCACTTATTGCGCCTGTGTTGTAACAGTTTTCAATTTTTCTGTCCCGATTATAACCGGATATACCGCCGACATAGAATACACCGTTGACTGTGCTTGTATTATAGCAGTTTACTATTGTGCCGTGATTTACGCCGCACACACCGCCGACATATCCTTTACCGTTGAAATAGGAACCGACAACGCCGACATTTTTAATCCTTCCGTCCGAACAACCGAATAAGCCCACATATTCCGCACTTGCATCGTCAAAATACAAGCCTGTTATTTTGTGACCTTGACCGTCAAAAGTACCGCTGTACATATTATCTCTGCTGCCAATAGGCGTCCATTCAAGATAATTGCCCATATTCGCGATGGAATTTACGGTAATA
>SFJG01000010.1 GCA_004555955.1 Bacteroidales bacterium | reverse complement strand
AACGACTACCGTGCTCGAACAGCTCGCATAGAATTTGAGGTGCCGGAGAGGTTCGCCATTGAATGGGTTCTTAATGAAAATTATGAAGGTAACGAATTTAAAAAATATATTGAAGATTAGTTTATTTAAGCGGTCCAACGTCTCCGTCGGACTATAGTAAATCGTGTCTGATGGCTCAGTCTAAAAACTTTTATCAATAAAAAAAGTAAGATTATTACGTTTTATAAGAGTGCGAATAATTTTGGAGAAAATTTATGGCATCTAGGGATTTTCTATGTAGAACAAAATAATTTTCCATCATAAACTCAACAAGACTGCAGCATAAATTTTCCTCACTTCGCGGCGGAGAGACGGCGGAGAGGCGGCGCGAAATTGCTTGATAAATTGCCTACATTTTTGGCTGCATTTTGGCTGCCGGATGAATTTTTGCAATTTTTTTTGCGGAAAAATTTTTATATTCGATAAAAAAGGCTTAGTTTTGCCGAAAATATTAAAACAAATAAACGTATAACTCTAAAAATTATTGCCTATCGAATCTACATTACGCTATAATAAATAGTATTTTAATGGAAGATTTAAAAGTTTTTACAGACGACATCTTGGTGCGACTGTATGCTGACGGCAATAATGAGGCCTTCGACGTTCTGCTCGAAAGGTATCAAAACCGCATCTATTCTTACATACAAAACATTGTGAAAGACCGCGACTTGGCAAACGACTTGTTTCAAGAAACTTTTGTCAAAGCTATCGTCACAATTAAGGAAGGACGCTACACCGAAACCGGCAAATTCAACTGCTGGCTGACTCGCATAGCCCACAACCTTGCCATCGACTACTTCCGCCAAGCCGGTGCAGTCACTCAAATATCGTGCGACAACGAAGACCTCAATATTCTCAACCGCAAAGACCTCAGCGAAGCTACTATCGAAGACAACATCGTCCGCGAACAGATTCTTAGCGACGTCAAGCAGCTCGTTTTGTCGCTTCCCGACGTGCAAAAACAAGTGCTCGAAATGAGATATTACCTCAATATGAGCTTCAAAGAAATCGCCGAAGCTACCGGCGTGAGCATTAACACTGCCCTCGGCAGAATGCGTTATGCTTTGATGAATCTTCGCAAAATCGCCGAAGAAAACCACATCGTGCTTACGATGTAAGTGCACACCGAATCGGAGTAAAAATTTTTATCCGGCTAATACAATAAACTTCTCGTTTGTGCGTTTTATTAACAAACGAACAAACAAAAGAAGTTGCCTATGGATAAAATCAATACTCCGATTTTAAAGACAGAGGAAACAGCCGTCAAAAACGGTCCCCGTCGAACTACAATTGAATTCATCAAACAATTTGCAAGAGCCTATAGCAGCAACAACGCATTGCAACTCAATTTAGGCGGATTCATCGCAAATTAGAAGAGACCGAAAGGGTGTATCAAAAAATAGGTACACCCTCTTTTATCTCATAAACCGACCGTCAGAACAGGCGCAAAAAATCATAAACTATCTAAAGAATAAGTCTTTCGAGGCAATTGCTCTTGTATAAACGGGAAAAATTGCGCACCTTTGTACAACTTTTTAAACATCAGCGAAGAAACAAACATATCGAATGAAATCGAAATATTTAACATTAGTAGCACTCGCCTGCGCAGGCATCTACGGCATTGCACAAAACAACATCGCCGAAGAAGTGGCTTGGGTCGTTGGCGACGAACCTATCTACAAGTCGCAAATCGAAGAACAATACTCGCAAGCACAATACGAAGGCACTAACATCGAGGGCAATCCCTACTGCGTCATCCCCGAACGACTGGCCATCGAGAAACTCTACCTACACCAAGCCGTTATCGACACCGTCGAAGTCGAAGAGTCGCAAGTGCTGCCCGAAGTCAACGCGCGTATCAACCTATTCATCGAAAACCTTGGCTCGAAAGAAAAAGTTGAAGAGTATTTCCGCAAATCCATTCCCGAGATGCGCGAGCAACTCACCGAATTGATGAAAAATCAATACACCATCCAACGCGTACAACAGGAACTCACCAAAGACATCAAAGCGACGCCCGCCGACGTGCGCAAATATTTCGACAGCCTGTCGAGCGACAGCGTGCCTTTCATTCCCATGCAAGTCGAAGTGCAAGTAATCAGCATCAAGCCGACCATCCCGCAGGCGGAAATCGACGAGGTGAAGTCGCGCCTTCGCGACTATGCCCGCCGCGTCAACTCCGGCGAAACCGAATTCTCGACACTCGCCATTCTATACTCGCAAGACGGCTCTGCTGCCCGCGGCGGCGAAATCGGATTTAAAGGTCGCACCGAACTCCTCCAAGAATACGCTTCGGTAGCTTTCAACCTTACAGACCCAAAAAAGGCTTCTAAAATCGTTGAAACTGAAGCCGGATACCACATCATCCAACTCATTGAGAAACGCGGCGACAAAATCAACACTCGCCACATCTTGCTTAAGCCCCGCGTAAGCGACAAAGAGTTGACCGACGGAATTATGCGACTCGACTCGCTCCGCTCCGACATCCTCGACAAAAAATTCACCTTCGAAGATGCCGCACCTTACGTGTCGCAAGACAAGGACACGCGAAACAACCAAGGTTTGATGATTAACCCGAAAACGCTTACCCCGAAGTTCGAAATGTCGCAACTTCCTCAAGAAATTGCCAAAGAAGTCGACAAACTCCAACCCGGCGAAATATCGAACGCATTCATGATGATTGACCCGTCGACAAACCGCGAAATCGTGGCTATCGTCAAACTCCGTAACCGCATCGAAGGACATAAAGCAAACCTCCGCGACGACTACGAAGTGGTCAAAAAAATGTATGAAGCGTCGGCGAAAGACAAAATCTTGCGCGACTGGCTCGCCAAGAAAATCAACGACACCTACACCTACATCGAAGAAGGCTGGCGCAACTGCGAGTTCGAACACAAAGGCTGGATAAAATAACAGAAAGGCTCCTATGACAAGCAAACGCAATCCTAAAAATACGGGAGGGCATAAGGTTCTTAACGGAGCCTTATGCCTTTTGGCAATTTTTATGATTAACATCATAGTCGGCGATGCCGTGTGGGCACAAGCTAAGGTCGAGCACAAGCAAAAAACCTTGACCGAGCAAAAAAAATCGGTAACCGCCGACAAAAAATCCGCCCCAAAAACCGACAAAAAGACGGAAAAGAAGCCGAGCACAAAGCCGAGCAAGATAAAGCCCACAATTCCCGGCGCCGACCGCCACAAGAAAGGCCGCGTATTCCTCGAATACTGCGACAGGCTCTACATGGACCCAAATATAAGCACTGAATATCAAGTACTTAGCGGCAACGTAAAATTCCGCAAAGGGGATATGTTTATGTACTGCGACAGCGCATACTATTTCGACCAACGCAACTCGCTCTGGGCATTCAGCAACGTCAAGATGGAGCAAGGCGACACACTGTTTGTCTATGCCGACCGACTCTACTACGACGGGCAGCAAGACCTGGCACGACTGCGCGACCACGTCAGAATGGAAAACCGCAACGTGACGCTCTTCACCGACAGCCTCGACTACGACATGCTCGCCAACATCGGCTACTACTTCGAGGGCGGCAAAATCGTCGACGACAAGAACGAATTGACCTCCGTCTACGGCCAATATGCTCCCGACACGAAAGACACTGAATTTCTTTTCGACGTGGAGATGACCAACGAGAAATTTGTGCTCCGCACCGACACACTCTTCTACAACACCGACACCCACGTTGCCGACATCACCGGCTACACGACCATCGTGTCGGACAGCAGCGTGGTCTATACCGACAAAGGCTGGTACGACACCCAAGCCGACCGCGCCGTGCTCTACAACCGCTCAATCGTCGTCAGCAAAGACAATCAGAAACTCACCGGCGACACAATATTCTACAACCGCGCAACCGGCTTCGGCGAAGTGTTTGGCAACATGGTGCTCGTCGATTCGGCAAAATGCAGCACCATCAGCGGCGGCTACGGCTACTACAACGAAGTGACCGGCAGCACGTTCGCCACCAAACGAGCCCTGGCTATGGAATATTCGAAGCAAGACACGCTCTTTCTCCACGGCGACACGATTCGCTCATACCTGCTCGAAGACTCGTCGCGCGTTATGTGCGCCCATCCGAAAGTGCGCTTCTATCGCGTCGACGTGCAGGGACTCTGCGACTCGATGACCTTCGTCGAGCGCGACTCCATGCTGTGGATGCACCGCCACCCAATTCTCTGGAACGAAGAAAAGCAGGTGTCGGGCAACGTCATTCAAGTGCATTTCAACGACAGCACCGTCGACGTGGCTTATCTGCCCGAATACGGGATGCTCGCCGAGCACGTCGCCGACGAATTCTACAACCAACTCTACGGCAAAGAAATGACAGCCTACTTCGAAAACCAAGAAATGCGGCGACTGGAAGTGAGCGGCAACGTGCAAGCCATACTCTTGCCGATGGAGAACGACTCTACCTACAACAAACTCGTCAACGCCGAAGGCAGTTTCTTGACCGTCGACCTCAAAGAGCAAAAGATGGACCGACTGCGGCTTTGGCCCGACGTTACGGGAAAAGTTACGCCAATCTATCTGTCGAAAAAGTCGCAATACTACCTCAAAGGATTCCAATGGCATGACGACATTCGACCGAAAGACAAATACGACATCTTTGACACGCCAAAGGCGATGGACGAATACATAAATTCGCCGGAATCGATAGCCCCGGCTCGTCGTATCCGCGAAGAAGGAGAGAACTAACTATGCCAGACATCATCAGACTACTGCCCGACTCGGTGGCAAACCAAATAGCAGCCGGCGAGGTTATCCAACGACCCGCTTCGGTAATCAAAGAACTCGTCGAGAATGCAATCGATGCAGGCGCTACTTCAATACAAATAATCTTGAAAGACGGCGGCCGCGCTCTTATACAAGTTATCGACAACGGCTCCGGAATGTCCGACACCGACGCTCGACTCGCTTTCGAGCGCCATTCGACGTCGAAAATCCAGTCGGCTGACGACCTCTTCGCCCTCCACACCATGGGATTTCGCGGCGAAGCTCTTGCCTCGATTGCCGCTATCGCTCAGGTGGAACTGCGCACTCGCCGCCGTGGCGCTGAAATAGGCACTCGCCTTTGCATCAGCGCTTCTCGCTGCGAATCGCAAGAGGCTGACCTCTGCGCCGAAGGCAGCAACTTCATGATTAAAAACATTTTCTTCAACGTGCCGGCTCGCCGAAAGTTTCTCAAAAGCAAGCAAGTGGAGCTGAGCAACATCGTCCGCGAATTCGAGCGCCTCGCGCTGGTTAACCACACCACAGAATTTTCGCTCACCAACGACGACAACGTGATGTATAAACTAATGCCGGGCGATTCGCTCAAAAAACGAATTGCCGCACTCTTTTCTCGCTCCATCGACCAACAACTCATAACCATCGAAACGAGCACATCGATTGTCACCATTTCGGGATTCGTCGGACGCCCCGAAAACGCTCGCCGTCGCGGCGCTTTGCAGTTTTTCTTCGTCAACGGAAGGCACATGAAGCACCCCTACTTCCACAAGGCGATTATCAACTGCTACGACCAACTCATTCCCGCCGACTCGCAGCCTAACTATTTCGTCAATTTCTCGGTCGAACCGTCGACTATCGACATCAACATTCATCCGACAAAAAACGAGATAAAATTCGAAAACGAGCAAGCAATTTGGCAAATACTTTTCGCCGCAGTCAAAGAGGCTTTGGGCAAATTCAGCGCCGTGCCGTCAATCGACTTCGACACCGACGGGATGTTCCAAATCGACGATGCCGACGCACTTAGCAACCACACAGGCAACGTGCCGCCGCCCATCGACATAAACCCCGACTTCAACCCGTTCAACAACGACAACCACACCGGCGGAACACAACAACCGCGCAACACGTCACGACAAGAATCGGCGGGCTACACCAAGTCGCGTTTCAGCGCCGACGACACTTCGCTTCAAAATTGGGACGAACTTTACTCGAGTTTCGAGAGCAAGCGCAACGACGCCGCCCAACAAACCATCGAGGGAAGTCCGCTGCCGACCGAAACAATAACGAGCAGCCTGTTCAACGACGAAGCCGACAAGCCCGCGATGCCGTGCTTCCAATTTGCCGACAAATATATCGTCACGCCACATCAGTTAGGCTTGCTCGTCATCGACCAACACCGCGCTCACATTCGCATACTCTTCGACCGCCTGATGAGCGGGCAAACGGGCAACAGCGAGTCGCAGCGTGTGCTCTTTCCCGACATCGTCGAACTCACTCCGGCACAAACGGTAATCTTCAACGAACTGCAGCCGCAATTGGAAGAGTGCGGCTTCGATGTGTCGTTCCTCGGCTCCGGCTCGTGGACCGTCAACAGCTTTCCCGCGGCTCTGAAGGGAATGAACATCAAAGAATTTATCCACAGCGTGGTCGACAGCGTCGAAACCGGCGGCAAAGACGTCGGCACACGAATTCGCGAAATCATCTGCCTGTCGTCGGCACGCGCTGCCGCCGTATCATCGGGTCAACGCCTGTCACAGACTGAAATGACCGACATTACGAGCAAACTCTTCTCCTGCGCAGAGCAACGCTACACGCCCGACGGAAAAACTATTATTCATAGCATTTCGAAAGACGACTTAGCCAAACTTTTCGGCTAAGCCACCCCACAGGCTCTTACTTCTGCGGCTCTTTCGGCTTGCGGTCGAAGAACGGATTCTTCGACGCTCCGGCAATTGCAATCGCCAATGTTTGGTTGCAATCGGGCAACAAACCCAACGCTTGCGCCGCATGTCCCGCCGAGAACATTACGCGCGTATCCACTCTCATATCAGCCGCTATGGCACATGCCGAGCCGACAGCGATACCGACATCGATGCTGTTGAATGCACAAGGTGCCGGTGCAGGATTTTGCGCACAGGTAGGCTTGCCACAGTAGCCGCAGTTTAAGCCTTGCGGTTGGCGTCGCGTGCCGATGAGCAACAGAGCCTCGCCTTGCAGAATGTTGTCGGCGTCGCGCAGCAAGAATTGCATTCCGTTCGATTCGTATTCGCGATGCATTTGTTCGGCAATGGCATTAAGGTCGTCGCTACTGTCGACGAGCGCAATCTCGAGGATGTCGCATCCCTTTGCTTTAGGCGCAGTGCGTGCGGCGGTCATCATGCGACGCGCCGCTTCCACGACCAATTGATGGCGGATATCTCTTTCGTTGATAATCATAATAGTTTATTTTTTGATGATGTGTCTGAAATCAAATGTATTTACCTTGTCGGCAAGACGGTCGACGCAGTCGTTGACGCGTAGCAGGGCAAACAAGCGTTCGCGTCCGTAGTCGATGAGCGTACACACGGCATAGATTGCCAAGACAACGCCAAGCATATAGGGCACAAACTCCCACCCCGTGACGTGCGCCTTGGCGTCGAACATCTCGTTCCACACAATCCGGCGAACGAACTCATTGTCGTGAATCAAGTAGACACCGAAAGTCAACGGTGCAATGCGCATCATAAACCGCGAAAAAGCGTTGTCGCCAACCTTCAGTTTGGCTGTCCAGAGAAACAGGAAGAGCGCACTGAGAAAGGCAACGCCGTTGTTGTTGTGATAGTGCACGGAAATAGGCGCAAACCACACGCTATAGTGCGCAAAAGTGGTAGCCAACGTCGTAACGGCGATGACCGCCGCCGTGGCAAAATAGAGTTTGCCGTAGTGGTTGCGACCGGAGAAATTGCCGTGCAAACGAATGTAGCCTCCCATAAAGAAGAGGAAGATGAACCACAGCAACGAATTGTTGGAACTGAAACTCTTACCGAGCAGAAAGTCGAGGTTTATCACCAGCAGAATGCCCAACAAGCAGAGATAGCGGCTGCGATCGACGCCTTTTGCCACAATGCTCAAGAAGGGTGCTAACGCAAACAACGCAACATATTTGGTAGCAAACCAATAACGGTCGAACCACAACGGCAGCGCCGAATGCCACAACTTGTCCCATCCGGTTATTTTTCCGCATAGAAGGAGGATTAGGCATATAAAAAACGAATAGAAAAACACGGGCAACCACACCTTGGCAAGTTTACGCCATCGATGCACCGAATTTATCATAAAATAGCCGGTAATGAGTATGTAGCAGTTGGTCGACACCTTTGCCAAACACCCGATATACTCCATTGCACAAAAGTTGAACAGCCCGGCAGGCGTATCGGTCACGCCGACTTGCTTAAGCCCGACGCCGTGAATCATAAAGTGCCACACCACGATGAGAAACATGGCGAGCACTCGCAAGATTTCGAAACTCGGATTTCGTTTTTTTGCCATTTTGCTTATAACAGAAGTGGGAACGAAATTGCTCCCACTTCTAAGAACTTGTTATATTATTTTACAATCACTTTTCTATTGTCGTCGCCGCAAACCACGATGTAGACGCCGCGCGGCATTGCGATTTCCTTACCGCTCTTCAACGTTTTCTCAAACACCTTACGTGCATCGAGCGTGTAGATGGAAATGGTTGCCGGTTGTTGCAGTTCGACAACGATTTTGCCGCCGCGAGCAAATGCATCCCACTTTTCGCTGAGCGTTTGGTCGACAGCACCCGAAGGAACTGTGAAGTCGGTAATCGTCACATCATCGATGTTGCAACGCTTGCCTGACGTATGTTCGAACTTGATGCGGGCATTGCCTTTAATGCCTACCGAAGCAACATATTCCGACAAGAAGGTATCGGAGATGGTGAAATCTTTCGCCTTTGTCCAGGTTGTTCCTCCGTCGGTCGATGTATAGAGCGAAAGTTCCGAAGCGCCGTCGCCGCCGTAGAGACCGGCCTTAAACGTCACGGTGCCGATGCCGCCAACCTTGTCTTCGCGCATTTCCAATAGCGAAGGATTGCCCGACGACACTTTACCGAAGTAAGAGCGAATTGATTGCGCGCCGTTTTTGCGGTCGCTGCTGTCGCCCGGGAAGATGCTTGCACCTTTGACATACCACTTGCATGCCGTGCCTTGGTATTCGTTGCCCGACGCATTGTAGCTCGACAGTCCGGAGTTCGGCTGCTCGAAGTCTTCGAAGAACGATGCTACGTCGGTTACCGAAGCCGTAACGTCAGCGTCGAAGCCTGCCACTGTCGAAGTGGAGCCGCTAAGGGTACCGGTGTATTCGCCGATGGGACTTGCCGGAATTCTCACGTAGATGCGTTCGCCACTCTTGTCGACGCTCAACGATGTTTGCCAGTTTGCCTTATCGGAACTGATTTGGAACGGCGCAGTGACGGTTACAGTCACGTCTTCGTCGATATATTCGGTAACGATGTCGACAGCAATAGGCTCGGAATCGGTATTGGGACGCACTTTGAAGAAGAGTTCGCTTACGGGCGCAGCGCTGATTGAACGCGGATAGTCGGCGGTAGTCACTTCGATGGTGTTCGACGTGCTCGAGCCTTTCTTCAAGTTGTAGAAATATTTCGTATTTGCATTAAGGTCGGTCACCTTATAAGTTTGCAACGAACCGGCAACGTTTTTCGGATAGCCGGTGAGTGTCTGCATTGCCGAGTCGTACACATAGAGTTGATAGGTTGAACCGTCAGCCAGAATGTCTTGCCAGTTAGCGTTAAACGAGTCGAACTCAACGTTGGTTGCTGCCAAAGCGGGAACCGACGAGACGGCTTGAGCCTTGAGCGTAGCCGTTGCCGACACTTCACTGCTCGACACCTTAATCGTTCCTGTTACTGACGTTTCGGTTGCCGACGTAAATGTTACGACGACACTCGCTCCGCCGTCTGAATTTGCAGCTGCGGCAGAAACCGTAGTTGTTGTGGTCGACAGACCGGTGCCCGAAACCGTAACGGCGAGGTCTTTGGTGAGGCTTGTGCCTTTAACGGTCACCGTATATTTAAGCGGAGTGCTCACAAGCGTAACGCCCATATCCAGCGTAGCGCCATCGGCGGGATATACCAATTTAGGAGAAACGACGCCGCCGGGAGTCCAGCCTATCGACGTTTTGCCGCCCCAGATATAGTCGGCGAGTTCCGGATAGTCGATAAACGGGTTACGGTTTTTCTGTAAAGAGTAGACAGCATCGTTGCGTTTGGTTTCTTTTTCACTCACAGGGTCTTGCTCGTGCCACTTCATAAGCAAGTTGATTGCCCAAGTGGTGTATGCCGGATAGGAGTTGCCGGCAAGCATGTCACAGCTCCACGATGCGATTCTGGTGTTGTAGCACGCAGCCATATAGAAATAAGTACGCGCAAAGTCGCCTTTATATTCGTCGTCGGGTTCCCAAACGGTGCCGGTATAGCCCGAGAAAGTCGACTTGCCGAGTCTGCCTAATGCATCCACTCCGTTTTTCGATGGAACTTTCGTACCGTTAGCACATTCGCCGAACGGATAGTTGCCACGCTGGTTGTTTACATAACCGTCGGTTGGATAGAGGTGGAATAGGTCGGAATACATCGGAGATGCATCGTTGAACCAGCTCTTCGGGAACGAGTGCTCGCGGTTGTAGCAATCGCCGATGGCAGTATAGTTGCCACATTGCTCCGTCGTACTGAATTCTTTTGTCGAATACATATCCCAAATCTTACCGTTAGCCTTGAGGTCAGTTGTTTTGAAAGCCTCCCAAAGACCTTTGTAAGAAATCACCGTGTGCGAATTGATAATCGTACATAATTGCTCAAGAAGAGCCTTGCCGGATTTACCTTCCGCCGATGAATAATAGCCGGAAGGAGCGGCTGCCCGGACTCCAAACACTATGGACAAAGCGAGTAATGCCGCAAAGATGTTTTTAAAATTTTTCATAGTTGTATGATTTTACGTTAGTTATTCAAATTTTTGCCGGCGAGCATACCGCAGGCTGCAAATATATCTTCGCCGCGGGAGCGACGTATCGTGCAAATCACGCCGTGGCTGTTAAGATAGTCGCGAAAGTCGACCATCCTCTGCTCGTCTGATGTCTTCAAGGCGGCACCGGGAATGGCGTGGAAGCGGATTAGGTTGACACGCGCATCGGTGTTGCGGAGCAAACGTCGCAAGGCTTCGGCATGCTGCAAATCGTCGTTAAGCCCGCTCCACATAATGTATTCCACCGAAAGACGACGCTGATGCGCGAAGTCGTAGTCGGCAAGCAACGCCATAACTTTTGCAATAGGCGACGCCTTCTCGATAGGCATCAGCTGCAGCCGCTCGGCGCTGTAAGGCGAATGGACGCTGATGGCAATGTGCACATCCGTTTGGTCGAGAAGCGTGCGCAACTGCGCCACCCTGCCGATGCTCGACACGGTGATGCGCCGCGGACTCCATGCCAATCCCCACTTCTCCGTGAGGATGCGGATTGCCTTCATCACCTCCGCAAGGTTGTCGGTAGGCTCGCCCATTCCCATAAACACGAGGTTGGTCAACCGTTCCGACTCGGGTATGCTCATTATCTGGTTGATAATCTCGCGGCACGTCAAATTGCCGTGAAATCCCTGGCGACCTGTCATACAAAACAAACAATTCATCTTGCAGCCCGCCTGCGACGATACACACAGCGTGGCGCGTTCCGAACCGCGGCCGTTGTCGGGAATGTATACGCTTTCAATCATCTTGTCGCCGCACGCGCGAAACAAATACTTCGCCGTGCCATCGATGCTTCGCGCCACGTCGCACGGGTCGTATCTGCCAACGGTGTACGATTTTTTCAAGCGGTCGCGACTCGTTTTCGACAAATTCGTCATAGCATCGATGTCGGTGACTCGCTTTTGGTAGAGCCACTGTGCCATTTGACCTGCAGCAAAACGCGGCATCGACAACTCGGCTGCCACCTCCGCAAGTTCTTCGATTGTCATACCCAATAAGGGCGTTAATTCTTCAGTCGTCATTTATTTCAATCGTGAATTGCAAATTTAATACAAATCCGCGAAATTCCACACAGCACAACCAAGAAATCTTTTTTCTACCCTATCTAGGGTATACTCCAAAGCGTTACACAATGCCACATTCGTGGTATGTTTCTAACGGATTTTATACAATAACTTTGCAGAATAATTTACAAAGGAGAAGACTATGGTTCAGAAATTTGATTTTTGGTATCCGGCAGCACACGACAATCGACGTATCCACTTATACCTGCCGGACGATTACGAGCAAAGCAACGAACGGAAAGAACAGATTGCCGCCAACCGTAGCTATTACCTGCGCGAACGCCCTCATTTCGATTGCAAAAACAGAGTGTTCTGTTAAGACGCATTTCCGCTAATTGTGATAAAAATCTCACAGCGGCAGTTGTAATTTTGCAATTTATGTCTTAGTTTTGTCGGACGGAAACCAACTAAAAAGAAACAACTATGATAAACGATTCGCGACCGTATACGTTCGACCGAGTTATTCGCCTGCTGATAGGCGCCGGTTGCCTTTTGGCAGTCTTCTGGCTACTCAATCGCCTCAGCGATGCCTTGCTCCCGTTTTTTGTGGCTTGCCTGCTTGCCTACATCTTTGAGCCGTTTGTGGCTTTTAACAAGCGCATACTCCGACTTCGCGGCAATTTCATACCCATCTTGCTGTTTCTCATTGAATTATGTGGCATAGTGGCGCTGTTTTTCTATCTCGTTGTGCCGACAATCGCCGACGAACTCGTCTCTGTGTCGCGACTCATAAAAGGCTACATTTCGTCGCCCGACAACCCTTATATACCCGAAGCAATCGACTCGTTTATACGCCGCAACATCGACTTCTCCTACATCTCGTCGCTTCTCACTCAGGAGCAATGGACGGAACTCGTCAAGTCGACGATTTCGGGCACTTGGACCGTCGTTAGCGGAAGTATTTCGCTGTTGCTCACAATCTTGAGTTGGTTCATCGTTCTCCTCTACTTTATCTTCATCCTACTCGACTACGACAACTTTATGGCAAGTATGCGCGAGCTCGTCCCCGCGAAATACAAGCATATCGTGTTCAGCATTGTCGACGACGTGAAATACAGCATGAACAAATACTTCCGCGGACAAGCACTCATCGCTCTATGCGTCGGCATTCTCTTCAGCGTGGGATTCTTGATTATCGACATGCCGATGGCTATCGTTTTGGGGCTGTCGATTGGCGTACTCAATATGGTGCCCTACTTGCAACTAATTTCTATCATCCCCACGACGTTCCTCTGCATGGTCTATGCCGCCGAAACAGGCACCGGATTTTGGCACATTTTCATACTTGCAATGGTTGTCTACGGCGTGGTGCAGCTGATACAAGACCTCTACTTGACGCCCAAAATCATGGGTAAATCGATGGGACTAAACCCGGCAATCATCCTACTTTCGTTGTCGGTTTGGGGGTCGCTGTTGGGCTTTCTCGGGCTTATTATTGCCCTGCCGCTAACAACACTCCTACTGTCCTACTATCATCGCTACGTGCTCCACATTCCCAAGCCGGAAACACCTGCCGATGCCTCTCCGAAAGAGCCGGAAAGTTGAAAACGCATTTTTTTAGGATAGTTTATTGCTTTTTCACTTAGAAAGTCAAAAAAAAGCATTATTTTTGTGCAAGTAAATAACACTTATAAAATTCAACACTTATGAAATTTTGCAGCAAATGCGGACAGCCGCTTAACGACAGTGCTATGTTCTGCCCGAAATGTGGCACTAAGGCAGACGCAATACAGCAACAACCGCCACAACCACAACAACCGCAGCAGCCACCTCTATATCAACCGCAACCGCCACAACAGCCTATCAATCAGCCGTATGATGGTCAGCAATACGGCGGACAGCAATATGGTGGTCAACAATATGGTGGACAGCAATATGGCGGTCAGCAATACGGTGGTCAGCAATATGGTGGTCAGCAATACGGTGGACAGCAATACGGTGGACAAGGCGACGATTTCGAATACAATGAAAAAGGACGCTTCCGTAAAGTCGAGTTTATTGAAGCTTGCAAGATGTTTTGGAAGCGCTATGCTGAATTCGAAGGACGCAGCCGCCGTTCCGAATATTGGTGGGCATACCTGATGACTTTCCTTCTCGGTTGCATTCCGGGCCTAAACTACATTTCCGGCTTAGCATGCCTTATTCCGTCATTAGCCATCGGTGCGCGCCGACTCCACGACATCGGCAAGAGCGGCTGGAACCTGCTAATCGGCTTAATTCCGCTTGTCGGATGGATTATCCTGATTATTTGGTTCTGCCAAGACGGACAGGTCGGACCTAACGAATATGGCGAAGACCCGAAATACATTCCTTAACAACCGAATACACAGAACATCGACTGAATTCCTTGCATACGCTTGCCGGGGATTCAGTTGATTTGTCAAATAAAAATATGATTTTCAACTCTTTAGAATTCCTATTTTTCCTACCAATAGCCTTTATGCTTTACTGGTTTGCCTGTCGCAAATCGTGTTGGCAGAATGCCTTTTTACTCCTGTCGAGTTTGGCATTCTACGGCTGGTGGAATTGGAAACTTCTCGGGCTGATTGTAGCGATTGTTGCAGTTACCTACGTCGGTGGAATTCTAATAGAGCGCACGTCGAGCAGAAAAGCGGCAAAAGCCATTTGCGCCACGGTTGTGACTCTATGTCTGCTCAACCTCGGCGTGTTTAAATACTACGACTTCTTTGCCGACAACCTTGTCGGGATTCTGAACAAGTTCGGCATGGATGCCTCGTTTACGACGCTTAACCTTGTGCTGCCAATCGGCATCAGCTTCTACACGCTGCAAGCCGTCAGTTACGTCATCGACGTCTACCGCGGCTCAATCCGAGCATCGCATAGCCCCGTCGACTATGCAACATACATCAGTTTCTTCCCGCAACTCGTTGCCGGACCTATCGAGCGCGCCGGAACGATTCTACCACAGTTTGCCGCCACTCGCCGTTTCGACTACGCCATGACTGTCGACGGTTTGCGACAAACGCTCTGGGGCTTCTTTAAGAAACTCGCCATCGCCGACAATTGCGGGCACATCGTCGACCAAATTTTTGCCGACTACCACTCCTACGGCACGGCTACGCTCGCCTTCGGCGCCGTGCTTTTCACCATACAAATCTACACCGACTTCTCAGGCTACAGCGACATCGCAATCGGCGTTGCCAAGCTATTCGGCATCCGACTCAGCCGCAACTTCGACAACCCCTACTTCGCCATCGACATCCCACAGTTTTGGCGTCGCTGGCATATGTCGCTCATGTCGTGGTTTCGCGACTACCTCTACATCCCGCTTGGCGGAAACCGCCGAGGCAAAGCCCGTCAGGTGCTCAACGTCGGCATCGTTTTCTTGGTCAGCGGACTCTGGCACGGTGCAAATTGGACATTCGTCGCTTGGGGTGCATACAACGCACTGTTGTTCATCCCCTACATCATCACTCGCCACCGCACCAACGACTCGACATTCTTGCGGCGCCTCGTCGGCCGCATCGTCACATTCCTGCTCGTCGTGATTGGATTCACCATCTTCCGCGCCGACTCAATCGCAGATGCCGGCAACTACTTTGTATGTATGTTCACCAACCCATGCTTGAGCATCAGCGACTTTTCGCTGACAATTTGCATCTACACCTCCGTGGCACTGCTCATAGAATGGATTGGGCGCAACGGCTCGCACGCAATAGCCTTCGTCGCCGACATCAAGTCGTCGCTCTGGCGTTATGCCATCTATTACGCAATCTTGCTGACTATCCTTCAGAAAGCCAACGACACTACGCAATTCATTTATTTTCAGTTCTAAAGCATGAAGAGGTTTTTAAAGAAAATATTACTATTCGTCAGCCCGGTTGTCGCCGTTGTGGGAATCTACATCATTTTAGACCCCTTTATGGTGGTCCACCACCACTCGCCGTTTTTCGAGCGCGAATGTTACGTAGGCATCAACCCTAACATCGGCTACGTCAGCACAATGACCTACATCGAAAACCTACCCGATCAAGACTACGACTCATTTATCTTCGGCAACTCACGCAGCGTACACTTCCTCATAGACGACTGGCAACCGCACATCGACCCCGCAGCGCACTGCTTCCACTTCAACGCCGACGGCGAATCGCTCTACGGTATGCTCAAGAAAATCGAGCTTATCGACAGCCTCGGCGGAAAACTCTCCAACGCTCTGCTCATCGTCGACAACACGCTCCTCGGGAAGGCAAAAAACAACGAAGGCCACCTCTTTGCCATTCCGCCGGCACTCGAAGGCGGTCGCGGCAAGACGAGATTCCAATGGCAGTACATCAAAGCATTCCTCACTCCCCGTTTTACAGTTGCTTACGCCGACTACACTATTACCGGCAAAATCAAAGACTATATGCGCGCAGGATTTTTCGTCTCCGACGAATACATCACCTACGACTACCGACGCAACGAGCTGAAAGAGACCGGTTTTGAGCGCGAAATCGCCGCCGGAACATTCTATACACCCACCCGAAAAGCCTATTTCACCGACTTTCCCGGCACCGTGGCAAAGCCCTCAATCGGCGCGCAACAAGCTCAGATGCTCACCGAAATTGCCACACTCTTGCACGAGCACCACACTAACTACAAAGTAATCGTCTGTCCGATTTTCAATAAAATCAAACTCAACCCGGCAGATTTGGCATTCCTGCAAGCCACTTTCGGCATCGACGCAGTCTACGACTTCTCCGGCGTCAATAGCTATACCGCCGACTATCGCGGCTACTACGACGCCTACCACCCGCGTCCCACAATCACCCGACAAATCATCAACCAAGTCTACGCTGATTGAGTGGAGAGCGGAGAGTGGAGAGGCAAACACCTCTTCCCCTTACCCCTTACCTCTTACCTCTTACCGATAAAACAAAAGACCGGCGCCGGTGGGCGTCGGTCTCGTTGTATATTTCAAGTGTCCGCTATTAAGCAAACAGTTTGTTGAATTCATCTGCGCTGACTTCTTTCTCTTCAACGTCGGCATTTTCGCGAATTGCAGAGAAGATTTTGTCGTCGATTGCTTTGTCGGCAAGGCGGCGGCGATAGTCGTCGTTCTTCAAGAAGTCTTCCGCATAGCGGTCAACATATTCGTCGGGAACGTTCGACATTCCGTATTGTGCGAATTGCTGAACGGCAAGGATTTTCGCCTCGCGAAGGAGGTCGTCGTCGGCAACTTTGATGCCTTGTTGCTCAACAATCACCTCTTTAATAAGTTGCCAAGCAGCAGCCGGCTTCATGCGTGCATATTCCTCATCGACATTTTCTGCCGTAACCTTTTCGTTGGTCTTAACGAGCCATTTTTTGAGGAATTCTTCAGGAAGTTCAATTTCGCCGACAGCCTTCTCCAATGCTGCTTGTGCGTCGATTGTGAAGCGGTAGTTGCTGTCGAGACGAAGTTGTCCGGCAATCATCTTGCGAAGCTCGGCATCATACTCTTCTTCGTTGTGAACCTTGTCGGCGCCAAACACTTCATCATAGAATTCTTGGTTTTTCTCAGCCAACTTGAGGACGATAATTTCCTTGATTGTAAATTCAAAGTCGTTCTCCACGGCTTCAGCGGCTTCCTTCTCAATGTTGAGCATCGAAGCGATTTCGGTAGTTACGCCCTTAGCGGCAGCTTTGGGGTTGAACACCACCTTGTCGCCAACAGCCTTGCCCATAAATTTAGCTTTTTCGTCGGTTTCGCCGAGATATTCCATCGAAATGATTGTGTTGTCGTTAGCAATACCGCCTTCGAGAGCCTCACCGTTAGCGAGTTCGACAACCGAGCCCTTTACGAGTGCCGTTTCGTCGACAGCATCGCCCGGTTCTTGCTTGCCATAACGGCGAAGGAACGACTTGTTGTGGCCGTCGACCATCTCGTCGCTTACCGCGATGTTGTAGAACGGCACCTTCAACGATTTGTCGAGCTTAACATCGATTTCCGGTGCAAGTCCGATTTCGAAACTGAAGGTATATTCTTTGGTGTCGAAGCTTACTTCTTGCGACTCCGTGTTGAGCAACGGTTCGCCGAGTACTTTCAACTTATTGTCGCTAATATATTTGTAAAGCGCCTCTACCGTCTCACGATTTAACACGTCGGCAAGAACTTGTTTGCCGAACATTTTGCGCAAGATGCCTTCGGGCACCTTTCCCTGACGGAAGCCGGCTATTTGGCGTTTTTGACCGATTGTTTTAAGGTCTTTCTTTACTTTATCCAAATAATCGTTTTCTTCAATCGACACTGTGATTGTTCCACTCACATTGCCGGTTTTCTCCATTGTTACGTTCATAAATCGTACTTTATTGATTCTTAATTATTACTTCAAATTTTTCAAGGTGCAAAATTACAATTAAAAAAAGGGTCAGACAAATTTAGCACCAATTATTTGTTGTTTTTTCACTAAAATGCGACAAAATACTTTTATTTTTGCTTGCTTTAGCGTAACTTCGCATACTAAACAACAAATTATCCGTATGAAACCAATCTTAGGACTCGTCGTGCCTTGCTATAATGAAGAAGCCGTACTCCGCGACACGCTCGACTCGCTCAAAGCCGTTGTTGCCGACCTCGTTACCCGCCAACTTGTCGACCCCGCCAGCCGCATCTACTGCGTCGACGACGGTAGCCGCGACAATACATGGCAAATCATTCAAGAAGAGTCGCTCCGTTCGGCGGCTGTTTGCGGCGTCAAGCTCGCCGGTAATGTCGGCCACCAAAACGCCCTGATGGCAGGTCTATCCACCGCAACCGCCGACTGCGACATCATGATTTCTATCGACGCCGACCTCCAAGACGACACCGCCGTTATTGCCGATATGGTAAATGCTTATCTCGACGGCGCCGACATCGTCTACGGCGTGCGCAAGAGCCGCGAATCCGACTCGTTCTTCAAGCGCAATTCAGCCCTTATGTTCTACAAGATGATGAACGCTTTGGGAACAAAAACCATCTATAACCACGCCGACTATCGCCTTATGAGCCGACGTGCCACCGAGAAACTTCTCGCCTTCCGCGAGCGCAACCTTTTCATCCGCGGCATTGTCCCCACAATCGGTTTTCGCACCGCCACGGTCTACTACGACCGCCATCCGCGACTTGCCGGCGAGTCGAAATACCCGCTCAAGAAGATGCTAAGTTTCGCCGTCGACGGAATCACTTCGTTCTCTATCCGCCCGATTCGCCTGATTTTCGCCACGGGCATCATCATGCTCATCGCCACGCTTACCGTGTCGCTCTACGTGCTGCTCGCTTACTTCCACGGCAACACCATTCCCGGATGGACTTCGCTGATGCTTTCGCTTTGGTTCATAGGTTCGCTGGTGCTCATTTCGCTCGGTATCATCGGTGAATACATCGGCAAAATCTATATCGAGGTCAAAGACCGCCCGCGATTCTTTATCGAAAAAACTATTATCCAACAAAAAGAAACCACCTTCTAATGACAAACTTAGGATACGTCAGAGTTGCCGCCGCTGTGCCCGCCGTGCGCGTTGCCGACTGCGAGTTTAACAGCCGTCACATCGTCGATATGTTCTTCGAAGCTGCAAAACAAGGCGTCGAAATCATCGTTTTTCCCGAACTTTGCGTCACCGGCTACACCTGCGGCGACCTTTTCGAGCAATCGCTCCTGCTCGAAAGTGCCGACCGCTTCATCGGCAACATCCTCGAAAACACAGCCGACGCCGACACCATCGGCATCATCGGCGCTCCGTTGCGCCACAAAGGCTCGATTGTCAACGCAGCCATCGTGTTCTGCCACGGACGTATCGTCGGTGTTGTTCCCAAGACGTATCTTCCTAATTATAAAGAGTTTTACGAAAAGCGCTGGTTCATCTCCGCACTGCAACTGCGTCCCGACGAAACAATCGAAGTTGCCGGACAAACCGCACCGATGCGCACCGACATCATCTTCGACATCGCACGGACTCGCTTTGCCGTCGAAATTTGCGAAGACCTCTGGGCTCCCATACCGCCCAGCAGCCGACACACCGTTAACGGCGCCGAAATCGTCTTTAACCTTTCCGCCGACAACGAATGCGTAGGCAAGCACGACTACTTGCTCGAACTCATTCGCCAGCAGTCGGCTCGATGCCTCGCCGCCTACGTTTTCTCGTCGTGCGGCTACGGCGAATCGACAACCGACTTGGTGTTCGGCGGCAACGGAATCGTCTGCGAAACAGGCTCGCAACTCGCTCACAGCAAGCGCTTCTGCCTCGACGAACAACTCACCGTGTGCGACATCGACATCGACAAAATCAACAACGACCGCCGCATCAACACCACATTCGCCGAAAGCCGCGGCGTCCATGCCGACAACTACCTCTTTGTGCCTATCGACTCGCCGGGGCCCGACCACGAAGAAATACTTCACCCCGTCGCCCCATACCCGTTCGTACCCGTTGGCGACACTCTAAACCAACGCTGCGACGAGATCTTCTCAATACAGAAACTCGGTCTGGCTCGCCGTATCGAGCACACCCGATGCAGCACTGCCGTTATCGGCATTTCCGGTGGTCTCGACTCTACGCTTGCTCTGCTCGTCACCGCTAAAACATTCGACACGATTAAGCGCAGCCGCTCGTCGATTATCGGTGTAACTATGCCCGGATTCGGCACAACCGACCGCACTTACTCTAACGCCATAAAACTGATGACGAAACTCGGCGTGACTATCCGTGAGGTAAACATCGCCGACGCTTGCTTGCAGCACTTCAAAGACATCGACCAAGACCCCGCCGTCCACGACGTAACCTACGAAAACTCACAGGCTCGCGAACGCACGCAAATCCTTATGGACATTGCCAACAAATCAGGAGGGCTCGTTGTCGGCACCGGCGACCTCTCCGAACTCGCGCTCGGATGGGCTACTTACAACGGCGACCACATGTCGATGTACGGCGTCAACGCTTCCGTGCCTAAAACACTCGTGCGACACATCGTTGAATGGAACGCTCAAGCCGACCCCGATATTCGCGACATTCTCCTCGACATTCTCGACACGCCGATTAGCCCCGAACTTATCCCGGCTGACCCCGACGGTAACATCGCTCAACGCACGGAAGACCTCGTCGGGCCTTACGAACTCCACGACTTCTTCCTCTACAACTTCTTGCGCAACGGCTACTCACCGCGCAAAATTTACGCCCTGGCTCGAAAGGCGTTCCTCGGCTCATACACCGACGACGTCATACGCCATTGGCTGACGACGTTCGTTCGTCGCTTCTTCAACCAGCAGTTCAAGCGCTCTTGCCTGCCCGACGGCGCTAAAGTCGGCATCAGCCTATCGCCTCGCGGCGACTGGCGAATGCCCTCCGATGCAGTTGCCGCTCTTTGGCTCAACGACTGTAACAATCTATAATCGGTATGCTGAAGTATATCGCCATTTTACTTTTGGGAATCGCTATCGGCTACCTCCTGCGCCGCTGCAACATCCGTAGCGCATGCTCGCGTGCCACCTTCGTTGCAATCTGCGCTCTGCTACTCACCATTGGCTTTGCCGCCGGCGCTAACCCACAAATCACGAGCGCTATGACTCGCCTCGGCGGCGAAGCGCTGCTAATCGGTGCTGCTGCAACCCTCGGAAGCGCAGTGTGTGCCGCAATTGCTTACCGATTATTCTTCCGCCGAAAATGAAAACTTCGCTGATAATCGTCGGATGTTTCGTCGTCGGCATGCTCTTGCCCGGGCTACTGCCGGATGCATCAGCGCTGCTGCACCAATCGACGGTTGCCTCAGAATACGTGCTCTACGCACTTTTGTTTCTCGTTGGTATCGGCATCGGCTCCGACCCCGAACTGCCGAACATCATTCGCTCGTTCTCGCCGCGTGTGCTCGTCGTGCCCGCAGCAACAATCGTCGGCACAATCGCTTTCAGCGCATTGACAATATTTCTGTTGCCACATCGCACACTCGCCGACTGCCTCGCCATCGGCAGCGGTATGGGCTACTACTCACTCTCGTCGGTGCTCATCACCCAACTGCGCACCCCGGATGCAGGTATTACCATTGCCGCTGAACTCGGCACAATTGCTCTGATAGCCAACATCATACGCGAACTCATCACCCTACTCGCTTCGCCCGCGCTCGCACGCCTGTTCGGGCCATTGGCGCCCATCTGCGCCGGTGGTGCAACAACCGCCGACACGACATTTCCAATCATCACGCAAACAGTCGGCAGCCGTTACGCCTTTATCGCCATAATCCACGGCATTATCGTCGAC
The DNA here is from genome assembly GCA_004555955.1 of Bacteroidales bacterium. GTDB lineage: Bacteria > Bacteroidota > Bacteroidia > Bacteroidales > Muribaculaceae > Limisoma. Next base: position 19,089 of record SFJG01000010.1, on the reverse strand, counting down.
GCCTCTGTCCCTTTCCTCGTGTCGCTCTTCTGCGCCGTTTAGAAACCATATAGAAACCTGATTTACAAGGCATTAACTACAACAACGACGGTTAATGTCGCATAAATAGGACATCGATTAGTTATCGGTAACTCGATTTTTTTTGGACTTACCGATAAGCAATCGGCGATTTTTTGGAAAATTCTCTGCTTCGCGTCGATGAGATTGCTCCAAAATTTAGGCAAAAAATTTGCATAGCCGAAAAAATCACTTTACCTTTGCAACACAAAACCGCAAAACATTGTCCAGTGGTGTAATGGTAGCACTTCGGATTCTGGTTCCGCCTGTGAGGGTTCGAGTCCTTCCTGGACAACAAACGACAAAACAAAAAGCATTGTAACACAGTATGTTGCAATGCTTTTTATTATACACCAACGGCAAAAGCCGAACAAATCTAAAATTAAACAAATGAAACAAATATGCATATTTAACAGGATGTTAAGTGTGCATATTTCGGTTTTTTGCTGTACCTTCGCCAAAAATTTGCAAGATGAAGAAGAAACTGACAATAATAAAAGTAGGTGGGAAGATTGTAGAAACTCCCGAGAGTCTCAACCGGCTGATTGCCGACTTTGCACACATCGAAGGTCTTAAAATGCTTGTTCACGGCGGCGGACGCTCTGCCACAAAACTTGCCGCCCGACTCGGCATAGAAACGCAGATGGTCAACGGACGACGCATCACCGACGACGATATGCTCAGTGTGGTTACGATGGTCTACGGCGGGCTTGTCAACAAGCAAATCGTTGCAAAACTGCAAGCCGCCGGAGTGGATGCCGTCGGGCTAACAGGTGCCGATATGAACATCGTTCGCAGCGACCGACGCCCGGTTGTCGACGTCGACTACGGCTGGGTCGGCGACGTCAAAGAGGTCGACAGCAAAGCATTGTCGACGCTCCTCGACAGCGGATATTGTCCCGTAGTGGCTCCGCTGACACACGACCGCAAAGGCAACATTCTAAACACAAATGCCGACACTATGGCAGGCTCCGTGGCGCAAGCAATGGCCGACATCTACGACGTCACTCTCGTGTTCTGCTTTGAGCACCCGGGAGTGCTCGCCGACGGTAACGACGATGCAAGCGTTATTCCCGTCATTACTCCCGACCTCTACGAAACGCTGAAAAGCGACGGCACGGTGTCGGGCGGAATGATTCCCAAACTCGACAACGCATTCAGTTGCATACGCGGTGGCGTCTGCCGAGTGGTGATTACTCGCGCCGATATGGTTGCTTCTAACGAAGGTACTGTCATTAAGAGCGAATAACCTATTCGTAATAAAGACGTAAATCGTCGAGCGTCAACTCTGCACCTACCGATACGCCTCGCTCGAGGTAATCGGTAGTTTTTATTTTTGCGGTTTCGTCGGCTTGGTTGTACGAACAATAGCACGACGACGAAATCATCAAGCGCAGGCGTGTAGCCTTGAGATTGCGCACCGTATAGACTATCGGCACCTTAAAGAGCGTAAACGACGTCGACGCACTCAGCCGCCCCTCGCCGCGACCGATAACCGTCTCGCCTGCCGACGTCTCGCCTAAGAGTTCGACGACCACCAGTCCGGTTTCCGACGCATCGTGTACGTCTTGGCGATAGCGATAGTAGCCGCTAACGGCTGTCGGACGCGAGCGGAACGAGATGCCTTCGCTATAGGTCTCCGTGCCGTCGGCGTTAAAAGTATAAGTGCCCAGAAACACCTTGCCCGCCGACCGATTGGCTATCGTCGGAACATTGCGACTGTAGTATTCGTTGTCGGTACGCGTGTCGCGCGGCGGCTCTACGCCGTGAAGGTCCCACGCCACGTTGCGCAGCCTCACGCCATAAGCCCCGTCGTGGCTCACTTCGACAATTTCTGTCGACGGCACGCGAAACCACGTGTTGCTGCACTCCGCATAGCGCGAGCACGTCTTGGCATTGACACTCGCCCACCCTTTGGCTTCGCGCACCAGGATGCTCGTCGTGTTGTAGAGCGGATACCAACTGCTTACGTTCGAATACTTTCCACCACAGTTGATAGACCCGATTTTGACCGTTTCCTTCAAATCGTCTTCAAAACTCGGATTCGGCAACGTCAGAGCCGACTCGGTTACGAAACTGAATGTCTGCTCATCCTTTCCGTCGGCAGTCACTACCATTGAGTAATTCGTGGCAGGCATAAGCGTCGACACGGTGATGCGATGCTCCTCCGGCACCACTTCGGTCACGGCGGGATGCCATTCGTCGTCGGCTTCGCTGATATACACTTTCAGATAGCGCACCACCGACTCTGCACGCTCGGCTTCGACATAAAGGTCGACTTTCGACGACCAGATATTATCTTCGTCGAAATCAATCGTATAGGGCGGAATCTGTCGGCGCAGCGTGACCGGCTCGGAGCAGACCGCTCCGGCAACGGCGCGTACACGGCTTTCTTGCAACGAAGTCGACGGCTCTATCGTAACGCGATAGATGTTGTCGCTGATGCGCTCTACCGATTGGACCGGCAGCGGCTCCCATTCCGAAGCCGTGTTCGACACCTCAAACTTCACCTCATTCTCAAAGTCGCGTCCGTTATATTCCACAGTGAGCCATACCTGCCGCGCATCCATGTCGAACTCACCTACCGGACGTATGGCAAGCGTCACCGGACGAATCTCGACGTCGACCGTTAGCGGACAGACAGCAACACGACCGTATGAGTCTTCGGCTTGCACCGTTACGACATAGCCCGTCGGCTGACCGTCGACGCACACCAATTGCGACAACACACCGGCAAGGTCGACGTCGACGTGCGTATCGCCCTCAGCGCCATAGTCGGCAAGAACATCGCTTTCGGACAAAATTGACGCGCGACTGTCGCGCCTACCGATGCTTAACGTCAACCGCTTCAAGCCTGACGATGCCGTTACGCCGAAGCGACACGTCGCGGTGCCTTCGACAGCGCTGACCGCCTTCATTTCGGTCGAAAATACAGGTCCCGCGTCCGAAAAAAGTGGCTCGTCGAGAGGAAGCGTCGCGCTTACTCCGTCGGCAGTCGAAATCGTCATCGCGCCGTCGCTTTCCACCACAGTCACGTGGTAGTGATGCGCCGCCGCAGCGTCAAACGTCAACGGGCGCACTGCAACCTGTCGGTTTTGCTCATCGACGAGCAGGAGTTCCGCACCGACTGCGCCGGGATTTACTCCGGCAAAGCCGTTGTCGGCGGCAGTCCATTCCACATATCCACCGGCTTCCGACTTCACGCGCAAACGCACATCGGCAAGCGTCGGCACGTCGATGCTGCGCGTCACGATAGCACTCGCCACCGAGCACGTCAAGTCGACGTTCGTTGTCCGGTTGTCGTAGACCTGCGCACGGCTCTCGCCGTAATAAGCAACCTTGCCAACGCCTTCTTCTGAGACTTGCCATGCGGCGCTTATCGTATAATCGCCCACGGGGAGTTTGCCAATGCCGGCTTCATATTCCGCAAGATTAGCCCACGTCTTTCGGTAGCCGTCTTGTGCCTCGGCAACGAGCATAACTTCGTCGAGCGTCGGAGCGGGCAATTCGACCGGCGTGGCATCGCCGACCTCCGTAACCGACGGGTCGACTTCCACACGAATCGCCACATCGCCGTAGCCCGTCACCAGCACGTTGGCATCATCGCCACAGGCAACGCAAGCCACTGCAAAAGCCGTTAATATCAACTGTTTAATTGTCCGTTTCATAATCTTTCACATGCCAAGGATGGCGAATATACTCGGGATGCGATGTCGGAGAAATCATCTTTGCGGGCACTCCGGCAACCGTCGTATTCGGTGCTACCGTGCGTGTCACAACGGCTCCGGCACCGACGCACGAACCGCTGCCGATACGAACGTCGTCGACTATCGACACGCCCGGACCGATATACACCCCGTCGCCGACAATTGCCGCCGTGGCTACATTCGACCCGATTGTGGTCAGTTGGCCCATATTCACGTTATTACCTATCACGGCGTTACGATTGATGACCGTTCCGAAGCAGTGCTGCAAATAAAAGCCGTAACCGATTTTTACTTTTTCGGGTATCAACAAGCCGTAGCCTTTCTTATAGCGATGCAACATCATCTTGGTCAGCGGATATAGCCAACCGCGATGCTGCGACAGCCGAAACCAAAAACTAAAGCCCACACTCGTGCGACTCAAGCCGCCCAACCAAATGCGAAACAACGACGACCGACGTCCATTATGTCGATAATAGTCGGAGCGTATCAATTCCGCACAGTCGCGATAACTCCGCGGTATCGGTATCCTGATTTCATCATTTTCGCCTACCTTATATGTCTCAAAATCCATTTGCATTTAATTTTGTGTAAAATTATTGAAACGTCTACAAATCTAAAAGAAAAAAGTTCCCATTTACATAAATTAACAATCGGATGAGGGGGTATTTTTATATCTATTTCTATTTTGCTACATATAAAATCTCACAGCGAAGCAATTAAAAAGAACTCATTCTAAGAAGTATATAGAACCTGCTTTTTATTAGAGCGAAGCATCGGCAAACGTCGAGCGCTTCGCTTTTGTCATATTAGTTTCGCCGTATTAGTCTTTTTTATGAATATACCTTTTAAAAAAAGGAAGAAAAGGTGTAATTTTGCACAAATTAAGACAAAAGGTAGTGAATAACAAAGAAATCAAATATATAGCGATACTTGGCAGCACGGGGTCGATAGGGACGCAAACGCTCGACGTGGTGTCGGAATATCCCGACCGACTTAAGCCATATCTGCTAACGGCAAACCGCAACGTCGACTTGCTCGCCAAGCAAGCACGAAAATATAGACCGGCAAAAGTAGTAATTGCCGACAGTTCGCGTTGGAAAGAACTCAAAGACGCCCTGGCAGACCTGCCAATCGAAGTACTTTCGGGCAGTCGCGCCATCGCCGAGGCATGCGCCGACGCTCCTATCGACATCGTTGTTACGGCAATGGTTGGCTATAGCGGACTTGAGCCAACAATGAGCGCAATCCGCGCCGGAAAGACCATAGCGCTCGCCAACAAGGAGACACTCGTCGTGGCGGGCGAACTGATTACCGGCATGCTCGCCGAGTCGGGCGCAAGGCTCATCCCTGTCGATTCGGAACATTCGGCAATCTTCCAATGCCTCGTTGGCGAAGAGCCGGAGTCGATAGAGCAACTCATCTTGACAGCTTCGGGCGGACCGTTCCGCACATTCTCGGCAGAGCAACTACTTAAGGTGACCGTTGCCGATGCGCTGCGTCATCCCAACTGGAATATGGGCGTAAAAGTGACAATCGACTCCGCCTCGATGATGAACAAAGGCTTCGAGATGATTGAAGCACGCTGGCTCTTCGGCATTGAGCCCGAGCGCATTTCCATAATGGTCCATCCGCAGTCGATAGTCCATTCGATGGTCGAATTTCGCGACGGCTCGATAAAGGCGCAACTCGGTCTGCCCGACATGCGTCTGCCCATACGCTATGCGCTCAACTACCCGCAGCGGTTGCCGTCGACATGCGACCGACTCACCGTGGCGCGAATGAGCCAACTCACCTTCGAAGAAGCCGACCGCACACGCTTCCCGCTCCTTGCCATGGCGTTCGAAGCAATTCACCAAGGCGGAAACATGCCGTGTGCGCTCAACGCTGCCAACGAGGTTACGGTAGCCGCTTTCGTCGACGGACGCATTGGTTTTATGGACATGCCGCGGATTGTCGAGCAGTCGCTTAGCCGATGTCCGCTAATCGAAAAGCCCGGCTACACTGATTTGGTAGAAACAAACAATGAGATAAAAAATATTGCATTATCAATGATTTAAACAACAACTTACGATTTTAATGGAAACATTTCTCATCAAGGCGGTACAACTCATCGCCGCTTTCGGAATTTTGATACTTGTACACGAATTCGGACATTATATTTTCGCCCGCATGTTCGGCATCTGGGTCGAAAAGTTCTATCTATTCTTCGACCCGTGGTTCAAAATATGCAGTTTCAACAAGGGAAAAACGCCCGTCGAAGGCGAAAAGCTCAGTTGGCGCAACACCGAATACGGCGTCGGCTGGCTTCCGCTTGGCGGCTATTGCAAAATAGCCGGAATGATAGACGAATCGATGGACACCGAGCAAATGAAACAACCCGCCAAGCCGTGGGAATTCCGCTCCAAGCCGGCATGGCAACGCCTGTTGGTTATGATTGGCGGCGTGCTCTTCAACTTCATCCTCGCCATCATCATCTACGCCGGAATTGCCTTCACATGGGGCGACCAATACATCGAATATACCGACGCAACCTACGGCATGCAGTTCTGCGACGCCGCTCACAACCTGGGCTTTGTCGACGGCGACATCCTGCTCGAAGCCGATGGAAAGCCGTTGTCGGCTGCCGATTTCGACTTACTCAAATTCCTCGAAGCAAAGCAAATCACCGTTTTGCGCAACGGCAAACGCACCGACATTGCAATCCCCGACGGCTCCGTGCTTAAGGTCAACGACGCTATGAAAGACGCAAAAAGCGACTTCGGCTTTATGACCTACCGTCTGCCAATCGTCGTTGCCGACCTCGTTGCCGGAGAGGCTGCCGAGAAAGCCGGCATGAAGAAAGGCGACAAAGTGCTCACCGTCAACGGCGCCGACGCACAGACCTGGGAGAAATTTACCGCCGAACTCAACCGCAACGCAGGCAAGAAAGTCGAAATCACATCGTTGGCAACCACGGGCGACACCACTCGCGTCGACCTTACCGTCAGCGAAGCCGGAAAAATCGGCATTATGCTCACTCCGCTCACCGACGTCTACAAAACGAATACAATCAACTACACGTTGCTCGAATCCGTGCCGCGCGGCATCGAACTCGGCGTCGACAAGTTGACGGCATACGTCAGCCAACTTAAATACGTGTTTACCAAAGAAGGAGCACAAAATCTCGGCGGCTTCGGCGCAATCGGCGACATGTTCCCCGAACAATGGAGCTGGTATCAGTTCTGGGTAATCACCGCCTTTATCTCGGTGGCTCTGGCATTTATGAACATCTTGCCCATCCCGGCACTCGACGGCGGACACGTGCTCTTCCTGCTCTACGAAATCATCACGCGCCGTCAGCCCGGTGAGAAATTCTTGGAATACGCCCAAATGACAGGCTTGTTCCTGCTCATAGCCTTACTGCTCTACGCTAACGGCAACGACATTTACCGTTTCTTCATAAAATAGACGATGAACTACAAAAAAATACAACTCAAACGAGGCAAAGAAGATTCGCTCGGGCGCTTCCACCCCTGGATATTCTCAGGAGCCATTGCGCGCATAGAGCCCGGAATTGAAGAAGGCGACACCGTCGAAGTGTGCTCATCGACCGGCGACTTTCTCGCCGTAGGGCACTACCAAATCGGCAGCATCGCCGTGCGTATTCTCGACTTCGGCAAGCGCGAAATCGACGAATCATTCTACACCGAACGCCTCAGCCAAGCATACCTGCTACGCAAGTCGTTAGGACTCATTCGCCCCGACAACAACGCATTCCGTCTCGTTCACGGCGAAGGCGACTTCCTGCCGGGATTGGTGGTCGACATCTATGACCGCACAGCCGTTGTGCAAGCCCATTCACCGGGCATGCACTACGCACGCAACATGATTGCCGACGCGCTGCTTAACATCGCCGACGGTCTCATCGAAAACGTTTACTACAAGTCGGAAACCACCCTGCCCTACATGGCGCAACTCGACAGCCGCGACGGTTATATCAAAGGCGGTTTCCAAACGAATATCGCCATCGAAAACGGATTGAAATTCCACGTCGATTGGCTTCGCGGGCAGAAAACCGGATTCTTCGTCGACCAACGTGCTAATCGAGCACTGCTCGAGCATTACAGCCACGGTCGCGCAGTACTCAACATGTTCTGCTACACCGGCGGTTTCTCGTTCTACGCCATGCGCGGCGGCGCTCGTCTCGTCCACTCCGTCGACAGCTCGGCAAAAGCAATTCAACTCACCACTGCCAACGTCGAACTCAACTTCCCCGGCGACCCGCGCCACCAAGCCTTCGAGCAAGATGCGTTCCGATTTCTTAACGACATCGACGGCCGCTACGACTTGATAATCCTCGACCCGCCGGCTTTCGCGAAGCATAAAAGTGCCCTGCGAAACGCCCTCGTCGGCTACCGAAAACTCAACGCAAAAGCATTCGAGAAAATCCTCCCCGGCGGCATCCTCTTTACATTCTCCTGCTCGCAAGCAGTGTCGAAGGAGCAATTCCGCCTGGCGGTGTTCTCGGCTGCCGCCGCTTCGGGGCGTCGTGTCAGAATCCTTCATCAACTTACACAACCCGAAGACCACCCAATCAACATCTACCATCCCGAAGGCGAATACCTCAAAGGACTGGTGCTTTACGTAGAATAACTCTATAAAAACAACTAAAATATGAACAAATCAATAATCCTCTCGGTAAGTTTAGCCGCTTGCATGGCTACCGGCTCCTACGCCGCCGAGAACAACTTTAACTACAAAGTGGACAGATTCGCCGACATCGAAGTGCTGCGCTACCGCGTAAACGACTTCGAACAACTCTCACTCCAACAAAAGCAACTCGTTTATTTCCTTACCGAAGCAGCCGCTTACGGTCGCGACATCCTGACCGACCAAAACGGAAAATACAACCTTGCCATCCGCACAACCCTCGAAGAAATTTACAAGAACTATAAAGGCGACAGCTCGACGGCAGACTTTACCGGCTTTATGACATACCTCAAGCAAGTATGGTTTGCCAACGGCATCCACCACCACTACTCGACCGACAAGTTTACACCGCGCTTCTCGGCAACGTTCTTTGCCAACGAAGTGGCAAAACTCCCGCAATCGACAATTGCCGCCATCGGCTTTGCCAATGCAGAACAACTCGTCAAAACGCTTTCGCCCGTGATTTTCGACCCGACAGTGATGCCAAAACGCGTCAACCAAGACGACGGCCACGACTTGATTTTCACTTCGGCTTGCAACTACTACGACGGCGTAAACCAAAGCGAAGTTGAGACTTTCTACAATGCAATGAAGCAACCCAACGACCCGACGCCAATCTCCTACGGCTTGAACTCTCGACTGGTGAAGCGCGACGGCAAAATCTACGAAGAAGTCTACAAAGTCGGCGGAAAATATTCTGCCGCAATCGAGAAAATCGTTGAAAATCTGCGCAAAGCATCAGCGTTTGCCGAAAACGACAAGCAACTCGCTCACATCAACAAACTCATCGAATACTACGAAACCGGCAACCTGCGCACCTTCGACGAATACTCGATTATGTGGACCGAAGACGTTGTCAGCACGGTTGACTTCATCAACGGCTTTATCGAAAACTACGGCGACCCGCTGGGATACAAAGGCGCGTGGGAATCAATCGTCAACTTCAAGAACGTCGAGGCAAGCCATCGCACGGAGGTTATCAGCAACAGCGCTCAATGGTTTGAGGCTAATTCGCCCGTCGATGCTCGTTTCAAGAAAGAAAACGTCAAAGGCGTGACCGCCAAGGTGATTACTGCAGCAATTCTTGCCGGCGACTCTTATCCATCGACACCTATCGGCATCAACTTGCCCAACGCCAACTGGATTCGCGCAAGCCACGGCTCGAAGTCGGTAACCATCGAAAATATCACCGAAGCCTACGACAAAGCCGCTCAAGGCAACGGCTTCAACGCCGAATTTGTTATCGACAGCGAAACAAGTGACCTTATGGATAAATATCTCTTCATCGTCGACAATATGCACACTGACCTTCACGAATGTCTCGGCCACGGTTCCGGCAAACTTCTCCCCGGTGTGAGCGAAGACGCGCTGAAAGAACACGGCTCGACTCTCGAAGAAGCACGCGCCGACCTCTTTGCGCTCTACTACCTTGCCGACGCCAAGATGATTGAACTTGGGCTGCTCGACAACCCCGACGCTTACAAAGCCGAATACTACAAATACATCCTCAACGGACTTATGACTCAACTGATGCGCATCGAGCCGGGCAAAAACATCGAAGAAGCCCATATGCGCAACCGCCAACTCATCGCCGCTTGGGCTTACGAACACGGCAAAAAAGATAACGTCATCGAAATGGTGAAGCGCGACGGCAAAACTTTCATCAAAATCAACGACTACAACGCCCTGCGCAATCTCTTCGGCGCACTGCTTGCCGAGATTCAACGCATCAAGTCGGAAGGCGACTATGCTGCCGGCAAAGCCCTTGTTGAGCAATATGCCGTAAAGGTCGACCCCGAATTGCACCGCGAAGTGCTCGACCGCTACGCTCACCTCGACATCGCTCCCTACAAAGGCTTTGTCAACCCCGTCTACTCGTTGGTTAAAAACGCCGACGGTCAAGTTGTCGACGTGGCGCTCGACTATACCGAAGGCTACATCGACCAAATGCTCAGATATTCGCGCGACTATTCACCGCTGACAGCCGTTCAGAACAAGTAACGCATCAGCTATGAACGCTCTCAAAAATCAACACATAGCCATCGAAGTATCGCCGATGGGTGCCGAACTCCAAAGCATTGTCGACCTCGCAAGCGGTCGGCAGTGCTTATGGCAAGGCAATCCCGACTACTGGCGCCGTCGCTCGCCCGTGCTTTTTCCCATCGTGGGTAGCATCTACGACGGCGAAACGCGCATCGACGGCACAATCTACCGCATGGGACAACACGGATTTGCCCGCGACATGATGATGACGCTCGTCGAATCGACACCCACGTCGCTGACTTACGCTCTCTGCAGCAACGACGAAACACGGTCGATGCTTCCCTACGATTTCCGCCTTGAGATTTCGTATACGCTCGTCGAAAAAGCCATCATCGTGGGCTGGCGCGTTGTCAACACATCAAGCGCCGACATACACTTCCAAATCGGAGCACATCCGGCTTTCAATCACCCGGATTTCGACCCGGCAAGCCCCGTTGTCGGCTATTTCCGTTTCGACAACCGTGAGCCCCTGACGCTTTCGGCTATCGGCGAAAAAGGTTGCCTCAAGCAAGCCACAACAAAACTATCCACCGACGACGGTGTACTGCCGATTACCCCCGACCTATTTGCCGGCGATGCACTGATTTTTGAAAATTCGCAAATCCGCACCGTCGAACTTCTTGACCGCAACCGCAAGCCATATCTCCGCGTCGGCTTCGACGCTCCGGTCGTCGGACTATGGGCACCGCGCCGCAACGAACACTCGCCTTTCGTATGCATCGAGCCGTGGTACGGACGGTGCGACCGAGAAAACTATACCGGCGAATTTGCCGACAAAGATTGGATTAATACTCTCGCTCCCGATCAATCGTTTGAAGCAAAATACTCTATCGAAATTGTTTGACACTCGCTCAACAACCAATAAACGGCGAAGCAGATTAAGAGCAACGATTCTTATCTGCTTTGCCTTGTTTACAGCGCTGCAGTTCGCCGAAATGCCGACGGCGGAACGCTACGTGCCGGAAGTGGTCGACATGCGCAGCCAAATCGATTTCGGGCATTTCAAGCCCCAACACGTCAATCAGAAAGACATCATCGTAATCCACTCAACCTACAGCATCCACGACTACGCCTACTCACTCGACGGCGTCCTAAAGCAATTTAAGCACTACAACGTCTGTTCGCATTACATTATCGACCGCAACGGGCGAATCATCCGAGCCGTCGACGACGACTGCATAGCCTATCACGCCGGTCGCAGCACCCTACCCGGCACCGACCGCCAAAACATCAACGCCGACGCATTCGGCATCGAAATCATCAACACCCCATGGTCGGCACCAACGCCCCGCCAATATGCCGCGCTGCTCTACCTGTCGGGATACCTTCGCCATCGCTACCGGATTGACCACATCGTGCGCCATAGCGACATATCCCCGCAGCTAAAAGACGACCCTTGGTTGTTCGATTGGCAGCGTTTCAACCGCGCCCTAAAGCCGCAAGTGCGTCCGCGGAAAGTGTATTCGACACAATAACAAAACGAGCGCCGCTGCGTTTTACCGCAATGCGACACTCGTCTCTAAATTAGCTTTAATCAGACCGCTTATAGCGTATAGCCCCAGTCGTTGAGCACTTCCGACCAATGCTCTTCGACGAGTTTCACGGTCTCGTCCTTATATTGATATTTGTTTTTCTTATAACCTTTCTTCTTGTCGAGATAAGCCTTGATGTCGGCCTCAGCGGCATCAAATCCCGGCAACTGCAAGCGGCTGTAAATGTCTTTAGTCAAGTCGAAAGCATTCTTCTCGAAGTCTTCAAACTTGATTTCCACGAGGTTGCCTTCGGGGATACATGCCTTATCGGCTTCGTAGCGATGGTAGAGACGCATATATGCTTCGAGAATGTTGTCGACAATTTGCTCGTTGGAAATTTTCTGCAGCATAAGCGGCTGAATCGTGTTTGTAAAGAAACTGCGAGTGCTCTCGAACACGGTGTAAGGATTGCGCTTGAGATAGATATACTTGGCATTCGGATACATCTCGACGAGCGTTCGAACGCGCCCGGTGTGCGGCGGGTTTTTGCTAAGATACTGCGTACCGCCGGTGTTGGCAAGCGACACCTTGACAAGGCGGTCGAACGTATCCATAAACACGCGGCGCTCCTCCTCGGTGATTTTCTCAAACGTCAGGAAGCGGTCGCAGTATTCCATCCAACGGTTTGGGAAAAACCAGAAGTTGTAATAGGTGTAGGGCATCATGTTCGACAGAGCGAACTCCTCTTCTTGCGGAAGGTCGGGGCTTAGCTCCATGTTGTCGGTCGGGCGTTTGTCGGGCATCAATGCCGCCATACTTTTCTTAAAGAAAGGCTGTCCCCAAAGCACGAGGTGCGGGAACACCGTTTGATAGGTAGTTGTGTAGCCGAAATGGTGGTCGCACGCAAAGACGTTGTGAACGAATGTCGTGCCGCTGCGCCAGTGACCGAGGATGAAGAGAGGGTCATGTTCAATAGGCTTGTCGGCAATCTTCTTATATCGGCTATCCTCAAAGGTCTTGAGCGAGCTGAGCAAGCGGCAAACCGATTTTGTCAGATAATATTTGCCGCGATAGCCTTTATCGATTGTTTGATTTTTTGTCAGTTCTTTGAAAGTCTTCCAGTCGGCACCGACGAGGGTATTGACGGGGAGGTCTTCGAATTTAAGTCCCATAGATTAAATAATTTTTATGGTTAAACCTTGACGTTTTAGTTGGTCGCACACCTTCTCGATAGCAGCGCGATGGCTATCGTCGATGCCGAGCGCCTTGAGGTCGATTGTAGCAATAGCATCGTCGCCGACGAGTTCACCGGCATCAACTTTGCCGATAATCATACCCACCGCCGACGTATTGTTGGTAATCGGGTCGATGAGGATAAATGCTCCTGTCTGCTTGTTGGTGTGATACGGGTCGAAGAAGAGCTCTTTACCGGTGGTAAATACCACGCGACCGATTTCGTTGAGTTTGAGCAATTCAACGTTCGAACGCTCCATAGTGTTTACGTCGACACGATATTTGATATTGTCGATTCGCGCACGAGTGGTGTTGGTGGTTTGCTTGATGAAGAATTGCTTGGAAGTGTCCATCGGCTCTTCGTCCATCCACACGAGCATTGCTTCGAAGTTGCGGCTCTCGATAGGCAGGTTGTCGGGCTTTACAATCATTTCGCCGCGCGAGATGTCGATTTCGTCTTCGAGAGTCAGAGTGACGCACATCGGCGGGAATGCTTCTTCGATTTCGCCTTCGTAGGTCACGATGCTCTTGACGCGCGACTTTTTACGCGAAGGCAGAGCCATCACTTCGTCGCCGGGACGGATTACGCCGCTTGCCACCTTGCCGCAGAATCCGCGGAAATCGAGATTCGGGCGAAGAACGTATTGCACGGGATAGCGGAAATCGCTGTAGTTGCGATCGAGGTCGATGGGCACTGTTTCGAGATAGTCGAGCAAGCATTTACCGTCGTACCAAGGCGTACGCTCGCTCTTTTCGACGACGTTGTCGCCTTCGAGCGCCGACAACGGAATGCAGTAGACGTCGGGGATGTTCAGGTCGGCTACAAATGCGTTAAAGTCGCTGACAATCTTGTTGAATACGTTTTCGTCGAAGTCGACCAGGTCCATCTTGTTGACTGCGAGCACAAGATGCTTGATGCCGAGCAACGAGATGAGATATGTGTGACGGCGAGTTTGTGTAATCACGCCGGTACGAGCGTCGACGAGAATGACGGCAGCATTGGCAGTCGACCCGCCGGTAATCATGTTGCGCGTATACTGCTCGTGTCCCGGAGTGTCGGCAATGATGAATTTGCGGTTGTTAGTACTGAAGTAGCGGTAAGCCACGTCGATGGTTATGCCCTGCTCGCGTTCAGCCTTCAAGCCGTCGAGCAGCAGCGCGTAGTCGATGTGTTCGCCGGCGTTGCCCACGCGCTTTGAGTCGCGCTCGAGGGCATCGAGTTGGTCTTCGTAGATTTTCTTACTGTCGAAGAGCAAACGACCGATGAGAGTCGACTTTCCGTCGTCGACAGAGCCTGCGGTCAAGAAGCGAAGCAGGTCTTTCTGCTCGTCACGGTCGAGAAATTCTTTTATATCGAGATTTTTTGTTTCCATAATATACGTGGTGTTTAGAAGTAGCCTTCGCGTTTTTTCTGTTCCATGCTGGCATCTTGGTCGAAGTCGATGACGCGTGTAGTGCGTTCGCTCTTGGTGGTGGTCATCATTTCTTCGACGATTTTCTCAATAGTGTCGGCACTCGACTCCACGGCACCGGTAAGCGGCCAGCAACCGAGCGTGCGGAAGCGCACCATGCGCATCTTTATCTTGTCGCGATATTGCTCGGGAAGGCGGTCGTCGTCTGCCATAATGAGGTTGCCGTCGAGTTCCACAATCGGGCGCTCTTTTGCGTAGTAGAGCGGCACGATAGGAATGTTTTCGAGGCGGATATATTGCCAAATGTCGAGTTCTGTCCAGTTCGACAAGGGGAAAACGCGGATGCTTTCGCCTTTATGAACGCGAGCGTTATAGATGTCCCAAAGTTCGGGGCGCTGATTCTTCGGGTCCCATTGATGGAATTTGTCGCGGAAGGAGAAAATGCGCTCTTTGGCGCGGCTCTTTTCCTCGTCGCGACGTGCGCCACCGAAAGCGGCATCGAATTTATACTTATCGAGCGCGGCAAGCAGCGCTTGAGTTTTCATCAAGTCGGTGTGCACTTTGCTGCCGTGGGTAAAGGGACCGACGCCGGCTCGGAATGCCTCTTCGTTAGATTCTACGATAAGGTTCCAGCCGTGCTCTTTGGCGTATTGGTCGCGAAATTCTATCATTTCGCGGAATTTCCATTTCGAATCGATGTGCATCAGCGGGAACGGCACTTTGCCGGGAGCAAATGCCTTTTCTGCCAGTCGCACCATCACTGACGAGTCTTTACCAATGGAGTAGAGCATCACCGGATTCTCGAATTCGGCGGCTACCTCGCGAATGATGTGGATTGACTCTGCCTCCAATTCTTGGAGGTGGCTTAGTTTGTAATTCGACATATTCTGATGTTGTTGTTTTTAGTTATTGTTGCTGTGTCGGGAGCGACACTTTTGGTAAAATCATTTCAAGCAGGCGTTCAACAGACTCTTGCAGCGAAAGCTTCGACGTGTCGAGGTCGAGAGCCGGCGACATCGGGGCTTCGAAGGGCGCCGAGATTCCGGTAAAATTCTTGATTTCGCCGCGACGCGCCTTGGCGTATAGCCCTTTGACGTCGCGACGCTCACACTCTTCGAGGGGTGTGCTCACATACACTTCGAGGAAACTGTCGGCGCCGATGATGTCCGACGCCATGCCGCGCATCTCGTTGTCGGGGCTGATGAATGCCGCAAGGGTAATGATGCCGGTGTCGACAAAGAGTTTGCCGACTTCGGCGATGCGGCGTATGTTTTCGCGACGGTCGTCGGCAGAAAATCCGAGATTGTTGTTGATGCCCGAGCGGATATTGTCGCCGTCGAGAATTCGGCAAAGCAAGCCGCGTTGACTCAACTCGCGCTCAAGCGCTATGGCTATCGTACTCTTGCCCGAGCCGCTCAGCCCGGTAAACCATATCATTATGCCGCGCTGTCCGAGGAGTTGCTCCTTGTCGGCACGCGTCTGCATTCGGTCGAATATCGGATAAATATTGTTGTCCATTGTTTATCTTGTATTGATTAGAATTCCCAAATCAAAGGAATTGCAAAAACTGAAATTGCAAAGGCTATTATGTTCAACGGCAAGCCTACTTTCACGAAATCGGTAAATTTGTAGCCGCCGACACCTTGCACGATGAGGTTCGTTTGATAGCCGATGGGCGTGCAGAAACTTGCCGAAGCTGCCATACAAATCACCACGAAGAACGGCGTCGGGTCGACATGCAACTGATTTGCAACGGCAAGGGCTATGGGGAAACTTAGCGCAGCCGCTGCGTTGTTGGTTATCAGTTCTGTGAAAATATTGGTGATGACAAAAAGCACCGCCAAGATGCCGTAAGCACCGAGGCTGTCGGTCATGTCGATAACGTAGTTGGCAATCATCGGAGCAAAGCCGGAATTGTTCATCGCCTTACTGATGGCAAATGCGCACGCAATTGTGACAAGGATGTCCCAAGAGATGTATTTGGTGTACTTCTTCGGCGGGAATATTTTGGTCCACGCCATAATGATAGTGGTAATGCACACGAAAAAGAACATATCCAACTTCATCGACGGCACCAATTCTTTCATAAACGGAAGTTCGCCAATCGTAGCGCCGGCAATCATAAACACGAGCAATCCGAGGGCGAGATAACGGCGTCCGCGCGACTCCTTCGGGGCTTCGTCCTTGCCGTTTGCCACATACAAGAACACACGCGAATCACCCCACGTCGGGATGAACGTGTCGTCTGCCCAAAGTATCAACGTATCGCCTTCGAGAATCACGAATTCGTCGAGGTCGGTCGTATACGACTCACCATTGCGCTTCACCTCTTTGACGTAGGCACCATAGTGGCGCGTAAAGTTGAATTCGCCGAGGCTTTTCTTAATACCCGGGAAGCGCGCGCCGATAATCACCTCGACGCGATGCAATCCGCCCGACGGATTCTCTTCCTCGCGGTCGAGATTGTCCTCGCGCGAATCCGGCAGAAGTCGCTTGGAGAAGAACAAAAGATATATTATACCCGCTATGGCAATAAAAATGCCAACGCGTCCGAGTTCGAACATCGAAAAGCCTTCGAGCCCGGCGTCGAGCACCATACCGTGCACAACCAAGTTGGTCGACGTGCCGATGAGCGTACAAATACCACCCAGAATGGTTGCATACGACAGCGGAATAAGAAACTTTGTAGGCTGCATCTTCATCTGCTCTGCCCAGCGCTTGATGATAGGCGCAAAAATTACGACAACCGGCGTGTTGTTGAGAAACGCCGAAATCGCCGAAATCGCCGGCAAAAATCGCAACTGCGCGCGCATCACCGAAACAGGCTTCTGCGGCAGCAACTTCTTGATTATCACGTTGAGCGCGCCGCTCTGTCGAACGCCTTCGCTCACCAGAAACAGCAAGGCTACCGTTATCATACCCTTGTTGCTGAAGCCTTCGAGCATCTCCTTTGGCGTTAATATGCCCGCGCAAAGAAACAGCACAACGATGCTCAGCAATATCATGCCCGGTCGCATCAAGTCGAATATCAGCGCCAAAAGCATCGCTATCATACATACGATGACGAATATTATTTCAAAACTCATGGTTATTTCTTTATTCGTTTATCTCGGCAAATTTACACAAAAAAGTATTAATAATGAAACAGTTAATACCCATAATGCGTTAATTTGAGACAAATCTGCTATTTTATATTCAATAATTTATGAATCTGCAACGAAAGTCGCCACTTGGGATTTTCGAGGCAAGCACGAACCGTAGCGGCGCATATCGAACGATTCATTGCGTCATTGCCGGTGTCAATCGGCTGCAAAAAGCGTAAATTTGTGGCAATCCCATCGTATTGGCTTAAGTCTTGACCGCGATAGACCACCTTCAACTCGTCGCAGAGCGGTATCACGACCTTCGCATCCTCTTGCCCTTCGACGTCGAACTTCGGCGAAAGCGTTATCCAATCGATATTGTCGGGAAGCTGATGCGTTCCGTTGGTTTCGATAGCCACAAACCGATGTCCCGCTTTGATAGCCTCAACCATCTCTTTGTCGACCACTAACGACGGCTCGCCGCCCGTCAGAATCACCGTCTCCGCAGGATAGCGGTCGATTTCGGCAACTATCTCCGAAATCGTCATCTCGGTATGCTTCGCATGCTGCGTGTCGCAAAACGGGCAACGCAAATTACATCCCGAAAAGCGCACAAACACAGCCGGAGTACCCACAAAATAGCCCTCACCCTGAAGGCTATAGAATATCTCGTTAACCTTATATTTCTTCATCGCTTACATAAGTTGCCAAATTGCCTTCCGACTCCACAACATCGACGCGGTAGCAGTTGGGCGTTTGGTCGCAAATCCAGCGAGCGATGTTTTCGGCGGTAGGGTTAAAGGGCAAAACGTCGTTAAAATTCTTATGGTCGAGGGCTGTCTGTATGCGCTGCTTGATTTGTGTAAAGTCGCACACCATACCGTTTTCGTTGAGTTCTGCAGCGCGGCAATGCACGGTAACAATCCAATTATGCCCATGCATCTGCGAGCATTTGCTCTCATAGTTAAGTTGCAAGCGGTGACAGCCGGCAATTTCCAAGCGTTTTGTTATATAATACATTTCTATTTCTTCGTTTTAAACTGCGAAGATACGGCAAATCACCCGAAAAAGCAAATTTCATCCAAAGGCGCGCAGTAAACTTTTGAAATTCGCTTCTTCCGTCCCGGCTTCCGTCCCGGATGCTTCCGTCCCAGAGTCGCACAGCGGCGGCTCCGATTACAGGTTGTAATTAGAAAATAACAACTATAAATTAGTTTATTTTTGATTTTTTGTTATATTTGCAACCGAAAGCCAGGTCAAAAACCTTAGGTGGATGCACGTGGATACACCGCAGAAGCCTACAAATGGCGGGAAAGAGTTACTCTTTTGGAGTAAGTTTGACTGTGGGGATTTAAGTATGTTTTATTTATTTTATTAATAACAAAAAAAAGAA
>SFJG01000073.1 GCA_004555955.1 Bacteroidales bacterium | reverse complement strand
ATTTCGTTGAGACGAGTGGCATTTTCGCGATAGTTAACGTCAATTCTGTCGGTAGCTATTTTGAAATCAACGCATATTTCACGTCGTGTCTCCTTGGCATTGCTGTCAAAGAGTCCGACAATCATCAGAATTGCAATTATAATATGCCTTTCTTCCGCATTTACTTAGTCAAAAACATTGCAAATTTAGTCTATTATCATTAAAAAGGAAAGGTTTATGGTTATTATTTTACCACTAAAAACACGCTTTTCACACATTTTATACTTTGAAAATCTTCTTACTGACAAAAAACGCAATACTGCGTTGCGTATGCCCACGATTTGCATTACCTTTGTGTTACAAAATGAGAAGAAGATAATGAAGTCTGCACTTATGAAAGTCTACAAAGTGTTGAGAAGCGTTTTCGTTTCCCTTCTTATTTTGTTTGTATTTGTTTACGGCAGTTTATACCTACTGCTCTGCATCCCGGCTGTTCAAAACAAAATAAAGCATCGCGCCGAAACTGAATTGTCGAAACTGCTTACTACAAAAGTGACGATAGGCAACGTCTCGATTAAGCCGTTCAACGAGGTCGAAATCGACAGCGTGGTAGTGTCGGGGCGCGACAACAAGCCGATTGCCTCTATCGACAAACTCGCCGCACAAATGAGCCTGTCAGAGCTTATCGCCTTCCGTCGTTTTGTGTTCGACTACGCCGAAGTTGTCGGGCTGAAAGCACGATTGGAGAAAGCAGACCCGACATCGCCGCTCAACATTCAGTTTATCATCGATGCTCTCAAAAGCAAGGACAAAAACAAGCCGCCAACGCCCTACGACATCGAGCTGAAGGCGGTAGCCATTCGAAAGAGTGCCGTGACGTTCGACATCGCGTCGGAGCCGCATCGTCCCGCCGGCACATTCGACCCCAACCACATATCTATCAGCCAGTTACGCACCGATGCAATATTGCCGAAAATCAAGAACGACACAATTGTGGTCGACGTCAAGCGATTGGCTTTGCACGAAATTAGCGGATTCGAGCTCAACGACTTAGCGGCAAACGTGGAAGTCTATCCCAATATGCTCAGCGTAAAAAACCTCCGCATCGCCATGCCCGGCAGTTTGCTCGTGCCGCAAGACATCACAGTTCGCTACAAGTCGCTGAAAACCATCGCCAACGACATTCGTTCGACGCCGTTACGACTCGCTGTTGCCAACAGTTACGTCACGCTTGCCGACCTTACGCCATTCGTCCCGGCATTTAAGAACTTACGCGAACCGATTTACATAACTTGTATGCTCACCGGTACGCTCAACCATGTGATGATAGAAACCCTTGACCTATCGACCGCCAACTCCGCTCTTACGCTGAAAACGTCGGGTCGCATCGACAACCTTACCAACGGCAAAAATCTCACAGCAGAGCTGCCAAACATAAACCTTTTTGCCGAAGTCAGGCAACTGCTCGATGCATCTATGATGCGCCTAAAACTGCCCGGTACGGCTGTGCGCGTGATTGACGCAACCGACTTTTTGGCAGTCAACGGCTCGCTGAGCTACAAGCCCGACCGGGTAGTCTATGCCGGCACTATCAACACAGCATTAGGGCAGCTTGAATCCGACTTAGGATTAAAACGCAACGACAAAGGTTCGGTGACTCACATCAACGGCAATCTAAAGTCGCACAACTTAAAAATCGGTGGCTTGGCAAAGATGCCCGACGTGCTCAACGAACTCGCCTTCGACATCGACGCCAACGTGACTCTCGCCGGCGGACTGCCCCACGGAAACGTCGACGGCACAATCAACTATATCGACCTCAAAGGCTATCGCTACAACAACATAAATGCCAACTTGGAAATCGACGGACGTAACTACGACGGAAAGATATGCCTGCACGACCCGAACGTCGACCTTGACATCGAAGGGAAGTTCCGCCCCAATGGCGAAAACACCGTTGTCGACGTTGTAGCCAACCTCGCAAACCTAAGCCTTGCCAACCTCAACCTAACCAACAAATATAGCAACTACCGTCTTAACGGCAGTGCCGAAGTGTCGCTGACAGGTAACAACATAGATAACGTCGAAGGCGACCTGATGCTCAGCGACTTGTCGTTCATTAATGCGGAAAACGAGGGCATCAACATCGACCACTTCGACATAACGGCGCGCCAAAAAGATGCCGGAAAATACTACACAATCAATTCGGAAATCGGCAACGGCTACATCGACGGCACAACCAATTTTGCCGGGCTGACAACCTCGTTTAAGCACATCGTCGGCAACATATTTCCAAGCCTGGCAGACTTTATCCCCGCAAACAACAAAGCCAAATCCAACAGCCTTAACGACTTCGTATTCTTCTTACAAATTGCCGAAAACGAAGAGTTACTCAAGTTTTTCAACGCACCGCTAAAAATTGCTCATCCAATCAAGATATCGGGACGCGTAGACGACCTCGACGGACGTGCCACAATCGGCATCGATGCGCCATACCTCGTTCAAGGCAAGAAGTTGATAGAAAAGACAAGTCTGTCGATTGACCTCGACGGCGACAACGACATGATGAGCATCAATGCCGTAAGCCAACTCGACCACAAAAACGGCAACATTCTGCTCGTGTTCAACGGTACCGGTGCCAACGACCGCTTCGACTCCGACATCAATTGGCAATACGACCGAAAACGCAACTTTTCGGGTAGCATCAACCTGTCGACACTCCTCAAGCGCAACGACAACAATCGCTTTGCCGCCGACATCGACATCAACCCTACCACCTTCAGCGTCAACGACACTACCTGGCACATCACGCCGGCACGAATCACATTCAACGACCGCCGAATCAACGTCGACGGCATACATGTCTACCGCGACAACCAGTCGATAAAAGCAAACGGCGTGGCTTCTGCCAACCCCGACGACGTCATCAAGCTGCAACTTAACAACATCGACCTCGGCTACATCTTCGAGACTCTCAACATCAACCACGTAGCATTTAGCGGCGATGCTACCGGCGACTTTTTCGCCTCATCGCTGTTTACGCGCACACCACAACTCAACACGCCTCGCCTGCACGTCAAAAACTTTGCATACCACCACGCGCTGCTCGGCGAGGCCGACATCCAAAGCTCTTGGGACAACGAAAACAAAGGAATCATCATCAATGCCGACATAGCGCAACCCAACAAGCGTATGACATACGTTCGCGGAGGTGTTTTCCTCGGCAAGGACTCGCTCAACTTCAAGTTTAACACCGACCACGTCAACGTCAAGCTGCTTCAACCTTTCATGAAGGCATTCACCTCCGACATCAGCGGCGAAGCCTCCGGCGAATGCGAACTATACGGCACGTTTAAGTTACTCAACGTTCGCGGCCGTATGTTTGCCGACAACTTCAAGTTGAAACTCGACTACACTAACACATACTACACCATCAGCGACTCCGTAATCCTCGAGCCGGGACGCATCATCATTCCCGAAACCGTGCTCCACGACTTGCAAGGCAACACAGCCAAGCTTCGCGGAACCGTCACCCACAACTACTTCCACGATGCAACCTACGACTTCGCAGTAACAGAGGCAAATAAACTGCTATGCTACGACACCAACGAGAAAATCAATCCGCTCTGGTACGGCAAAGTTTACGCCAATGGTTCTGCCTATGTAAAAGGAATCCCCGGCCGTTGCGACATCGATATCAACATGTCGGCAGCGCGAAATTCGAACTTCACCTTCGTCCTTAGCGACCAAGAAGAAGCCGGCGAATATTCGTTTATCACCTTCACCGACAAGCGCAAAGAGAAACGTCTCGAAGAAGAAAAAGAAAAACGCGAAAAGCAGCCGTTCGACTTCCTTGCCACACTCAACCAAAATAATAATGTTGAAAATCCTTCAGAATTCAACCTCAACCTGCAGGTTGAAGCCAACCCGAACGTGGCAATAACAATGATAATGGACCCCGAAGGCGGCGACCGCATTCGCGCTACCGGAAACGGGAACATGCAAATCAAATATTCGTCGAGCGACGAGATGAAAATGTTCGGCAGCTACACCGTCGACCAAGGGCGCTACAACTTCACGCTGCAAGACATCATCATTCGCGAGTTTAACATCAAGCCCGGCGCCACCATCGCTTTCCACGGCGACCCGCTGCAAGCCGTTGTCGACCTCCAAGCAGCCTACTCGGTCAACGCCAATCTGCTCGACCTCGACGAATCGTTTGCCGACGACCGCGAGCTAAATCGCACGCTCGTGCCAGTCAACGCTCTGCTCAACCTCAGCGGTGTCATATCACAACCCGACATCTCCTTCGACATCGAATTCCCCACCCTGACCACCGACGTCTACCGAAAAGTCAAGAGCATCATCAGTACCGACGATTTGATGAACCAACAGATGCTATATCTGCTCGCTCTCGGCAGATTCTACACGCCCGAATACATGGGCGGCACAGGGCGCAACAACGAACTGGCTTCGGTGGCTTCGTCGACCGTTTCGAGTCAACTCACAAGTATGCTCGGGCAAATCAACGACAATTGGACTATCGCGCCTAACTTCCACTCCGACAAAGGCGACTTTTCCGACGTAGAAGTCGAGCTCGCTCTGTCGAGCCGATTGCTCAACAACCGCCTGCTGCTCAACGGCAACTTCGGCTACACCGACAACGCTATGAACAGCAACAACTTTATCGGCGACTTCGACATCGAATACCTCCTGACCAAAAACGGAAATTTCCGGCTCAAAGCCTACAACCGCTACAACGACCAAAACTACTACATCCGCAATGCACTCACAACGCAAGGCGTAGGCATTATGTTCAAGCACGACTTCAACAACTTCTTGCGTCGTCATCGCTCTAAAAAAGCAGCGGAGGTATCAGCTCCTGCCGACACCACCGCCACAAAGTAAATTATTCACAGTAAATTATTCACACCTATTCAGGAACTGCCGACAACGCCGTATCGAAGGCAAAATCTATGCCCATATCTTCAAGTTCGCACAAGAATTCACGACTTGCAACGACTCGACACGACGAATTGAGTTCGACAATGAGATTCATCTTCTTGTTAAGCACTTCCAACTTCATCGGCATTGCCGACTCGTCATCATTATTGACGTGAGCGGCGAGCAACTCGCTGAAACGGTCATTCAACAGACACAACTCACCGGCGCGGAGCGTAATGCCACGAACGAGGTCGGAGCGGACGCCTTCGATGTTCGACACCGAAATAATCGTAAAATACATTTTGTCAGCAGAATCGGCGCGGGCATAGCGGCTGCGCTGGAACGTAAAGCGTACGGCAACAGGCTTCCCGACGACAAATTGCGGCGCAAACGTCTCGTAGTTGCGCCCGTACAAGCGTAACTCTGCCGTGCCGGTATAGTCTTCGACTTTTACGACGGCAAATTTTGAATTGTTGCGCGAAACAAGCTCTTTGTTTTCAACGACCAATCCGCCCAAGACATAGTCGAAATTCTCAAGTTGCTTGACCGTCGAATAGTCTTGAGCCTTGACGTTGCAACCATATTCCACCTCCGTATAGTACTTATCAAGCGGGTGCGCCGACAGATACAGTCCGACAAACTCGCGCTCGCGGTCGAGCCGCTGAATGTCGGTCCAGGTGTTGCGATGCGACGGCTCCGGCTTGGCGGTGTCGATTTCCTCAATGTCGCCGAAGAGCGATGCCGTTTGATTGGCTTTTTGAGTTTGAAAGCGTTGGCCGTAGCGCACAAGCAACTCGCCGAACGATGGCTCGTCGTCGGTCTTTTCAAAATCCTCGCGATTGACGCCGAATCGGTCGAAAGCGCCTGCCAAAGCAAGGCTGTCGATAACCTTGCGGTTGCACGTCGTCAAGTTGATGCGTTCAACCAAGTCGTAGACCGATTTATACGGTCCATTAGCTTTACGCTCATCCAAGATGGCTTGCACGGCGTTGAGTCCCACGCCTTTAATGGCTGCAAGTCCGAAACGTATCTGACCGGCATCGTTTACGCTGAATCGCGCCCGACTCTCATTGATATCCGGCGACTTTACGTCGATTTTCATCACCTTACATTCGTCCATAAACTTAGTAAGTTTTGTGATGTCGTTAAGGTTGCGGCTCAGCACGGCTGCCATATACTCGGCAGGATAGTTCGCCTTAAGATAGCCCGTTTGGTAAGCAACCCACGAATAGCACGTTGCGTGCGACTTATTGAACGCATAGGAAGCAAACTTTTCCCAGTCGGACCAAATCTTGTCGAGAATCTTCGGGTCGTGACCGTTAGACTTTCCACCCTCGATGAATTTCGGCTTCATCTCGTCGACAATCTTCTTTTTCTTCTTACCCATCGCCTTACGCAGTGCGTCGCTCTCGCCGCGGGTAAAGTTGGCAAGCTGACGACTCAAGAGCATCACCTGCTCCTGATAGACGGTAATGCCGTAAGTGTCCTTGAGATATTTCTCCATCACCGGTATGTCGTACTCGATAGGTTCCTGCCCGTGTTTACGTTTGATGAACTGCGGGATGTAAGCCATAGGGCCCGGTCGATAAAGCGCATTCATCGCAATGAGGTCCTCGAAAGTCGAAGGCTGAAGTTCGCGCAAGTATTTCTGCATACCGGTCGACTCGAATTGGAACGTACCGGTCGTTCGTCCCTCGCTATAGAGTTGGTAAGTTTTCGGGTCGTCGATAGGAATCTTATCGATGTCGAGCGTAATGCCGTGGCGCTCCTTAATATTTTCAAGAGCCTCCATAATAATCGACAACGTCTTCAAGCCGAGGAAGTCCATCTTAATTAGTCCCGTCGACTCGATGACGGAGCCTTCATACTGCGTAACGAGCACCTTTTCGCCGTCTTTGTCGGTTGCCGTAGCCACCGGAACCCAGTCGGTAATGTCGTCGCGTCCGATAATCACACCACAGGCATGCACACCCGTGTTGCGCGCATTACCCTCCAACTCCTGAGCATACTTCAACGTTTCGCGAACAAGCTCGGAGCCGTGCTCCACCTGCTCGTGAAGCTCCGGAATATGCGCATAGCAGTTCTTAAGGTTGACCTTATATTTTGTGCCCTCTATTTCGAAATCGCGAGCCGGGACATATTTGGCAAGCTTGTCGCTCTCCGGAAGCGGCAGACGCAGCACACGCGCAACGTCTTTAATAGCCGATTTAGAAGCCATCGTACCGATGGTAATAATGTGTGCTACCTTCTCGGCGCCGTATTTCTGCGTAACGTAGCGCAACACAACGGCACGACCGTCGTCGTCGAAGTCCACATCGATATCAGGCAACGAAATACGGTCGGGATTCAAGAAACGCTCAAACAGCAAATCATATTTTATCGGGTCGATATCAGTGATACCCAGGCAGTAAGCCACCGCCGAACCGGCAGCAGAGCCACGTCCCGGACCGACAGCCACACCAAGACGGCGCGCCGCAGCTATGAAGTCTTGCACAATCAAGAAGTAGCCCGGGAAACCCATATTCTTTATCGTATCAAGCTCGAAGTCGAGACGTTCGCGTTGCTCATCGGTCAGCTCATCGCCCCAGCGTCGCTTTGCTCCCTCGTAGACCAAATGACGCAGATATTGGTCATTGTCCGAGAAGCCTTCCGGCAACGGAAAATCCGGCAAAATCGGGCCGTGCTCAATGCTGTAACGCTCTACCTTAGAGATAACCTCAAGCGTATTGTCAAGCGCCTCGGGCACATCGGCAAACACCTCGTTCATCTCCGCCTGAGTTTTCATCCACTCCTGCTTGGTATAATGCATACGATTTTGCTCGTCGAGAAACGTACCCGTAGAGATGCAAATCAAGCGGTCGTGCGCCTCCGCATCTCCTTCGTCGACGAAATGCACATCGTTGGTACACACCAACTTAACACCCATCTCCTTCGACCACTCAATGAGCACATTATTCACGGCAACCTGATTGGGATAAGTGTCCGTATTGACAACATCGGCATTAGGCTTATGACGTTGCAACTCAAGGTAGTAATCGTCGCCAAACGTATCCTTAAACCATTGTACACTCGCACGCGCTTCGTCCAAACGCCCCTGCATAATCAGCCGAGGAATCTCGCCACCCAAACACGCAGAAAGAACAATAAGCCCCTCGCGATGCTTCGCCAACTCCGTCTTGTCCGTACGCGGATGATAATAGTAGCCATCCGTCCACGACTTCGACACAAGTTTTATCAAATTGTGATAGCCCGTCAAATTCTTGGCAAGCACAACCAAGTGACGCCCCGTGTCGCGCTTATCCTCGTGCTCCGTCAACCGACCGTCGGCAACATACATCTCACACCCGATTATCGGCGTGAAAATCTTAGCCTGTTCCGCCGCAATTTCAGCCTCCAGGCGAGCACGCTCGTCGCCCTCTGCACTCTCGAGCTGACCACGCAACTGCTTGATAGCCTTATCCGTGCCGGAATTAATCGAATTGACATAGTCGGTAAACACCTTGATGCCAAACATATTACCATGGTCGGTAAGCGCAATGCCCGGCATGCCGTCGGCGCGAGCCTTGTCGACCAATTTCGTAACAGCCGCCTGACCATCAAGAATAGAATACTGTGAGTGTACGTGTAAGTGGACAAATGAGTGCATAACTTTTCGGTATTATTTTCGCCCGACAAACAAACTGCCGAGTCCTTAAAAAATTCCCTCAAAGTTAATACATTCTCATAGATTTCCAAACACCGATTTCCGCCCAACTCCGCCCAACCTCCTACTGTTCAAACCATTTCTACTTATGTTAAAAATACAAAATAATTCCAAGCAATAAAATATCTTCGTTAAATTAGTCCGGAGATTAAAAAGAAGCAAAACAATGGAATTATTCCACATAGCACTACCAATCGCATTCGCACTGCACGACATCGAAGAAATAGCCGTCGCACCTCGCTGGATGACAACCAACAGCAACCGCCTCGCAGCAAAATTTCCACGCCTGCGCCCCATCATCGACCACCTGCTACGCCTCGACACACGAGCCTTTACAATTGCAGCAGCCGAAGAATTCCTAATCATCGTCAGCGTGACCCTCTGCTGCTACGCCGACCTACCCTATGCCGCCGAAGCCTGGACGGCACTCTTTTTGGCATTCGCCATCCATTTAGTCGTCCACATAGCGCAAGCCGGCATAACACGAGGCTATGTACCGGGAATAATTACATCGGTTTTGCAACTTCCCGCAGTCGGCTACATATTCATCCGGTTAGCACAAACCCACGACGCAACCACACTCATTCCGCTCACCGTAGTCGGACTCACATTCGCCGCCGTCAACCTCCTGCTCAGCCACAAAATCGGCATAGCCATTTCCACCCGATTCGACAACCGACGATAAAGCGCATCTCACCCCAAGCCGACTATTCATAACGCACAACACGGAAACACCGCAAAACAACCCACTCTGCGAACTCGCCCTCCCGCGCCGTTACAAATCCAATACACAACCCATTACAATTACAATTACAATTACAATTACAATTCCATCTTATTATTATCGCAAACGAAAAGTATAGATTCAGCCACTTCGGTAAAAACAAGGTCTCAATTTTGGACTGTATTAACAAGTATCAGCATTTTTATCGCCTGAGAATACGCTTTTTTGGGGAAAAATCCTCAAAAACGGTCGCCTGAAAAATATCCGAACCTCAGTAGCTACAAATCAGAGGCTGCGCCGTAAAAAAACATAATTACGACACAGCCTCATCTTCATTAGTCCACTCAACCAATCTTCACGCAGTCGAAATGAGAAGGGTTCATGTGGTGAGGGTCAATCTCAATGCCATATTTGCTCATGAATAGTTGAGCTAGCATTGGCTGCTCGCGAATAACGCCGATGGGCGGTGTCGTAGAGGTTGTGCTCGTTTCTACGAACATGCCTTTTTCAAGGCGCTGTCTCTTGTTCTTACAAGCGGCATTGCCGCTGTTCTTCACTGAAATTTTCCAAAGTGCCATAAAATGTTGAATTTAGTGTTATGATATAATGTCACTGATGAGTGACTTCTTCTGTTTCTCCACCATTTCACCCCAAAGTATAGACCCTTGAAGCTTGCTGACAGGGATATACTCACGGAACCCCTCTTCTGAGTACACTTTATTTTGCATCAATAATTCAAAAGCATCAATCATCTTTTGAATGGTATTGTTCCACTGACATATATCAGTAAAGTCTGGCGGACTACCATACTTGTCAAGTGCCTTAAATGCTTGCAGATGGGAACGATAAGCCGAGCTATGGCTTTATTTGTGTTCCCAACCTCCTCTATCGGAAAGTCATGTTTGTGACTCCAAGCCTCTCTTGTATCTATTTTCGTTTTGCTCCTCATAGCTTCTTTGTTTAGCTCTTTTGGACGCAAAATAACAAAGGAGGTGTGCCAAATACAGGCGCACCTCCAAAGAAAATATTTATTAATATTACTTTCGCTTTTCGCTGAATATTTCCATTCTTAATATGTATAGCGTGATTCAAGATAGTCTACCCAGTCTTGGTATTCCTTGTCGTTGAAAGT
>SFJG01000009.1 GCA_004555955.1 Bacteroidales bacterium | reverse complement strand
GCAAGAGCGGCTTGACCGACTTCAATGCCGAATTTGCATCGACAACGAAATGCGACGTGATGAGCGAGTCGTCAACGATGAAATTGACGCTTTATGTCGACCGTTCAAGTATAGAAGCGTTCGGCGATGGTGGCAGGTTTGTTCAAACAAATCTTGTATTCCCGACTGTCCCCTATAACAAAATTGAAGTTAGTGCTAATGCCAAGAAGGCTAAAATCAACAATTTCAAGGTTTACAAATTATCTTTATAGTAAAACTTTCATTATAGAAGAAAATGGAACAAAATAAATTTAATTATGCCAAATTAATACCGGTCTTGTTGGCGTTTTTTGCCATGGGCTTTGTCGACCTTGTCGGCATCGCGACCAACTATGTAAAACTTGACCTGAAATTGAGCGATACGGTAGCCAATATGCTGCCATCGATGGTGTTCTTTTGGTTTCTTATATTCTCGGTGCCGTCGGGCATGTTGATGAATCGCATAGGCCGTCGCAATACCGTGTTAGTGTCGTTGATAGTGACAACGGTTTCGCTTTTGATGCCCCTCGTTTGTCCCTACAATATGGTGTGGATGATAATATCGTTCTCTTTGTTGGGTATAGGCAATGCAATTATGCAAACGTCTATTAATCCCTTGGTTTCGAACCTGGTAAGCGGCAAGCATTTGGCAAGCACGATGACTTTCGGACAGTTTGTCAAGGCGATTGCATCGTTTATCGCACCGATATTAGCCGGTTGGGCTGCCGTGCAGTTTGACGATTGGAAAATGCTTTTCCCCATCTTTATGGCAGTGTCGGTAATCGCCGTAATCGCACTCGGTGCAACGCATATCGAAGAAAGCCGCAGCGAAACGACGTCGTTCGGACAATGTTTCCGTCTGTTGGGCGACAAACTCGTGTTGCTGTCGTTCTTGGGCATTATGTGTCACGTTGGAATCGACGTCGGCACTAACGTTACTGCGCCGAAGGTGCTTATGGAGCGCCTTGGATTCACGCTTGCCGAGGCGGGATTTGCCACGAGCGTCTACTTCTTGTTCCGTACGATTGGCTGCTTCAGCGGCTCGTTTATCCTGTCGAAAGTATCGGCGAAATTGTTTTTCGTCATCAGCACTCTGTGTATGGTTTTAGGAATGGCAGGACTGTTGTTTGCAAATTCCGTTGAAATGATTTATATTTGCGTTGCACTTATCGGATTCGGCAACTCAAACATATTCCCGATTATCGTTTCGCAGGCGATGTTGCGTTTGCCGGAGCAGAAGAATGCAGTGTCGGGCTTGATGATTATGGGATTGTTTGGAGGAACAATTTTCCCGTTGGTAATGGGCTATGCGTCCGACTCAATGGGCTCGCAAATAGGCGCCGTGGCTGTTATGCTCGTCGGAGTTGTCTATTTGGTATTTTTTGGAACAAAAGTAAAAAAGTGAAACGATAAATAATTTCAATACCATTATGGAAAGAAAAATCATAGTAGGACTCGGAGAAGCGCTTTGGGACGTGATGCCTGAAGAACGCAAAATAGGCGGTGCTCCTGCCAATTTTGCCTACCACGCATCTCAAATGGGTCACGAAAGTTACGTTGTCAGCGCAATCGGTGAAGATAATTGGGGTGATGAAGTGGTTCGTCAATTGGAGGCTAAAGGTCTCAATCTGATGCTGTCGCGTGTCGACTTCCCAACAGGAGAGGTTAACGTAACTTACAAGTCGCCGACAGAACCAATCTACGATATTTGCGAAGGTTCGGCATGGGACAACATTCCGTTTACCGACGAAATGAAGAGCCTTGCAGAGCGCGCCGACGCCGTTTGTTTCGGCTCGTTGGCTCAACGTAGCCCGGTGAGCCGCGCAACGATTTATCGATTCTTGGATTCGATGCGTAGCGAAGGTACGTTGAAGGTTTACGACATAAATTTGCGTCAAAATTATTATAATCGCGAGATTGTCGAAGAGTCGTTGCATCGTAGCAATGCGTTGAAAATCAACGAAGACGAAATCGTGGTGATTTGCCGAATGTTGGAACTCGGTGAGGTCGACATCAACGACGAAGAGTCGGTGCGTCGTATCGGTTTGGAGCTGATGAAGCGCTACAACTTGAATCTCGTCATCGTTACGTGCGGCAGCACTTGCAGTTATGCAATAACCGCCGATTGCTTCAATAAGGAAATGACGCCGAAGGTCGAAGTTGTCGATGCTGTTGGTGCGGGCGACTCGTTTACGGCAACGTTCTGCTCGGCTTATCTTGCCGGTAAAGACGTTGTAACGGCGCATCGCTTGGCTGTGCAGGTCGCTGCCGAAGTGTGCCGCCACGCCGGTGCTATGCCAACAATGCCGGCTCATATGAAAGAAAAACTCTTATAAGCCTAATTTTTCAAGGACGGGCGTTCGCTCTGCGACGTCCGCCCTTGTTACCTTATATAATACCTACCTAAAACTACTGAAAATGAAACAACTGATTAGTGTTGCGTTATTGCTTCTTGCTGCGCTTTTCGTCGTCGGATGTTCCGGTACGGACAAACAATTTCACATTGGTGTGAGCCAATGCAGCGAAGATGCGTGGCGCAAACAGATGAACGGCGAAATTCTTCGCGAAACTTTTATGTATGGGAATGTCGATGTAGAATTTCGTGCTGCAAACGACAACAATGAAAAACAAATAGAAGATATAAAATATTTTATCAACAAGAACGTTGATTTGCTCGTTGTGTCGCCCAACGAGACAGATGCCATAGCGTCGATTGTCGAAACGGCTTACGACCGCGGCATTCCGGTCGTTATCGTCGACCGCAAACTTAATTCGAGTAAGTATAATGCATTCATCGGTGCCGACAATTTCCAAATAGGCAAATCGGTCGGCAATTACATAAGTTCTTTAAGTGCCGGCAATCTGAAGGTTGTCGAGTTGAAAGGTCTAACCAATTCGTCGCCTGCTGAGGAGCGCCACGAAGGATTTGTCAGCGCATTTGCGCATCATCCCAACCTCGAAGTAGTGGCGTCGGTCGACGCCGAATGGCTTCGCGATGTGGCGTTCGAGAAGATGGATTCGCTGCTGATAGCGGGTACTGACATCGACGTGTGTTTCGCCCACAATGATATGATGGCTTATGGTGCCTACGAGGCGGCTCGCAAGCATCACCGCGAAAAAGAAATAAAGTTTATCGGTGTTGATGCCATTGCCGGAAAGGGATTGGGCATTGAGGCTGTGCAAAACGGATTCTTTACCGCTTCGTTTTCTTATCCTACGGGCGGCGACAAAGTCTTGCAGACGGCAATGAACATTCTGGAGCATCGCCCGTATCCGAAAGTGACCGTGCTCAGCACGATGGCTGTCGATTCGCTCAATGTGGAGAATCTCCTCTTGCAGTCGGCGCAAATCTCCGAACTCGACCAGAAAATTGAGACGCTAAGCGGCAAGATTTCCAACTATGTGTCGCGCTACTATACGCAAAAGATGGTGCTTTTCTGCATATTGTTGATTCTCGTGCTCTGCGCTGTGCTGCTTGTCGTATCTGTCAAGTCGTTGCGTAGCAAGAGTTTGATGAACGCCAAGTTGGAGGAGCAGAGCGAGAAACTCAAGTCGCAGTACGAGCAAATGGTGCAGTTGTCGAAGCGTCTCGAAGAGGCTACTCAGGCTAAGTTGGTGTTTTTTACCAACATTTCGCACGACTTTCGCACGCCGTTGACACTCATAGCCGACCCGGTCGACCAACTCCTTGCCTCGTCGACCATTGCCGATGCCGACCGCAAACTCTTGCAAATCGTCAAGAAAAATACGGGCTTGCTGTTGCGTTTGGTCAACCAAATCCTTGATTTCCGCAAGGTCGAAAACGGCAAGATGGAGATGAAGCGCGAAGCACTCGACCTTCGTGAGTGTTTCCGCGATTGGGCGGAGCCTTTTATGCCGGTGGCTATCAAAAAGCATCAGCACTATAGTTATAATGTCGACCCAGATGCTGATTTTGTTACTTCCGCCGACCGCACAAAACTCGAAAGTATATTCTTCAATCTACTGTCGAACGCCTTTAAGTATACGCCCGAAAACGGTAAAGTGACGGTTGTGCTGGAGCGCATTCCGACCGGTGGCGGAGCAACGATTCGTCTGACTGTTGCCAAT
Organism: Bacteroidales bacterium; assembly: GCA_004555955.1. Lineage (GTDB taxonomy): Bacteria > Bacteroidota > Bacteroidia > Bacteroidales > Muribaculaceae > Limisoma. Next base: position 37,380 of record SFJG01000009.1, on the reverse strand, counting down.
ACGGGTAGCCTGATTTCGAGCGAACATATCGACAAAATATTCAACCGCTTCTATACGTCCGACATGAATCATTCCGGCTCGGGAATCGGACTTGCTCTTGTAAAAGCCTTTGTGGATATGCACGAGGGCAACGTGCACGTCGAAAGCGACGAAGAGGGCACGCGTTTCATTGTCGAACTGCCGCTCATAGAGCCTGTCGAAGATCCGGCTACCGACACGTCGATGAGCGCGGCAATGCGTCAATCCGCTGTCTTCGACGTGCCCGACCAAACCGAAGATATGGCTCTCGATTCCGAAAAAGCCACGGTGCTCATCATCGACGACAATGCCGATATTCGAAATTATGTGCGAACTATTCTGCACGACGAATATACCGTCATCGAAGCTCCCGACGGCGAATCGGGCATCAAAAAGGCAATGAAATATGTGCCCGATGTGATTGTTTGCGACGTTATGATGCCCGGCATGGACGGCTACGAATGCTGCGCAAAACTCAAATCGGAATTGCAAACGTGTCACATCCCGGTAATTCTGCTCACGGCATGTTCGCTCGACGAACAGCGCATCAAAGGCTATGCCGGTGGAGCCGATTCGTACATCTCCAAGCCCTTCAGCAAAGCGTTGCTCTGCAGCCGAATTGCCAACCTCATTGCGCAGCGTAAGCGCTTGCAGGAGTATTTCGGCGATTCGAATATGCTCGTCAAAGAAGACATTTGCAGTATGGATAAAGACTTCGTTTCGCGATTTAAGGCTTGCGTGGAGCGCGAAATCAGCAATTCCGACTTGAATGTTGAGGATATAGGCCGTGAACTTGGTATGAGCCGCGTCCAACTTTATCGAAAGATGAAGTCGCTGACCAACTATTCGCCCAACGAATTGATTCGTATCACACGTTTGAAGAAGGCGCATTCGATGCTGTCGGCGCTCGACAAAACCGTTGCCGAAGTGGCTTACGACGTGGGCTTTTCGTCGCCGTCGTATTTCGCTAAATGTTACAAAGATTATTTCGGCGAAAGTCCGACAGCCAATCGTTCTTGACGGCAACTTTTTTGCCTGCCGATAGCAATAAATGGGGCTGCGTATCGTTATAGTATTGTTAGGAATTGCAATATACTATAACTTATGTACGACTATCTACGAGGAGAAATTGCTGAAATAGCCCCGACCTATGCCGTTATCGACTGCGGCGGAGTGGGGTATTATGTGAACATTTCCCTCAATACATATACAGCCATTCAGAATCTTCGCGAAGCAAAACTCTTTGTATATGAGGCGATTCGCGAAGATGCATACACGCTTTTCGGATTTCGCGACAAGCAGGAACGCGAAATGTTCGAGTTGCTAATCAGCGTTTCGGGCGTTGGACCGAACACGGCGCGAATGATTCTTTCGTCGCTGACGGTCGACGACCTTATGTCGGTGATTGCTTCGGGCAATTCCGGTATGCTCAAGTCGGTAAAAGGCATCGGTGCCAAGACGGCACAGCGCATTATTGTCGACCTGAAAGATAAGGTTACAGGCGTTGGCGACGCTGCGGCAGTTGCTGAGCAGGGCAGCGGCGAAGCCTACGACGAAGCAGTTGCAGCCCTAATTATGTTGGGTTTTACGCGTGCCGCAGTGCAAAAGACTGTGGGAAAGTTGCTTAGGGAGCAACCGACCTTGAAGGTGGAAGAAATAATCAAGATGGCGCTTAAACTTTTGTAGCATTTTCATGGCGTCGGGCAACAAGAGATATCGTAAAACGGGAGTTCTCGCCGTGCTGTTATGCTTGGCGAGCTCGGTTATGGTGTTTCCGCAGTACAAAAAGTCGGAAATGGCACCACCGCCGCCGTTATCGGCTCAGACGCCGCAACCCGCCGACTCGTCGCGGTTGCACTATAAGGTGAAAAATACAGTGCCGACGTCCTACGACGAGGTGCTCTCTAACGAAAAGAATCCTATCGACCTGCGCGACCCGTCGAACGTCAAGTCGGAGGCGGTATACGACCCGACGACCGGGTGCTACGTCGTGCGAACACGCATCGGCGAGCGCGAAATCGTTACGCCGTTTATCCTCTCGGCTGACGAATACAACAGCAAAGAAATTCGCGAGTCGATGATGGAATACTATCGCAAGAAGAATTCCGAACTCTACGAGAATAAGGGCAAAGACAAGTTTAATATTTTCGACATGAAGTTCTCGCTCGGACCGTTGGAAAAGGTGTTCGGACCGGGTGGGGTACAACTCAAGACGCAAGGTAGCGTACAGGTGCAGATGGGCATAAAGTCGAACAAGACCGACAACCCGGCACTCCCGGCAAGCGCACGTCGCAAAACCTACTTCGACTTCGACCAAAAAATTCAAGCAACGGTCGATGCGTCGGTGGGCGATAAGTTGAAATTCAACATGACGTACAACACCGATGCAACCTTCGATTTCGACTCCAAGAACCTCAAACTTAAGTATGAAGGCAAAGAAGATGAAATCATCAAAAGCATCGAGGCTGGCAACGTGTCGATGACCACCGGGTCGTCGCTCATCAAAGGTAGCACGGCGCTTTTCGGTATGAAAACCAAGTTGCAGTTCGGCAAACTGACCGTAACGGCGCTTGTGTCGCAGCAGAATAGCGAATCGCAGACCGTCAACACAAAGGGCGGCGCACAGAAGACCGCTTTCAGCATCAATGCCGACGAATACGACAAAAACCGTCACTTCTTCTTGTCGCATTTCTTCCGCGAACACTACGACGAATTTGCTTCGAAGTTGCCGTATGTGTCGTCGGGCATCAACATTACGCGCATTGAAGTGTGGATTACAAATACGCGCAGTTCCTACAACGAGTCGCGCAACATCGTCGGCTTTATGGACTTGGGCGAAAACAGTGTGCTTCAGAGCAACCATTGGACGCCCGATGCGTCGGTGTCGGTGCCTTCTAACAACAGCAACAGCCTGCTCAACGAAATCAAAACCGGCTATCCCGATGCTCGCTACATCAGCTCGGTGACATCGGCGCTCGAGCCTCTGTCTGCCGTTGGTGTTGAGGGTGGTCGCGACTTCGAGAAAATCGAGAGCGCACGACTGTTGTCGTCGAGCGAATACAAACTCAATGCCTCGCTGGGCTACATCTCGCTCACATCGGCTCTTAACGCCGACGAGATTCTTTGCGTGGCTTACGAATATACCTACCAGGGCAAAAACTACAAGGTCGGCGAATTTTCGAGCGATGTCACCGACACGAGCCAATCGCTCTACTTGAAGTTGCTCAAGGGCGCTACCGTGTCGCCACAGTTTGCCAACTGGCGACTGATGATGAAAAACGTCTATTCGTTGGGCGCTTATCAAGTTCAGAAGCAGAATTTCAAACTCAACATAAAGTATCTTAACGACACAACCGGAACAGCCGTGCAATACCTGCCCGTAGAGCCTATCCGCAGCACGCCGTTGCTTCGGGTGATGAATCTCGACCGCCTCGACAGCAACAACGAGACCAATCCCGACGGTTTCTACGACTTCTTGGAAGGCTATACCGTAATTGCATCACAGGGAAAGATTATTTTCCCCGTTGCCGAGCCTTTCGGTTCGTATCTGGAGAGCAAAATTGCCAACCCCGACGATGCTAAACAGTATGTCTACAAAGAACTTTACGACTCAACACAGACCATAGCAAAGCAATTCCAAGACAAGAACAAATTCATCCTCGAAGGCGAATATCAAGCCTCGTCGGGCTCACAAATTCGCCTTAATGCCATGAATGTGCCTCGCGGGTCGGTTGTCGTTACCGCCGGTGGCGTTACCCTTACCGAAAACAGCGACTATACCGTCGACTACAACATGGGTATCGTCACAATCACAAACCAAAGCATCATCGATTCGGGCACGAACATCAGCGTGTCGCTCGAAAATCAGTCGCTCTACAGCATGCAGCGCAAAACCTTGCTCGGTCTCGACCTTAATTACGCTTTCAACAAAGACTTTAACATAGGCGGTACGCTTATGCACTTCAGCGAAAAGCCGCTCACCGAGAAAGTCAGCATCGGCGACGAACTTATCAACAATACGATATGGGGTATGAACATGTCGTACAACAAAAACTTCATGTGGCTGACCAATTTGGTCAACAAAATACCGACCGTCAACGCCACTGCGCCGTCGACTCTCAGCGTGCAAGGCGAATTTGCTCAACTCATTCCGCATAAGCAAAAAACCGGAACAAACTCGGGCAGCTCGTTTATCGACGACTTCGAAACCTCGCAAAACACCATCGATATACGGTCGCCTTATTCTTGGTTCCTCGCTTCAACGCCCTACGACTCGTCGGCCGACGCTCTCTTCCCCGAGGCGGCGCTGTCGAACAATGTCGAATATGGCAAGAATCGCGCCCTGCTCGCTTGGTATTACGTCGACCGCATGTTTACGCAGAAGAATTCGTCGCTCTGCCCGGCTTATCTCAAGAACGACCTACGTCAGATGTCGAGCCCGTATATTCGCGAGGTAACTACCAAAGAAATTTGGCCCAATCGCGAACTCAACTATGGCGAGGCTTCGGCAATTCAAACGCTCAACCTGTCGTTCTACCCAACCGAACGCGGACCGTATAACCTCGACGATACGAATATCGATTCCGACTTCAACCTGCTCAATCCCGAGCGCCGTTGGGGTGGCATTATGCGCAAACTCGACAACACCAACTTCGAGTCGTCGAACATCGAATACATCCAGTTCTGGCTTATGGACCCGTTTATCGACGACGTCGACGTGCCTAATACAAGCGATGGCGGCGACCTCTACTTTAACCTCGGTGAGGTAAGCGAAGACATCCTCAAAGACGGTTTCAAGGCTTACGAAAACGGAAACCCCATTGACGGCAGCACCAACAAAACCCGCGAAACCGTTTGGGGGCGCGTTTCGACCGAAACGTCGGTGGCTTACGCCTTCGACAACACTGCCGGTGCGCGCCGATATCAAGACGTCGGTCTCAACGGTTTGCATACCGACGCCGAATTTGAATTCCCGACCTATAAGAACTACGTCGACAATTTGCGACTGAAACTTTCGCCGGCAAAAATTGCCGAACTCGAAGACGACCAATTCTCGCCCTTCAACGACCCTGCCGGCGACAACTATCACTACTACCGCGGTTACGACTACGACGAACAGCAAGCCGGCGTGCTCGAGCGGTATAAGCACTACAACGGTACCGAGGGTAACTCCCTCGGCGACGACGACAACAGAGACCGACTCTACCAATCGTCGCGCTCGGTGCCCGACGTCGAAGACATCAACCAAGACAACACGCTCAACGAGTATGAGCGCTACTACCAATATCACATCTCGTTGCGTCCGAAAGATATGGTTGTCGGCGAAAACTACATCACCGACAAGCAAGAATACATTGCTCCTCTTCGCAACGGTCAAAAGCAAGTAACGACCTGGTATCAGTTCAAGATTCCTCTCAAAGAATACGAAAAGAAGGTCGGCTCGATTTCCGACTTCTCTACAATTCGCTTCATTCGTATGTTCCTCACCGGTTTCCGCGAAACCACTCACTTGCGTTTCGCCACTATGGAACTCGTTCGCGGCGACTGGCGCTCTTACGACTATAACCTCAACACTCGCGGCGAAACTCCTGCCGACGGGCAACTCGCTATGTCGGTGGTCAACATCGAGGAAAACTCCGGACGCGAGCCGGTCAACTATGTCCTCCCGCCCGGCGTAAACCGCGTGGTCGACCCCGGTCAGTCGCAAATCACCCAACTCAACGAGCAATCGCTCTCGCTCAAGGTGTCAAACATCAAGCCCGGCGATGCCCGCGCCGTCTACAAGAATACGTCGCTCGACTTGCGCATCTACAAGCGTCTGCAGATGTTCGCCCACGCCGAACGCCTCATCACCGACGTTGCCGGCGACCTCAAAGACGGCGATTTCTCGGTGTTCCTGCGCCTCGGTACCGACATCAAGAACAACTACTACGAGTACGAAGTGCCCGTAAAACTCACTCCGGCAATTCAGGGCGGCGTGTTCTACAACAATAACAGCCAATCCGACCGCTACATCGTATGGCCCGAGCAGAACTTCTTCGATATCCGGACCAGCGTGTTTACCGACGTCAAGAAGCAACGCAACCGCGAAAAGGCTGACCCGTCGAGCGGCGTAGGCTATACGACCATCTACAGCGACTACGACCCCTATCACGACGGCAACCGCGTCAGCGTTATCGGTAATCCGTCGTTGGGCGATATCCGTGTGGTGATGATTGGCGTGCGCAACAACTCGGCAAGCGAACGTAGCGGCGAGGTGTGGGTCAACGAACTTAAGGTGACCGACTTCGACGAAGACGGCGGTTGGGCGGCTAAGGCTAACGTCAACCTCGGCATAAGCGACATCGCTACCGTCAACTTCGCAGGACATATCGAAACCGTCGGATTCGGCGGCGTCGACCAAAGCTTGGCAAATCGTCGCCTCGACGACTATAAGCAGTACAACGTTGCCACTCAAGTCGATGTAGGCCGTTTCTTACCCGAAAAGGTCAAACTGAAAGCGCCTGTCTATTATTCGTTGACCAAAGAGAAAACTTCGCCCAAATATAATCCGCTCGACCAAGACATCCTCTTGGAAGATGCTCTCGACAACGCTGTCGACAAGGCTGAGCGCGACTCTATCAAAAACTATGCTATCGACCAATCGACAGTGAAGAGTTTCAGCGTGTCGGGCTTTAACTTCGGTGTGAAGAGCAAAACCCCGATGCCTTGGGACCCCGCTAACTTTACGCTCAACTTCTCGTTCAACAAGCAGGAAAACATTTCGCCGACTATCGAGTATGAGCACATCAACGACTATCGCGGCAGTTTCCAATATGCGTTCTCGCCTTATTTCAAGCCGTTTAAGCCTTTCTCGAGCATCAAGAGCAAGTCGAAAAACCTGAAATTCTTCAAGGATTGGGAGTTCAACTACCTGCCGACGTCGCTCAATTTCCTGACCAACATGACGCGCTACTACTACGAATTGCAGTCGCGCAACGAGGCTGATGTCAGCGTCGAAGTGCCCGTATCGGTCAGCAAAAACTTCTATTGGGACCGTCAATTCCAGTTGCAATGGAATCTTACGAAGCAGTTGACATTCTCGTTCTCGTCCAACACGATGGCGCGCATCGAAGAGGCGATGGGGCAAGTCAACAAAAAGTTGTTCCCCGACCGCTACAAAGAGTGGCGCGACACTGTGTGGAACAGCATCAAGGGTTTCGGCACGCCGTGGAACTACGACCAAACCTTTACGGCGTCGTACAAGGCTCCATTCAATAAAATTCCCGCACTCGACTTCTTGACCGGTAACGTGTCGTACAATTCAACCTACAAATGGGACCGCGGCACCGAAATCGAGGGCAACAGCGTGGGCAACTCGATTGCCAACAACGGCGTGTGGAATGTCGACGGCAAGTTTAACTTCGAAAATCTTTACAACAAGAACAAATACCTCAAGGAGGTCAACAAGCGCTTCTCCAACACGCAACGTACGCAGACCAAGCAGAAAAAGCCGAAGAAATTCCAGCGCACGTTCCAACTCAACGACTCGACGGCAACCGAGGTGCGCCACAACCTGAAGACAAAGAAGGTGCAAATCAAGGCTACAACCCTCGACGGAAAGCCATTCCCCGTAAAAACGGAAATTGTCGACGAAAACAACTTGAAGATTGTCACCACCGGCAAGCAAAACATCAAGGTGGTAGTCACCGAATCGCTCAAGGAAGATAAAAACATCTGGAAAGAAATCGGCGACCACGCAGCGCGTTTCGCTATGTCGGTGCGTAGTGCCTCGTTTAAGTGGCGCAACACCCACACGGCGAACATCTCGCAATTCATTCCCGAGGTGGGCGACCTTCTCGGACAGTCGCGCAGCTACGGACCGATGTCGCCGGGTCTCGACTTCGCCTTCGGTTTTACCGACGAGAGTTATCTGCAAAAAGCCATGGACCGCGGTTGGTTGCTCCGCGACCAAAACCAGACATCGCCGGCAATCTTCTCGCGCACCGAAGAGTATACCTTCGAACTCCAACTCGAACCGATTCGCGGGCTGAAAATCCAACTTACGGCAAACCATACCGACAACCGAACCAACCAAGTGCAATTCATGTACGACGGTATGCCGACCACGCGCACAGGTAGTTTCAATATGACCACCTGCGCCATCCGCACCGCTTTGGGACGCAGCAGCGCCGACGACGGCTACAACAGCGATACATACAACAAGTTTATATCCTATCTGCCACAGATAGCCCAACGCATCGAGCAACGCTATGCAGGCTCGGTTTATCCAACTACCGGATTCCTCGAAGGCTCGGCATACGCCGGACAGCCTTACACCGAAGGCGTAGGCGGTGTCAATCAGTCGAGCAGCGACGTGATGATTCCCGCATTCCTTGCCGCCTACACCGGCAAAGACCCAAACAAAGTCACTCTCTCGCCATTCCCGTCGCTCTCCAAGATTTTGCCTAACTGGCGCGTGACCTACGACGGTCTTGTCAAAATCGGCAACCTTAAGAAGATTTTCAAGAGCTTGACGCTCTCGCACGCTTACCAATGTACTTACAGCGTAGGCTCGTTCAATTCCTACCTCAACTGGGTGTCGATTGGCGGCGACCTCGGCTTCACTCTCGACGAACTGACGCAATGCCCCGTGCCTTCGTCGCCTTACAACATTTCGTCGGTGTCGATTACCGAAAAATTCGCACCGCTCGTCGGTCTTGCCGCTACGCTGCACAACAACTTGACTCTCAACGCGGAATATCGCGACAGCCGGACGCTTACGCTCAACTCCGACGCCGGTCAACTCGTCGAAGCCAACCAGCGCGGTGTGACTGTAGGCGCAGGTTATAAGATTGCTAACTTCAACTCCGTGCTCAAAATCAAGGGCAAGCAGCAAGGCGTTAGCAACGACTTGACGCTAAATTTGGATTTCTCTTTCCAAAACACGCAGGCTCTTATCCGCAAAATCCAGGAAGGAACGAGCCAAGCTACGAGTGGAACGCAGTCGATGACTATCAACTTCACAGCCAACTACGTTCTCAGCAAGAGGATTACCCTCTCGGCATACTTCGACCACCAAATCAACAAGCCGTTGATTTCTTCATCGTCGTACCCGACCACCAACAGCAACTACGGCTTGTCGGTCAACCTCTCGCTCGCAAGGTAATATCTGCTGCAGAGCATTTTGCTTTCGTAGAGAGTATTATTAGATTTTTTTTGGTATACTAAAAATATTTACGAACTTTGCAAAACGATGCCGCGAGCCATCGGTTTTTCATAAAAATCAAGTTCAATCGACAAACTATGGGTAAACCTAAACATAATCAAAAGCAACGAACACCGAATGCATACGACCGTTTGTGCGAGCGGTTGTCGGCTTTTCATGCCGCGCATAGTCGTGCAGTGGATGTTGTTGTTATCGGTGTTATTTTCTTGGCGCTTTTTTGTGTTAGGGCTGTTAATATCGACTTGCGCAAGCAACTGCACAGCGACGAAATCTTCTCGGTATCGATTTCGACGTGCAACGATTACTACAACTCGCCGCTTCCTGACGGCGACTACACCGGCGAACAACTCAAGCATTTGCTCGTTGCCGACAACCGGGGTGGCATTGCCGGTGCCGCCGCCGACATTGCTCAACTTTGGCACAACAACGGTGATGCTCCGCATGCGAGCTTGTATTATATGTTTTTGCGCCCGTGCCTGATTGGCTTCGATACGTTCGACGTCCATTCGTTGGCTTGGCGCGGCGGTGCGCTGAATTTGCTGTTTTTTAGCCTGTCGTTTTTCTTGATGCTCAGGCTGCTGCGTCGCATCTATCCTAAGCGACCGATGCTCGTCTATGTGGGCTTGGTGATGGCTTTCGCCAATTGGATGTCGATACACAACACGTTGCTCATTCGCGAGTACCAGATGGCGGAAACGGCGATAATTGCCGTGATGCTCATCGGCGTCGACCTCGTAGCCCGACTGCGTGAAAACAAAACCGTGTCGGTGCGCCGGCTTGTTGTCAGCCTTGCGTTGGCAATTGCCGCAGCTATTTCGTTGGGCTACTTTAACGCAATCTTTATCATCGGTTTCGGCATAGTCGTGATGTGTGCTTGTGCTAAATATCGTCGTCGCGACCTTATTAAGTGGCTACTTTTGGCAGCCGTGGCGTCGGTGGTTGTTTCGCTGATACTTTATCCGGGATTTTTCAACTTCTTGCTTCACGACTCCGTGCATAAGCAGCGTGCGTTTTCGAGCGTTCGTAATATTGTCGGCAACGTTATGGTACGCGATTTGTTGCTGAAGTTTTTCACCGTGCCGGGTGCGCTCATTGTAGCATCGGCGTTTGTAGTAGCGCTGATATGCCACCGTCGTCGCGAACTTTTCAAAACGGGCAATTTTGCATGGATTTCCGTGCTGGCGATAGCATGTATGTTCGTCATTCAATATGCATCGTTGCTGAAGATGCCGCGCTACTATTTCCCGCTGACTCCGGCATTGGCGTTGATGGTGCCTCACGTTGTTTCGTGCGTCGGCAAGTCGGCAACCGGATTCTTTGAGTTGCTCATCATCCTCTATTTCCCGGCATTGACAATGATTTATTCGGCACGGACCAACTACAATTGGCAGTCGCTGCGCAACGGGCTTGCTCAGCCAACTACGTTTAGCCAACTCAATCCAAACGAATTGGTTCAAATGCTCCCGGGCATTGCCGATACGACGACCTACACGATAGCCGGCGACGGCTCATTTACGCTCAAGCGAAACGAGGAAACATTTGTCGTGTCGAAGCGCGCAATCGGTATCTGCAATGATTCTATCGTTACGTATAAGCGGTTGATGTGGGGTCGACATATATTCCTCTATAAGTTTAACTTTGTTCCTAAAACGGAGGAAAATGAGAATTTTTAGTTTTATAATGATATTAGCGGCACTGCTGACTGTGTCGTGCCGCCAAGAAGACCGCCGATTTACGCTCGACGGGCGTACCGTCAACGGTCGTGCGTCGCAGGTGGCATATCTTTATCGCTATTTGCCGGGCTACGGGAAAGTGCAGTTGCTCGACAGTGCGAAGATAAATGGCGGACGATTCCATTTCGAAGGCGTATGCGATACGAAGCCTGTTGAGGCGTATGTGCGTTTCGCCGGCGACGATTTTATTGCCGCTTTTGTTCTCGAGCCGGGACGTTTTGCCATGAACGCCGGCAAGAACGGCTACTACGTCAGTGGGAATTATGAAAGTACGCGCATCTCGCGGTTGGTTTGCCTGCAAAACGACGTGACGATACGGCGCGCTGCGTTGCGCAACGAATATTCGTCGGCGTTGGCAGATTCGACGCTCACGCGGGCAAAAAGCGATTCGCTGTTTGCCGCCTATAGAGGCTTGAGTCGTCGATTGAGCGATGAGGCATCAGCAGCAATTGCAGACAGCACCGCTTCGGAGGCGTTTCGTTCGCTGTCGCGTCGACTGTTCTACCACGCCACCGAGATTGCCGCCGACACGTTATGATACTTAGTCTGATTCGAGGTATTTTGGAATTTGCGTAATCGAAAGCGCACAAATCAGAATCGACCCGCCGAGCATACCAATCATTTTGACAACTTCCGATTTCGTTATGTCGAAAGAGAATATGCGCGACATGTCGTTGCCCCACGTGTAGCACCACACGAACAGGCAAGCGGCAATGCAGAGCGTGTTGATGGCTATTCCTATCCAGTTGTAATTTTTCCGGCGTTCGGGCAAGCGGTTCAACACCTTGCGAGTGAACCACGGATTCTCCGGAGCAGCGTGCTTGCCCTGTTGGAGAAATTCGGCAATTTGTCGGTCGTCTATTTTTTTATCGGTCATTATTCTTTGTTTAAGAAGTTTGCTAATTTAGTTTTTCCACGCGAAATGCTCGATTTGACGGTTCCTTCGGCGAGTCCTGTAATCTTGACAATGTCTTTGATAGGTCGGTCTTCGATGAAGAAAAGCACGATGCAAGAGCGTTCTGTGTGGTTGAGGCTTTTCAGAGCGGTGGCGACGTCGAGTTTAGCGTCGGTAGCCGACGATGGTAGCGTTGATGCCATTGTTTCGTCGACTTCGGTCTCTATTTTTTGTTTTCGCAGGTAGTCGTAAAACTCGTTGTAGGCAATGCGGTAAAGCCAGGTTTTGAACGATGAGCGCATCTTAAAACTGCGAATGGAAATGTAAGCCTTAATAAACGTTTCTTGCGCAAGGTCGTCGGCGAGGGCGAAGTTGCAACTTAGGTTAATGAAAAAACGCCGAATGTCCGACTGATATCGTTCTACGAGCTTGCCAAATGCGTCTCGATCGTCACCGAGAACGCATTTGGTAAGCAGCCGTAGTTCGTCAATCTTTTGTCGCATCGTTTTCTATTGTTTCTTCCTGTTCAGCTTTGCCTTGTTGTTTGCGGTATTCCAGGATTCCGACTATCAGGTTGCCGATTCCTATGAGGGCAACCATCGAAACGAGTCCTGCCATTTCTGCGCTGTTGCAAAAGATGAAGAAAATGATGCCCGCTATGCCGACAGAGATAAGCACGATTGCTTTACGGATTTGTGCTATTGGCTTTGATTCGTTTTTGTTTTTTGTTTTGCCTTCGTTGAACACGCTTTCGGGGATGTTGACGCCTTTTTCGATGGCTTTCTCGATGAGACGATATTTTTCTTTACGCTTTTTCGCGCTGTAGTAGAACACTAACCAAATGATGACGCAGATGGCGGTGAATGGGATTACCGTGCCGAAAGTGACGGCAGTGAGCGCTATGGCATTTTCGCTCTTCGAAACCTGTTTGCGATGTTCCAATTCGAGTCGTTCCTTTTCTAAGTCGTAAGCCGCTTGGTTTTTTGCCAAGGTCGTGTCGTCGATAGAATCGGTTGCTGTTACGGTTGTGTCGACAACTTCTTTTGCAGGTTCCGACGGCTTTATTGTAACTGTTTTAGGTGCTGCGAATAATGCACATTCGCTGAGTAGTGCCAAGATGGCGATGGTGAGAAATTTTTTCATTGTTTTTAGTTTTTAAGTTTGTTTTCTGTGCATTAGACGCACTCAAGTCGCAGAAAAGTTGCAGAGGGGATAAATTTTTTTTCAATCGACTTTCAATGGTGGGTTTATGAGGTAAATTTTGCCGTAAGCGCGGGTGAACGAGGTGTAGAGCCACCGGTAGAAGTCGAGTTGATAGAACGCTTCTTCGGGGATGTATCCCATGTCGACGAACACGTTTTTCCACTGCCCGCCTTGGGCTTTGTGGCAGGTTACGGCGTAGGCGAATTTCACTTGCAAGGCGTTGAAGTAGGGGTCTTGTTTGATAGCTTTATAGCGTTCGTTTTTGCGTGGGATGTCGGCGTAGTCGGCGAGCACGGCTTGGTAGAGCCTTTCTTGTTGGTCACGGCTGAGAGCCGGCGACTCCGCGTAGAGCGCATCGAGGATGATTTTTGCATCGATTTCGATGTCGTAGTCGGGAAATTCGAGCGTAGCGTCGCAGAAACGGAAGCCGTGCATCTTTTCGACGGCGCCGAGCGAGCGCACGATGGCAACGTCGCCGTTGGCAATGAAGTCCATGCGGTCGTTGTCATCGCCTGCCCAGTGGTAGTTGTTTTTTGCAATCATAAGCATATCGCCGACGTCGAGTTCGCACTCCATATCGAGCACGCGAGCGCGCACGCCTTGGTTGAAGAGCACGGCGTTTTTGTTGGAGCGCGTCACGATGATTGTCTCTTGTTCGCCGTCGCGGCTGTAGCAGTCGTCGATGAGTTCGGTGAGAAATTCTCCGGTAACGGCTTCGACGTCGTCGAACGCCTTTGCATGAATCGTGGGCGGCACGAGTATGCCCGAGGAGATTGTTTTGCGTATTTCAGTGGCATTGTAGAGAATTCCCGAGTCTTCGCGTTGACGTGCCACTTCGGTAAGCGTGTAGCAGTAGACGGTAAGACTGTATGCGTGGAGCACTTCCGGCGAAAGAGCAGGGCTGTCGCTGTAGCCGACGGGTGGAAGTTGGGCGACGTCGCCGAGGAGGATTAGGTGGCAGTTTTCGCCGCTATAGACGTATGTTATAAGGTCGTCGAGGAGGCGTCCGGTGCCGAACACGGCATTGTCGCCGGCGGTGTTGGAAATCATCGATGCCTCGTCGACGATAAAGAATGTGCCTTTGTAGTTGTTTTTCTTGAGCCCGAAAGCCATTGCTTCGGGGTCGAAACGCTTGCTTTGATAGATGTGGTGGTGGATAGTCGAAGCAGCGTGTCCGGAGTAGGTCGAAAAGACCTTTGCGGCGCGACCTGTCGGGGCGAGCAGCACGCAGCGTATGCCCATTTCGCCGAGCGCGCGCACCAGCGCACTTGTCAGCGATGTCTTACCGGTACCGGCGTAGCCGTTAAGCACGAAAGCGGAGCGGTCGGCGGCGTCGGCAACAAATTTGCCGAAGGCTGCAACGAGTTCCATCTGCTGTCGGTTGGGGTCGTAAGGCAGTTGACGCAGAATCTCTTCGCCTATTGCAGTGGCTATGGCAGAATTGCTCATTTTTGGCACCTCCACATAGATTGGTAGACCAAGCCGAAGATTCCGGCGCGAGCGCCGACGTGCGAAAATGCGGGGTTGTTGCGGCTCGGACAAACGCGGTTGCTGAGAAAGACGTAGATTATGTTGTTTTTCGGGTCAATCCAAAATGCCGTGCCGGTAAATCCGGTGTGCCCGACCGCGGAAGCATCTGCTTCGGGGCATGTCGAGGAATATTCCGGGTTGGGGGTGTACGGTTTGTCGAATCCGAGTCCGCGATGCGAATTTTTGCTTTGAGAAGAGACGAACGTGTTGACGGTGCGGTCGGAAAGGATGTTGACGCCGCCGTATTTGCCGTGCTCGAGGAGCATGTGGCAATATTTTGCGAGGTCGTTAGCCGTGGCAAAGAGTCCGGCATTGCCCTGCACGCCGCCCGAAAACGCCGCAGTTTCGTCGTGGACGGTGCCGTTGATTATTCCGTCGCGAAAGTAGTTGTCAATCTCCGTGCAGGCAATTTCAGCCGATGAGAAACGGCTAAGTGGACGGTAGCACATACGGTGGGCGCCGAGCGGACGGAATATGTTGTCGGCGACGTATTGGTCGTGTGGCGTCTTTGTTACGTTTTCTTCGGCTTCCATCATAAGACAGAAGTTGAGACAACTGTAGACGTATTTACGGTCTTCGCGGAGCGCGATGTTGTGAATGCGTTGCATGATAGAGTCGTAGGTCAGGCGTCCGACGAACATATTTTTGCCGAGTTGGTAATTGAATTGGTTGGTGCGAGTTGCCGAGGTGATGTCGCGCCGAGGTTTTGCCGAGGCGTTGATGAATGCGCCGCCGGCTTGAAACGGGTATTTGTCCGACTTTTTGCCGGCAACGAGGCTGCCTGTGAAGGATGATGTATCGGTCATCATTTTGTACATGTTGAGCGACGGTGGCATTCCGGTTTCGTGATAGAGATAGTTGCGGACCGGTTGGTCGCCTTTCGGAGTGCCTTTCAGTGAAGGTATGTAAGAGCCGAGCGAGGCATTGATGTCGAGCAGGTTGTCGTCAACGGCTTTCATAATTCCGGGGAGTGTACCTGCCGCTTTCGATACGGAAGCCAAGTCGAAGAGGGTCTGTTCGTTTACTCTATGACGTTTTGTCTTGTCGGTGTAGCCGTAGTTTCGGTCGAATACGACCACGCCGTTTTTCGCCACGAGCACTTGGCATCCGGTGTAGGCACCTTGCGCCAGTCCTTCTCGTGCGAGCGAGTCGGCTTGAAACACGAACAGGCTGTCGAGCCCCACTTCTTCCGCCATTCCGTAGCCGAGTCGGGACGGGTGGAGAGTGATGCCGTCGCCGCATTTCGCCACTCCGTCGATAGAGACCGGCAAGCGTCCGCTAACCTCGCAGCCTCCGAAAATCGCTTGAGCGGCGTATTCTTGTGCGTAGCGATGTCGCTCGTAGGCGAGCACCACGGCATGGCATTTCGAGATAGCCCATTTGTGCTTGCTCAGCGAGTACGGCTTGGTGAAGAACACCGGAATGACTTTCGCGGCGCCGGCGGTTTGTACGATTGAACGAATGACGCCGGCAGCCCAAGCTTCGTCGCTGTAGATGCCGACAATCACTGTGGCGGCGTTCTTGATTTTTTCGACGGGAATTGCGCCTGCGGCGGCTGTCGCATGAGTTATGGCTGTGTAGCGACTGCACACGTCGGCAAATGTGTTGTTTTCGTTTTTGTTGCCTACGTTGACAACGAGAGTGCGTTTGTCAAGATGCTTTATCGGCAGTGCGTTGTCTTCGTTTTTGAGAACGGTGATGGCAGCGCGATAGAGCCGACGCATGGTCAGTTCGGCTTGGCGAGTGTTGATTCGGCTGAGCAGACCGTTGGTGTCGATAGCCCGGCGATTGGCGATGCCCAGCGCATACTTATAGGCGAGAATCTTGCGGCACGATTCGTCGATGAGGCGTCGGTCGTCTTTGTTATGCTTGTAGGCTGTGAGCATCTCTTTGAAGTTGAGAGCGAGGTCGTAAGGCTCGAGAAGTATGTTAGCGCCGGCGCGTAAGGCGAGTAGCCCGTTAGCCTTGCCTTCGACGCGAGCGCCTTTCATCGTAAGAGCGTCGGTAAAGACCAATCCATCGAATTTCAGTTCGTTTTTGAGAAGTTCGTTGCCAACCGATTTGCAGAGCGATGATGGATAATGCCCGGTTTTGAGAGCCGGGATGTTGAGGTGCCCAATCATTACGCCCGAAAGTCCGGCGTTGACGTAGTTGCGGAATGGAACGATGTCGGTTGCTTGAAGGTCGACGAGCGAGCGGTTGACGAGAGGCAGCGTTTTGTGCGAGTCCGACTGCGTGTCGCCGTGTCCGGGGAAGTGCTTTGCCACCGACATAATGCCGTTGTCTTCGAGGCCGCGAGAGTAGGCTATTGCTTTGCTGCTCACGTTTTTAGGGTCTTCGCCGAAAGAGCGGGTGCCGATAACCGGGTTGCGGGGATTGCTGTTGACGTCGAGCACAGGGGCGAAGTTGACGTTAATGCCCATTTGTCGGCATTCGGCAGCCATTTCCGCACCGTATTCGTAGAGAAGACTTTCGTCGCGGATAGCGCCGAGAGTCATGTTCCGCGGAAACTGCGGGGTGTCTTTTATTCGCATCGAAAGCCCCCATTCGCCATCGATACCCACCAGCACGGGCACCTTCGAGATTTCGTTGGTGTAGTTGCCCAGCGAAGCATAGTTGTCGGCATTTCCCGGGCTGAAGTAGATGCAGCCGATGTGGTAACGGTCGACGAGCATTTTGATTTCTTTTGTTGCTTCGGCGAGTTGTTTGGGGTTAACGGCTTGCGCAATGAGTTGCCCGATGCGGTGTTCGGCATCCATAGTAGCCATCACGCTGTCTGCCCAAGCATAGGCTGCGCGCTCGTCGGAGAGTATAATGGTTTTGCCTTTGGCACCCGTGTTGAGTGCCAAAAGCAAGGCTGTTGTGAGAATTAGGAGTTTCGATTTCATTATCAGAAAGAAGAATTATTCTAAAGAGATTCGAGTCGTGGTGTCGGGTTTGATAGCTTCGCCGCGGGCAGTCATTTCTTTAATGATGTCGATAACGTTGAATTTTAGTTGCACTTGACTCGTAGCGATTTGCTTACCACGGGTGAAAGCCTTCATATTGTCGCCGCCGTTAGCAAGGTAGTCGAGTGTAGCCACGACGTAAGTCCTTTCGGGGTCGAGGGGCTCGCCGTTTATTGATATATCGTAAGCATGGCGGTCTTTCATTTTTGCGGATACGCCCGCGCTAACAGCGTCGCCGTCGCGAGCCGCCATTGAGTTGAATGCCTCGGCAACGTCTTTCCCGGTAAGTTCGATGACGGTCACGTAGTTTTCGAAGGGAAGCATCGTAAGCATTTGTCCCATAGTTACGTCGCCGACGGTGAGCGGACGTCGCACACCGCCCTTGTTGCCAACGGCGAAGTCGATTTTGCGGTCGGTCAGAGTTTTGCCGATTTCCAGAATTTTGTCGGCAACCCAGTTGGAGAGCGGGTTCATTTCGCCGTTAGGATATTCCGCTTCCGAGCGGCCGATAACCACGGCTGAGAGTTTGTCGACTTCGACGGTATACGGCTTGAGAAAACGCTCTACGGAACCGTCGCTACGGCTGTCGAGGCGTGAGTTGATGGCGATGATTTCGCTCTTCGGAGTGTTGTCGATATTGTCGAGGTCGATGGTTATTTTTCCTAAGTTTCGGCCGTAGCGTCCGGTTTGTGCGACGAGCACTTTCTTTCCGGCGCGGTTGGTAAATATGTTTTTGATGTCGCCTTTACGCGGGTCGATGAGGGTGTGAGAGTGTCCGCCGATGATGACGTCGATGTCGGTGCTGTTGATAGCCATCAGCGTGTCGCAGGGCAGCCAAGGCTCGTCGGCAACGTAGCCGATGTGGGAAAGTACGACAACGAGGTCGGCTTTTTTCTTTGTTTTGAGGACGGTTGCGAGGCTGTCGGCTACAGAGATGGCATCACGATAGCCCAAACCTACGCAGTTTTTGTCGGAAATCATGCCTTTAGGCTGGCAGCCGACGCCGATGAAAGCGATGCGACGTCCTCCGAACTTCTTGATGACGTATTCTTTGATGCCTTTCACCGGAGTGCGGCGAAAATCGTAGTTAGCCGACAATTTTTTGGCTTTGAGGCGTTTGTAGTTTTTTGCAAGAGCGTCGATGCCGTTGTCGAATTCGTGGTTGCCGGGTATAACGATATCGTAGCCGAGCATGTTCATAACGTTGTATTCCACTTCGCCGCCGAAGACGTTGAAGTAGAGGTAGCCTTGTACGCCGTCGCCTGCATCAACGAGCAGTGTATGTTTTTCGGCGCTGCGAATGCTGTCGATTACGACTTTCATTCGAGCAGAGCCGCCATCGTCTTTGACTTTTTCGACAGCCACGTGACCGTGTACGTCGTTGCTATGAATAATCACGAGATTTTCCGCCTTGGCAACCGTAGAAATTGTCAATGCGGCGATGATTGAAATAAAGATGCTTTTTGTTTTCATAGAGGTATGGTTTAACCATACGAATTTACGAAAAATAATCGGCACGACGTGATGGTTTGTCGGTTAATTAACATATAATAACACTAAAAGGACAAATGCCGCCGGCATTTGCCCTTTTAGAGGTAAGAGTGGAGAGGTAAGAGATTAGAGATGTTTCCTCTCCGCTCTCCGCTATTCTAATATCCAACCATAACCTTGATTGGTTTGGTGGATTGGTCGGTAACGACGATGTATGCGCCGAATGGGAGCAGTACGCAGGTTCCGTTTTCGATTTGCGGAATTACTGAAACTGTGCGTCCGGTCATGTCGATTATGCGTGCGTTGGTGTGGATGTCGGAGCAACGGAATTGCAAGCCGTTTTGAATCGGGCTGACAGCCAACGGTCGACATTCGATAGTTGATGCGCTGCCGAAAGCAATGCTGATGACGTTCGACGGCGAAGAGTTCAGACCGCACCGCGATGATTGTACGGTGTAGGTGTAGTTCGCGCCTTTCTTGGCTTCGGTGAAGTCGAGGAATGGCGTGTCGTCGTCGGTTGTAATAGTAAAGTCAGTGCGGTTTCCGTCGAGATATTCCGAGATGTTGACCACGAAGTAGTCGATGGTTGCCGGGTTCGCTGGACGTTCCCAGTTGCAGCGGAATCCGTAATCGTTGAAGTTCGATGCGGCAGTAGCAACCGGAGTGTCGAACGTTGGTAGGTCGACGGCAGTACCGGTAAGGTTTACCGTGTAGCAAGTAGTTCCAACGAGACCGCCATCGTAGATAAGTAGTTTAGCCGAATGATTGCCAATTGCTGTCGGCGAGTATGTAACGGTGAGGTCGAAACCGCTTTCGTTGACGGTCTTCCAAGGCACGGTAGTCACTGATGTTGCGAACGCTGCTTTGTCAGTTCCGGAGATAGTCAATGATAGGTCTTTCGTCAGAGTACCGCGGATGTGAATTGATATTTTTTTGGAGTATCCTTTTACAACGTCGCCGAAGTCAGCCGTCGAGTTGTTGGCAGGAGAGATGAGCGTGCCTTCGCCAATCGGAGGGAGTTCGCCGGCGGCGAACGGTTGCCCCATCATATTACCCCAAATGTATTCAGCGAGTTCGGGATAGTCGATAAACGGGTTTCGGTTGTGTTGAATTTTGTAGACTTCGTCGTTTCGCTTGGTTTCTTTTTCGCTGACGGGGTCGTTGCGGTGCCATTTCAGAAGTAGGTCTATAGCCCAGCCTTGCATTGAGGGGTAGTCGCCTTTGCGCGCAACGTATGTATATTTCCAATTAAGATGGGAGTAGCACGTTACCATATAGAAGTATGTACGTGCGAAGTCGCCTTTATATTCGTCGGCGGGTTCGTAGACAAGTTTGGCGCCGCCGCCTTGCCCTTCAACGGGGTTTCCGACGAGGCTGACTCCGTTGTCGTAAGTGATATTGTTCGGGTCGACTTCGCCCAACGGGTAGTTGTTTTTGGCGGTATTGGCGGGACCGTCTGATGGGTAAAGGTGGTTGATGTCGGTGTATGCATCGTTTTCGTCGCCACCCCACCAGCTTTTCGGGAAACTGTGCTCGCGGTTCATACCCGTCCAAGAGATTGTATTGCCGGAGTATACTTTGCGTTTAATGTCGGAGTACATATCCCACCAAGTTCCATCGTCGCGCACGTCGGTGTGGACGAAGCAGTTTTTGAACAACCCGGTATAACTGTTGCTGTTGCCGGTGTTGATGATTTGGTGCAATTTTGCTTTGAGGGTTGCGTCTTTGAGCCCGCTGATGCCATCGTAGTATCCCGATGGCGCTGCGGCATCGGCTGATAAAAAGCCTGCAACGATGGCTATTGCGAAGGCTATGCGTCGATAGATTTTGGTTGTTTTCATACTTTGTTAGTTCTACATCCCGATTTTAAGGGTAACGGCAAAGGTACGCAATTTCGCTGAAAATCAAACGATTTTGGCTTGCTTTTTTGCTTTAAGAGAAATTTTTTGTCGAAATTTTGTCTATTTGATTCCGAGTTTGTTAAAATAATAGTCGAGCACTTCGCGAGCGGCGACAAACGAACTTTGTCGGTGGTCGAGCACGTTTTGCTTTTTGAGTTTGAGCATTGCTTCGATTTCCGGGTCTTGGTAGAAGTTCGCTTTAAGGTTTTCGTTGATGGTTTCGTACATCCAGTATTTTTCTTGCTCGGTGCGTCGGCGTTCGAAGTATCCGTTTGCTTTGACTAATTCGAAGTAGCGGTCAATCATATCCCACACTTCGGCGATTCCGAGTTCGTAGTATCCGGAGTAGGTAAGCACTTCGGGCATCCAACCTGAGGCGGGCATCGGGAATAGGTGGAGGGCGCTTTGAAATTGCGCTTTTGCGAGCATTGCGCGTTCGATGTTGTCGCCGTCGGCTTTGTTGATAACAATTCCGTCAGCCATTTCCATGATTCCGCGTTTGATGCCTTGGAGTTCGTCGCCGGTTCCGGCGAGTTGGATAAGCAGGAAGAAGTCGACCATCGAGTGTACGGCAGTTTCGCTCTGTCCGACGCCCACTGTTTCGACGAATATGTTGTTGTATCCGGCGGCTTCGCAAAGCACGATGGTTTCGCGCGTTTTTCGCGCCACTCCTCCAAGCGAGCCTGCCGAGGGGCTGGGTCGAATGAATGCGTTAGGGTGAAGCGAAAGTTTCTCCATGCGAGTTTTGTCGCCGAGGATGCTGCCCTTTGTAATTTCGCTACTGGGGTCTATGGCGAGCACGGCGAGGCGCCCGCCGTCTTTGAGGACGTGTAGGCCGAAGACGTCGATTGACGTACTTTTCCCGGCACCGGGTACGCCTGTAATGCCGATACGGCGAGATTTGCCGGCGTGGGGAAGGCATTTTTCGATAACTTCCTGGGCGAGGCGTTGGTGTTCCGGCACTTGGCTTTCGACAAGCGTTACGGCGCGGCTCAGCATAGTGACATCACCGCGAAGGATGCCTTCGACATATTCCGCCGCAGTGGCGATGCGTTTGCGTTTGCGCGGTTTGAGGTATGGGTTCACTTTGGGAGGCTCGGGCACTCCGCTGTTGACGGTCAGACCTAAATATTCGTCGCTGTTTTCCGGGTGGTGGTGATGTGTATCGATGTTGTCCATAGCGGGATGTTTATTTGTTGCCAACGAGGCGAATAGTTCGGTTGGGTTTCACCGGGTCGTTGGTATAGATGATTACTTCTTTATTGATTATCGAATCGGTTTCTTTCAACGGGTCGAGCGTAAATTGTATTTTTGCCGATTTTCCGGGCTCGATTACCGTAGGTAGTGTGGTTGACGCGGCGAGTGCTGCGTCTTCCGAAGCGAAATGCTTGACAACGAGCGGCGAGCCTCCGCTGTTGCGAATGACAATTGTTGTTTTGGGATGCTTTTGCGAGCCGAAGTCGGCGAAGATTATTTTATCGTCGGCAAGTTCGGCAGCGGGAGCGTTGTCGGGACATTCGCCGGGGGCGGCTTTGACGGTAGCCGTGATGTTTATGGGAAATGCTTTTCCGTTTTGAATCAGGTCGATGCTATGGCTTTGCCAGCCGAATTCCATTGCCGGTGTGGTGCGGAAGGTGATGGCAATCGACGTTGTGTTGCCCGGCGGGATGGTGTCGGGCGAGGCGGATGCGCTGCACATCGCAGGCAGTTTGTCGAAGTCGAGCACTAATGTGTCGTTGCTGATGTTGTAGGCGGAAATACGTGCGCTGCGACTTCTCCCGGAGATGACGTCGCCGAAGAGAGCAGCGTTGGCAGACGTGCGCAGTGCGCCTATAGAATGAGGAAATCGGTCGGCGAGGGTGACTTCCGAGGGAATTACGTTGCCGACGATATGTAGAGTGTAGGTGGAGTCGGAAGCGGTGAGATGAATGAGTTTGTTGAACGAGCCGGGTCTTCCAATCGGGTTATAGTGGATTGGCATCGAGTCGGCTTCGCCGGGTTGGATTCCGTGGCGGACGTAGTCGGACGAGGTGCAACCACAGGAGGTGCGTATTCGCGTGATGTCGACCGCAGAGTCGCCGACGTTGCGGAAGTGGAAATGGCGCGTTGCTCTGCCTTCGTCTTCGCGGATGGTCCCGAAGTCGACGGTTGTAGCCTCCCAGCGAAGCTCGGCGACAGCCGTCAGCGATAGCAGAAGGACCAGCATAGAAACGATTCGCTTCATGGCTATTTTGTTGAAGTTGCGGAGATTACGCAACCGCGGATGCGCAGATGTACGGTCTTTGCGTTGGAAGTTATCGATACGATTTTGTCGAAAGCACCCGGGCGATTCTTAGGCTTGTAGGTGATTTTAACGACGCCGGTTTTGCCCGGTTCGATAGGCTTTTTGGGAAATTCCGGCTTAGTGCATCCGCAGGAAGCGTGAGCCGACACGATGATGAGCGGCTTCGTCCCCGTGTTGGTAAACGTGAATTGGTGCGACACGGCGCCGCCGGATTCTTGGATGTATCCGAAGTCGTGGGTGGTTTCTGCAAAAGTGATTATTGCTCCCGACTTTTTCTTGGCGTTCATCGGCAAGGCGATGGCAAAGATTGCCACTATGACTATGATAAGATTCTTCATACGATTTACGAGTTTTATAACGTAAGGCAAAGTTAATCAATAAAGCGAGTAAGCGCAATAGTAAGTCGAAAAATCTTTACAACAATTTCGACGGAAAGTGCCGAAGATAATGCTAAAAACGGCAAAAATCGGGTGTAAAATGCCGATTTTTCGCTTTTTACTTTGCTTTTCGGCGCGGTTGGTGTAACTTTGTATGTTGAAATAGCGCGACCTCGCCCGAACAACGCAATGAGTCGGGAGGCGGTTTCGTGTTTTGTGATGAAAAATTTAACAGATATGAATATACTCGAATTAAGCGAACAAGAGATTGTAAGACGCAATAGTTTGAACGAATTGCGAAAGATGGGCATCGAGCCATATCCGGCAGCCGAATTTGTAGTGACCGGACATACGAAGGAAATCAAGGAAAACTTCAGTGACGAAGCCGAGCCGCGACAAGTGAGCATAGCCGGACGTATTATGAGCCGACGCATTATGGGAAAGGCTTCGTTTATGGAACTTCAAGACGCCGACGGACGTATTCAAGTGTATGTGAGTCGCGATGACGTTTGCCCCGACGAAAATAAAGACCTATACAACATATTTTTCAAAAAACTTCTCGACATCGGCGACTTTATCGGCGTAGAGGGCTTCGTGTTCCGTACGCAGATGGGCGAAATCACCGTTCATGCACAAAAATTGCAGATGCTTAGCAAGTCATTGCGTCCGCTGCCGATTGTCAAGGTGAAAGACGGCGTGACCTACGATGCATTCGAAGACCCCGAATTGCGCTATCGTCAGCGCTACGTCGACTTGGTGGTCAACGATGGTGTGAAAGACATCTTCATCAAGCGCACAAAGGTCTACAACTCGATGCGTGAATACTTCAACTCGCACGGCTATATGGAGGTCGAAACTCCGATATTGCAACAAATTCCCGGTGGAGCGGCTGCGCGTCCGTTCATCACTCACCACAATGCGCTCGACATTCCTCTCTACTTGCGTATCGCCGACGAACTCTATCTGAAACGCTTGATTGTGGGCGGTTTCGAAGGCGTCTACGAATTCTCCAAGAATTTCCGCAACGAGGGTATGGACCGCACTCACAATCCCGAGTTTACTTGTATGGAAATCTACGTTTCGTATAAGGACTACAATTGGATGATGACCTTCACCGAGAATATGCTCGAAAAAATTTGTATGGACGTCAACGGTACGACGGAAGTAAAGGTCGGCGACAACACAATCAGTTTCAAGGCTCCTTTCCGCCGCGTTACGATGATTGACTCCATCAAAGAGTTTACCGGCATCGACATCACCGGCATGAACGAGCAACAACTCCGCGACGTGTGCAAGCAAATCGACGTTGAAGTCGACGAGACAATGGGTAAGGGCAAACTTATCGACGAAATCTTCGGCGCAAAGTGCGAAGGCAACTATATCCAGCCGACATTCATCATCGACTACCCGATAGAAATGTCGCCGCTGACAAAGCGTCACCGCAACAACCCCGAACTCACCGAGCGTTTCGAGTTGATGGTCAACGGAAAAGAACTTTGCAACGCTTATTCCGAGCTTAACGACCCGATTGACCAATACGAGCGCTTCGTAGAGCAAATGCGTCTGAGCGAAAAGGGCGACGACGAAGCGATGATTATCGACAAAGACTTCATCCGCGCTCTCGAATACGGTATGCCTCCCACGTCGGGTATGGGCATCGGCATGGACCGTTTGGTGATGCTAATGACCGGACAAACAACCATCCAAGAAGTGCTGTTCTTCCCGCAGATGCGTCCCGAAAAGACCGTGCGTCGCGACAAGCCGGAGGCTTATGAGGCTTTGGGCGTGCCCGCAGAATGGGTGCCTGCCATTCAGAAAGCCGGCTACCTTACAGCAGCAAGTTTGGCTGACGCCAAGCCCGGTAAACTTCAACAAGACCTTTGCGGACTTAACAAAAAGTTTAAACTCGAACTGACTAATCCTACGCTCGACCAAGTCGGCGAATGGGTGGAAAAAGCAAAATAGGCTCTTAATAATCTAGTAACCAAGAACTAAACAATAATTATGGGATTCCCGGGCAAAATTGCCGTGATGGGTGGTGGCAGTTGGGCTACCGCCCTGGCAAAACTTCTACTGCAGAACGAGCAGACCATAATGTGGTATATGCGCCGCGACGACCGCATCGCCGACTTTATGCGGATGGGGCATAACCCGACGTATCTCTCCGACATACAGTTTGACACAAGTCGTATCGAATTTTCGTCGGACATCAACTATGTGTGCAGCCAAGCCGACACGCTTCTGCTGGCAATGCCGTCGCCCTACATCAAGGAGCACCTCAAGAAAATCACAGTCGACCTTAGCGGCAAAAATATCGTCAGCGCAGTCAAAGGCATTGTGCCCGACGAAAATGCCATCGTCACCAATTATATGACAGACTTCTACGGCATTGACCCTGCGTGCGAGGTCGTTATCGGCGGTCCGTGCCATGCCGAAGAGGTTGCACTCGGTCGGCAGAGTTACCTGACAATCGGCTGCAGCGACCTTGTCAAGGCTGAGGCGTTCGCTTCGTGCGTTCGTGGCAACGCAATGAGCGCGGTTACGTCGACCGACGTCAGCGGAATTGAGTACGGCGCCGTGCTTAAGAATGTCTACGCCATCGCTGCCGGCATAATCTACGGCTTGAAGATTGGCGACAACTTCCTGGCAATGTTTGTGTCGAACTCGATTCGCGAGATGGATAAATTTCTCATGGCAGTGTGCGGCGGCGAACGCAATATTTGCGATTCGGTCTATCTCGGCGATTTGTTGGTGACGTCCTACAGCAAGTTCAGCCGCAATCACAACTTCGGTGCCTACATCGGTCGCGGTTACTCCGTAAAAGCAGCGATGATGGAGATGGAAATGGTGGCTGAAGGCTACTACGGCACCAAGTGCATCCACGAAATCAACAAAAAGTATAACGTGGATATGCCAATTCTCGAATGCGTATACCGAATACTCTACGCAAAAGCATCCGCACAAAAGGCGATAGCCCAATTGGCAACGCTGTTGCGATAGGCGTTTTGCGGACATACAAAAAGAGGGTGCACTTTATAATTAGGTGCATCCTCTTTCTTATTGCGTTATTAATGAAAGAATTCATCGTATCTTCGACACGATGAGAATGTCCGAGTCGAGCCATTTGGTTAATATCGCTGCTACGGGGTATGTCCTCGTATTATTCTGCTCTTTTATTTGCGTCATCTATTGCTTGTTGCGCAGTTCGGCAATCAAGTCGTTTACGATATAAGTGTCGCTCATCAGATGCATGCCAAGTTCGGGGTCGTGCAGCATCTTGCAGACATCCGAGTCGTAGAAAACCTGCAAAGCCCTGTCGGTCGAGATGTTAAGCGTCTCAGCCAACTGCAAAATGATACGCGCAATTTTATTCCAGAGCAAGAAATCTAACATAATTACACCCTTTCGTTTGATTTGTATTGAAGATATTCGTCAGTTATTTGCTGATTAAGTATGCAGATTTGATAATTGGGCTTGTGGTAGACCAACTGACGCAAAGTGTGCTCTACATCAGCATAACCATTTATATAGGCTTCGACGGCATCGATGACACGGTCGTTGGCAACGCCGCCTTCAATTATGTCATACCCCTCCCATGGACATTTGCCCTTTCGGCTATCAACAATAAAGTCGAGCCATTCCTTGTCGTATGCATCAAAACGTTTGATGTTGCAGTCTGTCGGAAGAGTAAACTCGTAGACGTTGACGATGGCTTGTGCGGCTTTACGGATAGTCATAGTCCGTTTTGCCCATTGAGATGCTTGCTCGTGCAAGGGCGTAAGGTAAAAGCCCGGACCGAAGTCCAAGTCTTTTCTGCCGATACTGACTAACGGGCGTTCGACAATGTCGGTTGAGCCGTGATATAGAGTTCGTTTCTCCATTATTCTTCCCTTTCCCAATTTTTAAGAGCTTCCACGACGTCGTTAGCCACGGCTTCGCGGCTCTCGGTATGCAAAGTGTCATAGCAATCCTGTATGAGGCTTTTTATCAGCCCCACCTTGTCGAGTCGCCTGCGCATTTCCCATGGGGAAATTCCCATTTTCCGAGCCGAAGCCTCGATAGCCAGCACCGTAAAGGCGAGCCGGTCGAATTCGGGCGACTTATTTTTTGACACATTTTCCATATATATTATAATGAAAGGTTGAACAACTTGGTTATGCAAATATATAGCATTTCTCCGACATATTCCGCAAAACGGGATGAAGAAAAGAAAGATTTTGTATTATAATACTAACAACAAAAAAATAGGGCGCGCCGAGTGGTGCGCCCTAATGGGTTATGTAATTGCTAATTTTATGCAATTATTTGTTGAGAGCGGTAGCAACGTCGACTGCGCAAGCCACGGTGCAACCTACCATCGGGTTGTTGCCGATGCCGAGGAAGCCCATCATTTCGACGTGTGCCGGAACTGATGACGAACCTGCGAATTGTGCGTCGGAGTGCATACGACCCATAGTGTCGGTCATACCGTAAGAAGCGGGACCTGCAGCCATGTTGTCGGGGTGAAGTGTACGACCTGTACCACCACCGGAAGCAACCGAGAAGTAAGGCTTGCCTGCGAGTACGCGTTCTTTCTTGTAAGTGCCTGCTACCGGGTGTTGGAAACGAGTTGGGTTGGTAGAGTTTCCTGTGATAGAAACGTCAACGCCTTCTTTCCACATGATAGCAACACCTTCGCGAACGTCGTCGGCGCCGTAGCATTTAACTTTTGCGCGCGGACCATTGGAGAACGGAGTCTCTTTAACCACTTTGAGTTCGCCGGTGAAGTAGTCGAATTCGGTTTGAACGTAAGTGAAACCGTTGATTCGGCTGATA
This sequence comes from Bacteroidales bacterium, assembly GCA_004555955.1. GTDB lineage: Bacteria > Bacteroidota > Bacteroidia > Bacteroidales > Muribaculaceae > Limisoma. The sequence goes on along the minus strand of SFJG01000009.1, from coordinate 8,977 downwards.
ATCATAGCGGCGTCTTTGCCGAGACCGTTGAGGATTACGCGGAGAGGCTCTTTGCGCACTTTGTCGGCTTTAGCGGCGATTTTGATAGCGCCTTCAGCGGCAGCAAACGACTCGTGACCTGCGAGGAATGCGAAGCACTTTGTCTCTTCGCGGAGCAGACGAGCAGCCAAGTTGCCGTGTCCGAGACCAACTTTGCGGTCGTCGGCAACAGAGCCGGGGATGCAGAAAGCTTGCAAGCCGATGCCGATAGCTTCGGCAGCTTCAGCAGCGTTTTTGCAGCCTTTTTTGATGGCGATAGCGCAACCTACAACGTATGCCCACTTAGCATTTTCGAAACAGATAGGTTGAGTTTCTTCACAAGTCTTGTAAGGGTCGATGCCGGCAGCGTCGCAGATAGCGTTAGCCTCTTCGATGTCCTTGATGCCGTTTTCGTTCAATGCAGCGAGAATTTGCTTGATTCGACGGTCTTGGCTTTCAAATTTGACTTCTCTAATCATAGTTGTTTCTCCTATTCTTTACGTGGGTCAATATATTTAACAGCATCAGCAAAACGTCCGTAGCAACCTTTTGCTTTTTCCATAGCCTCGTTAGCGTCTACGCCGTTTTTAATCATTTCCATCATCTTGCCGAGGTGGATAAATTCGTAGCCGATAACTTGGTTTTCTTCGTCGAGAGCCATGCGAGTGCAGTAGCCTTCAGCCATTTCGAGGTAGCGAGTGCCGGTTTTTGTTGTGCCGAACATTGTACCAACTTGGCTACGGAGGCCCTTACCGAGGTCTTCGAGCGAAGCACCGACAGCCAAACCGCCTTCAGAGAAAGCTGATTGTGTGCGGCCGTAAACGATTTGGAGGAAGAGTTCGCGCATCGCTGTGTTGATAGCGTCGCAAACGAGGTCGGTGTTGAGGGCTTCCAACAGAGTTTTGCCGGGGAGAATCTCCGACGCCATAGCGGCAGAGTGGGTCATGCCCGAGCAGCCGATGGTTTCTACCAATGCCTCTTGGATGATGCCGTCTTTTACGTTGAGAGTGAGTTTGCAAGCACCTTGTTGCGGTGCGCACCAGCCGATACCGTGAGTGAGTCCGCTGATGTCTTTAATCTCTTTTGCGCGCACCCACTTTCCTTCTTCGGGAATCGGTGCGGATGGGTGATTAGCACCTTTCTTCACACAGCACATGTGCTGCACTTCTTGAGTGTAAATCATAACGCGTTTTTTAAAATTTATTCTTTAAAAAGATATCTATTTTCAGCAAAGGTACGAATTTTTTGCGGCATAATTGCAATCGCTTTCATTAAATTGATTGTGGCTCGGCTTATAATAAATGTTAAACCATACTGATTGTCGGGGTGGAGTCGGTCGTTTTTGTGTATTTTTGCCGACGTATGTGGCTCGCAGCTGTTTTGGAATGGTGTTTGGCGCATCTATCTTATTGGGTGGTTTTTGTGCTTATGGTGATGGAAAATTCGGTTTTCCCGTTGCCTGCCGAGCTTATTGTTGCGCCGGCTGCCTATAATGCCGCCAACGGTGAGGCGAATTTCTGGCTGCTTTTGCTGCTTACTACCGCCGGGTCGACCGTGGGGGCTATCATTAACTACTATCTTTCGCTTTGGATTGGTGCGCCGATGATTCATCGCTTTGCCGAAAGCCGTTGCGGACGGCTTGTCGGGCTGTCGAGCGAGCGTCTGTCGCGTGCCGAAGAGTTGTTTCGTCGACGTGGTAATGTGGCGATATTCTTGGGACGCATTTTGCCTGTCGGGCGGCAGTTCATTTCGATACCTGCCGGGCTGGCGCGGATGAATGTTTTGTCGTTCATCGGTTTTACGACGCTGGGGTCGGCGCTGTGGAATTTGTTCTTGATGGGCATTGGCTACTACCTTGCGGCGCTGCTTCCGCCCGACCAAATAGCCGCTCGTTTGGTGGAATACAGCAATTGGGTAACGTTCGGATTTATCGGGGCGATAGCCGCGGCAGTCGTGTGGCATTACGCCAAGCGGTACGTCGAACGTCGCCGCCGTCGTTGATTTTTTGCCGAGTCTTGCCTATAAATGCGAAATTTTTCTTATTTTTGAGGATTAATTTGTTGTTATGGCATATTTTTCGATAATAGTACCGGTATATAATCGTTTGGAAGAGGTGCGCGACTTGCTGGAGAGCCTGTCGCAACAGACGTCTCGCGACTTTGAGGTTGTAATCGTCGAAGACGGTTCGACGAGTCCGTGTCGCGCTGCCGTCGACGAGTATGCAGATGCCGTCGACGTGCACTATTACTATAAGGAGAACGAGGGTCGGAGCCTTGCACGCAACTATGGTATGGAGCGTGCTTCGGGCGAATATTTCTTGTTTTTCGACTCCGACTGCGTAATTCCGCCGACGTATATTGCCACGTTGCGGCAGAGTTTGGCGGAGCACTACAGCGACTGCTTCGGTGGTCCCGACGCCGCTCACGAGTCGTTCTCCGACACGCAGAAGGCAATCAACTATTCAATGACGTCGTTCCTCACCACCGGTGGCATTCGTGGCGGAAAGGTGCAACTCGAAAAGTTTGTGCCGCGCACGTTCAACATGGGCTTTAGTCGCGATGTGTATAAGCGCGTCGGCGGTTTCCGCGAGATGTTTTCGGAAGACATCGATATGAGCACGCGCATTCGCCGTGCCGGATTCAGCATATCGCTGATACGCGATGCGTTTGTCTATCATAAGCGACGCACCAATTTGCGGCTGTTCTGCCGCCAGATTTACGTGTTCGGCATGTCGCGCATTACGCTCTACCTGCTCTATCCTGATTCGCTGAAGTTGGTGCATTGGTTGCCGGCTGTGTTTGTTGTCGGCGTAGTTGCTATGGTGGTTCTTGCTGTGCTGCTGTCGTGGATGTGGATATTGCCATTGGCGGCTTATCTGCTTGCCATATTCGCAACGGCATTGGCTTCGACGCGGAGACTGAAAGTGGCGGCATTGGCAGTTCCTGCGAGCGTAATCCAGTTAGGCGGCTACGGCATCGGGTTTCTCCAATCGTTTGTGTGGAAAGTGGTGTTGCGCCACGGGCGTAACATCGAGCAGGAAATAGCAATCAGAAAAGGAAAATAGGCTATGGATGAGCTGCTACGCCCGTTGCAGATGGCAGACATGAGCGAGGAAGACCGCCCGCGCGAGAAGGCGTTGCACCTCGGCTTTCAGTCGCTGTCGACAGCCGAATTGCTGGCGATTCTCCTTGGTAGCGGCACGTCGGGGATGTCGGCGGTTGCGTTGGCTCAGCACATCCTCAAAGATGCCGACCAAAGTCTGGTGTCGCTATCGCAGCGGAGCATAAAAAACTTGGTGGCAAACTTCAAGGGCGTAGGCGAGGCGAAAGCCATCACCATCCTTGCCGCTATGGAGTTGGGGCGTCGTTATCGCGACGAGAGTCCCAAGCAGATTCAGCAGATTTCGTCGCCTGAGGACGCCTATGCGTTGATGCAATATACGCTTTCCGACCTCGACCACGAAGAGTTTTGGATAGCCTATCTCAACGCCGCTCGGCGCGTCACCAAGAAAGAGCGCGTCAGCCAGGGCGGCCTGACGTCGACTGTCGTCGATGCCAAAATCGTAGTGCGTCGTGCGCTCGACGAGCAGTCGACGGCACTGATACTCTACCACAATCACCCGAGCGGAAATCTGCGACCCAGTAAGCAAGACGACCTGTTGACGCAAAAACTGCGTGCGGCAGCGAAACTTTTTGACATCGAAGTGCTCGACCACATTATCGTTACTCGCGGCGGCTATTACAGCTACCTCGTCGAGAACCGATTTGATGAGGTCGACAAGATGAAATGATAATAATTTGTTTGATTTGTTTTGCTATTGTATGCAAATGTGCTAACTTTGCAAAGCAAAATCGGATGCAAAAATAATGTTCCGGGATAAAATACAGTAAAACATCGAAGATTATGAAAGAACTCGACCGTATTTTAGCAGAGAAACTTCTCCACATCAGTGCTATCAAATTGCAACCCGACAACCCGTTTACGTGGGCATCAGGGTGGAACTCGCCAATCTATACTGACAATCGTAAAACACTTTCCTATCCCGATATACGCAGTTTTATCAAGGTAGAATTGGCACGGTTGATTATGGAAAATTTTGGCGATGCGGAAGTTGTAGCCGGTGTGGCTACAGGCGCAATAGCGCAAGGCGCGCTCGTTGCCGATACGATAGGCTTGCCATATATTTACGTGCGTTCAACCCCTAAGGACCACGGTTTGGAAAATTTGATAGAAGGAAATCTTAAGCCCGGTCAGAAAGTAGTTGTTGTCGAAGATTTGGTGTCGACAGGTACCAGCAGCTTGAAAGCCGTTGAGGCTATCCGCAATGCAGGAGCCGAGGTGGTTGGTATGGTGGCAATCTTTACCTACCAATTCCCCATCGCTACCGAGCATTTCCGCAAAGCCGGCGTAGAACTTTTCACGTTGAGCAACTACACGGCAATGCTCGATGCTGCTCTCGAAATAAATTATATCAAGGAGTCGGACATCGAAACGCTCAAAGAGTGGCGCAAGTCGCCGGCAACATGGTCGGCTAACCGCGCAGACGAAGAATGAGAATAAGAATCTAATCCTATGGCAGTTTTTAAGAGTAGTAAGAACGTTATTAATCACCCCGTTGAAGTTGTTTACAACCACTTGTCGGACTTGCGAAATTTCGAAGGTTTGGCAGGCCGAATGCCGGAAGAACTCAGCGGAAAGGTTGATTTTGAAGTAAGAGACAATTATCTGACAATCAAGACGCAGCAAATCGGCGACATCTCGTTTATCTTGTCGCGGAAGGTTGTTAATCAAGTAATTTCGTTGGAAACGGTCAGCGGCTCGTCGCCAATACCGTTTTCGATAGAGATTTTGCTAAGTGCCGATGGCGATAATACTATAGCCGAAGTTGAGACAAAAATCGAACTCAACCCAATATTCAAGGCGATGGTGTCGAAGCCCATACAAGATATGACCGACAAATTCGCCGCGCTGTTGACGATTATTCCTTATCAAGGTTAGTCGGACTAAAGAAATTTTTTGAGAGCCTGTTTTTTACAGGCTCTTTTAGTTTGCAAAATTTTACTATCTTTGCACATTATAAAGCAACGTGAGTGATGGCTAAGTGCTTGATTTTTAGCAATTCGGGCGAGCTCCTTAGGGTGCCATGCGATTCGGTGGTGTATATTTCCGCCGACGGCAACTATTCGACCCTTATTTTGGCTAACGGCTCTAAGCATACCGTCACCTTGCAACTCGGGCAGATTGAACAAAAACTGTCGACAACGGTCGGCGACGGCGATAATCGCTTTATTCGCATCGGTAAGAGTTTGATTGTCAACAAGGATTACATAGCATATATCAACCCGACAAAACAGAAACTTGTTCTGTCGGATTATTGCACTTTCAGGCATGAGGTCGCCCCGTCGCGTGAGTCGCTGAAGGCACTGAAAGAATACTTAGAAAAGGAGGAAAGTCTATGAGCAAATTAAATGATATCGGAGACGACGAGATAAGAATTATTTCGCGCGGTGTAAACGGTATACAAAGTCCCTCCCAACCGGATTCCGGCGATTCGAAAAAATCGCCTTGGGGGCGCGTCGGCTGCGTTGCTATCGTTGTAGCGATAATTGTAGCGGTTGTATGGCTTTTGTTTTGGCGTAGCAGCGACGACACTACCGAGCAGGAAAGCCTGGCTGTGACGACCGAAGGCGCTTCTAATAGCGACGAAGTCGTATTACATAAGAAAGGCTATGTCGAGATACTTGATACCGTCGTCGGCAGAGTGCCCCTCGTCGTGCTGACTCCGCACGATGCCGTACCGTCACTCCATGTCGGAGCCGACGTGCTGCAAAGCAAAGATGTCGTGTTGGCAATGCAGGCAGCCGATATTCGCAGCGATAATGGCGGAATCGTCGGCGCATTCGTTGTCGAAGGCAATTTGCTCAGCCGAGGTAAGGCAAAAACCGGATTCTGCGCCATTATCGATGGAACGATTACCATAGGCGTTGCCGACGCCACGCCGTTGTTCGAAAAAGCAATCGAGTCGGGCGGCTATTTCTTCCGCCAATTCCCGCTGGTGGTAGGCAATCAGATAGTAGAAAACAAGCCGCGAGGCGACTCGCTTCGCAAAGCGCTTGCCGAATGGCGCGGCGCAACGGTGGTCGTGATGAGCCGCATCGCTATGTCGTACCACGACTTTTCGCAAACTCTCGTCGATATGGGCATAACGAATGCCATCTACCTTGTCGGCTCGTCGTCGGCAGGCTTTGCCGTCGATTCGCATGGCATCCGTACAGACTACGGCGAAAAATCGGCACCTCCCTTCGAAAACGTCAACTACATCGTCTGGCGCTAACCGACGTAAACATATATACAATTTAAATGATGTTCGACTGTGCGCGACGCGGGTATAACAGTTTCGGCTTGACGGTGAGTTTGGTCATCAATGCCGGCAAGCGTGAGTAGCAACTGTTAGCAATCGGTTGTTTCGTACAGCGTAGACGGTATTTCATACATAGTTCGGCAAATCGCTTTGCCGAGCTTTTTTTTATCGCCATATTTGCGAAAATATTTACGATACAAATGAAACAACTGATTCTGTTTTTTATTCTTGCGGCAATTTGCTCGTGCCGGTCGGGTAGCGACAAAGAATTTACCCACGAGGAGGGTAATGGCGTCTATTATTGGAAAACCGTTCTCGAATTTGATACCGCCGACTATGTGTTCATGTCTCGTCACAAGGTCGACCGCATTTATCTGCGTATGTTCGACGTAACGTCGGAGAGCAATAAAGCCGGGATGTTCAACGCTGTGGTGCCCAATGCGTCGGTGCGCATCTTGGGGGACTATTATGAAACGACTGAATTTTTTTCGAAAAAGCGAATAGTGCCCGTGGTCTACGTCACCGTCGAGGCTCTTAAGGCGACGAAAGGCGAGGAAGGCACTTTGGCAAGACTGATTGTCGAGCGCGTGCGACGGATGTGTAGCTATAATGAATTTGCCAATGTCGAAGGGCTTCAACTCGACTGCGACTGGACGACGTCGACCGAGCAATCGTTTTTTGCGCTGTGCGACTCCACACGCTCGCAGATTGCGCAGCGTAGTCTGTTGTGGTCGCTGAGTTCGACCATACGCTTGCACCAACTCTCGCGGCAGGCGCCGCCCGTCGACTATGGCGTGCTGATGGTGTACAATACCGGCAATTTCAGCGACCCGAACGCTCGCAACTCCATTATCGACATCGACGACGTTGAGCCGTATCTGAGCCGGCTCGACGACTATCCGCTGCATCTCGACGTGGCATATCCCACATATTCGTGGCAACTGCTGTTTCGCCAAGGGCGATTTATCGGGCTGCTGAACGGAGTTAACGTAGTCGATACGGCGCACTTCGTTTCTGCGGGCACAAACTGCCATCGTGCAATTTGCGACGTGATATATAACAACAAAGTAATTCGCAAGGGCGACGTCATTCGCACCGAAGCATCGACTTTCGACGACGTTCGCATCGTAAAAGATGCCGTAGAGCGTCACCTCGGTCGCCGCCCGCACAGCAACATTCTCTATCATCTCGACCAACAAAACCTTTCAAAATACTCAACCGATGAAATCGAAAAATTATACTCTACCGATAATTAGTTGCCTGGCGGCAATGCTTATCGCCACGACGACCGCTCGGGCTTGCGGTCCCTTCTTTCCCTGCATCCCGAAGCCGGCGTTTTTCACGTCGCCTGTCAAAGGCTGCGGCGTTGTCGAGTTTGAACGCAACGAGAATCTTCGGCTGTGGCAGCAACTCACGTCGCCCGCGATTCCGACCGCCGACATTGCCGAGGTGCTCTACACAGACAATTGCAGCCCCGGCAACCGTTTTAGCGCATATCTTCGCAATACCAACGACTTAGAAATCGAAGAGTTTATCAGCACAGCCAAAGCGTTGGAGTACCGGCGCAGCGAGGTTGAATCGCCCTGGTACTACCCGGAACACCGATGCTATGAGAACGGCGAATTCGACGACATTATCAAAACGTGCAAAGTCTACGGGGGTACGCGTCTGAAAGACCGCTACGCTTTGCAGCTTGTCAGAGCGCTGTTTGCCGCACGGAAATACGCCGAGTGCGTCGACAGTTATGACAAATATTTCCGCGATTTTCCCGAGAGCAATCTGCTCAAGCGTATGGCAATGAAGTATGTGGCAGGTTGCTGGGCGCGGCTCGGCGATACCCGAAAGGCAAACCGGTTCTTCATACATGCAGGCGACTTCGGCTCAATCATCAACCCGGATTCCGACGCCGTGGCTGTTATGGCAGACTATAATCCCGACAACGCCGAACTGATGTCATACATCCAGTATTGCTCCGACGACTCCGCACGATTTTGCGCCGTAAAGCCGGTGGCAGAGAAGGTGCTTCGCGGCAAAAAGGTACGCAACCGCGGCGACTGGGAGTTCTATCTTGCTTACGAGGCTGGAGAATTCCACAGCGACTACGCCAAAGCCGCAAGCCACATAGCTCGCGCCTTGCGGTCGCAATTCTCCTCTGCTGAATTCCGCGAACATGCCCGCTCATATCGCATGAAAGTCGACGGCGCACTCGGGCGTCGAGGCAAGCTGCTCGCCGACCTGCGCTGGATTGAGAGTAAGATAGACATTTTGTCGCCCGATGCCCGTAGGTGGGATGCTGTGTTGCAACACGTCATCTACGCCAACTGGGTTCCTACGCTTTGGCGGCAGAAAGATTATGCCACCGCCATCCTTCTTTGCTCCTATGCCGACAATTTTTTAGATTCAAAACAGCTTCATACAGGGTATCTGCCAAGCTCCTTCTTCGACAATATGGGATATCTGTATTCGGATACGTTATTCGTCAGCGTTCCGCTCAACGAGATTCGCAAAAGCACCGAGCTGCTTAATCCGATTGACTACTGCAATGCATCGTTCCGGATGATGAACTCACTCGAGTCGTCGCAACTCATTGCCGCAATG
>SFJG01000072.1 GCA_004555955.1 Bacteroidales bacterium | reverse complement strand
AGGAGCCGACTTGAGGTAGATGTCGCCGTTGTAAGAGTAAAGACTCAAGTCGCGAGGAATGCTGTTTGCACTGCGGAAAGCGCGAGTAGGCACAACAGCGGCATACTGCCAGTTGCTCATCCAAGCAATGGCTATGCGACGGTCGTCGGGAGCATTGCTCCACGTAACGGTTGCATAATGGTCGCGACCCCAATCCATCCACTTCGTTGCGCACGGCTCGTCGACCACAAACCGATGACCGTCGAACGTGCCGACAAAATATTGCGTTGCCGAGCCGCCAGCAGGTCCGCCGGGATTGATGTTACAGATAAGCACCCAACGACTTTGGTCGGTACCCTCAACAGGGAGTTCGAACAAGTCGGGACACTCCCAAACGCCCTCGTGGCAGCCTACCTCCAAGCCAAATGCGCTCTCGTAGGTCCACGACTTAAGGTCGGCTGACGAGTAGAACTGCATCTGTTGTCCTGCCGCAAGCACCATCACCCAACGGCGAGTCGGCTCATGCCAAATAACTTTCGGGTCGCGGAAATCCGGAACGTGCGACGTCACAATCGGATTGCCGGCATATTTGGTAAACGTCTTGCCACCATCGGTGCTGTAAGCCATGCTCTGCATTTGGCGCTCGCTTGCCGACGTATAGAAAGCAACGACCGTTCCGGCGCCGAGTCCCGACGTATTGTCGGCATCGACAACTGCCGAGCCGCTGAAAATCGTGCCTAACGCATCGGGCGTAACAGCCACCGGCTCATGTTTCCAGTGTACCAAATCGGTGCTCGTTGCGTGACCCCAACTCATATTGCCCCACACTGACGCATAGGGATTGTATTGATAATAAAGATGATAGACGCCATCCTTGTAGAACATACCGTTCGGGTCGTTCATCCATCCGTAAGAAGGCGCAAAATGGTATGCAGGGCGATGAGGCTCCTCGGCAAAATCATAACTGTCTGCCATGCGCACTTGTTTTGCCCACACTGCCGTTTCGCCGGTTTTGTGTAGCGACTCGCTTTCGCCACCGGTCGGAGTGTGGATGTAGAGAGCATCGCCCGCCTTCACTTCGTAAGGCACACTATAGTCGACCTTGTCGTTTGCAAGACGCACGAAAATCGTCTCTTTTACATTATTATTGTTGTAGATAACTATACGCGATTCGGCGCACGATTCTTGCACGGGAAGCATAATGTAGCGCTCTCCGCTTTTCGGCGTCAGTATCGAATGACCCTGGCCCAGATAACGCAATTCAACACCGTCGGCGGCTGTCGCTCTCGAGGCTAAAATTACCGCAAACGCAATAAAAAATACTCTTATAAGACTTTTCATATGTTTTGGATTTGTTTTATTCGGAAACACTTAATTATCGAACCACAACTTTCGAACTTTTACGACCGATAGGACTCGACAACACAGCCACGTAGAATCCCCTTGCACAGTCGAGGTCGATGCATCCGTCGACAGAAACAAGCGGTTGCTCAAAGACTTTCATGCCCGACATCGTGTAGAGAGAAACTACCGAGCCGGTCGGGCAGCCTTTATAGACCAGCTGCGAGCCGCGCGTAAAAACCTGCAGATTCTCTAAGGCGTCATTTGCTGTCGGAGCCGACACGCCACCAAGGTTTTCGTCGAGAATCCACGCATTGAGGCTCTTCACCTTCGTTGTGCCTGTCGAGAATGCCTCAACGCCTTTGGCGTTGGCATTTGTCGGGAAGATTCTCACCGAAGCAGCCCAACGGTCGTTCAAGAAGATATCCACTATCGAATGGTCGACAAATGCGTGAATCTTCACCACATCGCCGCGCGAGAATATTTGCGGCACCGTGCTCGAATAGCATGCATTGTAGACGCCGCCATCGTTGACCAAGCGGCTGACGTTGACGAAGTCGAATGTCAATGTATTGTCGGACGTGTTGTAGCAAAGTTTTGCCTTTTTATCGCCGTTGCAGAACAAGTTGAAGCCGAATTCAGAGCCGTCGCCGACAACAAATTCGCCGACGACCTCCACTTGACGTCCCGAAACCGGGTCGAGTGCCATCGTGCCGTTCAAGTCGAAGTCGGACTTGCTCATAGCCACTGCGCTTCGCATATCTTTAAGACCTTCGTAAGGCTTTTGCGCCAGCGTACCGTCGTCGGCAAGCGTCCACTCGCGAGGCAGGCTATAGTTGTGCGCCCAGCCGAGGTTGTAGTTGTCGCTGCCGGGAAGTTTGTCGGGCACGATGCCCATAGCAACGACCTTGCCGTCGTGGATGGCTACCGAGGGCGAAAGCAAGCCGTAGCCGTCGCGGCTGAAGCCGTCGAGTTCGACCTTGCCGGGAGCGCCTTTATACTGTGCGTCGGGCGCAAACGTGCCGTCGTCGTTGATAGTTCCTACCCAATAGAGCGTTTCGACGCCTACTCCCGTGCCCAGCGGCGTGCACGTAAAGAGCCACTTGCCGTTGCCCATCGGCGTGACGTTGGGCATTTCCCAGAACGTGCCTGCCTGATTGGCATTGTCGGTCTTGAAGAAGAGCGAGCCGTCGTTGCTCCAGGCTTTCGTTCCGGTATTGTAGCGATGAAGGGTGGCAACACCCAATCCGTTTTGGCTGCTGCCCACAATCATATAATACTTCGAATTGTTGGTAAACAGGAAGCAATCGCGGAAGTCGTCGGTCAAGCCGCTCGGGCGACCGTCTATCACCGGGTTGCGGTCACTTTTGGTCCATTCGATAAGCCCGTCGTCGTTAGGCATGGCTTGGCAGATGCGAGCGCGACCGTTGTCGACAGCCGTATAGAAGATGTTCGGCTTGCCGTTGGTCAAGAAGTCGTCGGTGAATGTGCAACCCGACCAGCAGCCCTTGATGTCGTACCATTCTGCCGGGTCGATGGCGATTTTCTCCTCTTTCCACTTACACAAGTTGTCGCTCGAGATGTGACCCCAATGCAGACGCGCCATATACGGTCCGTTAGCATTCTTTTGGAAGAAGATGTGCCATTTGCCGTTGTAATTCACCAAACCGTGAGGCTCGTTTGTCCAGCAAGCGCCGGGCATGCCGTGGAACGTCGGCCGAAGGATATGTCCGGCAAAGCGAGATTCCGGAATCGACAAATCGACTGCGTGTTCCGGTGTTTGTGCCGCAATTGCGTCCGACGTCTTGGCAACATTCTCGATTGTCACTTCGTCGACAATGCCGTTGAACGTATTTATCAAGAATCGGTCGCAGAACAGGTCAGCCTGTTGCTTGCCGATGATAAAATCGGCAGTGCCTATCGACATCGTCGATAGCGCCTTTCCCGACGCCACCAACTCACCGTTGAGGTAGAGATAAGCCTTCTTTGCCACACCATCGACTACCGCAACCAAATTATTCCATGCATATTTAGGCAATTTGGCAGGAGCATCGACAGCAACCTCCCAGCCGCCCATATAGCACTTAAAGCGCCAGTCGCCTTGCGAACTCAATTGGAAACCGAAACCGGTCTTGGCTGTTTCGTCGAGGTTACCCGCAAGGTCGGTGTAGAGGTTTTCCGCCCAACCGGTCACCATCATCGGATAGGTCTCGATGGCACACCAAAGCGAAAACGTCAGCCCGTTAGTGACCTTCGACAGGTCTAACGGCGTTCTGACATACGTCGACCACCCGTCGAAGCGCAATGCGCCGCCTACGGCGCCGTCGACCTGCTCGGGAGCGGTTTTCGCAGTCACCGACACAGCCGTACCACTAACGGTTTCGGTCACCGCGCGGTTGTTCACCTCCATCGGAAAGTGAGCAACGACCTCAGCACCGGCGCTCGCCGTTGCGACTGCTGCAGCCAATGTCAATATTATTTTTTTCATTTGATTTGCTCGTTGCTTGTAATAATTAAGGGAAGGAGTCGGCAGGAAGCCCTCCGACCCCTATCCCCCAAAAATACACTATTTACTCAAATAATTCAACACGTTGGTTGTGAATTTCTCGATGTTAGATTGATATTCGTTGGGATTGCTGTTTTGATTCCATTCGTAAGCAGCAAGACCGCAAGCGATTATGCGACCGTTAAAGTCGGTAGTCGGAACAAATTCAACCATACCTGCGCAGCAGAAGTCGGTAACTTGACCCCAAGTAGCAAGGACAATCGACGTTGTTGCCGTTTCGAACGAGAAAATCACGTTAGGATTGCCGTCGAAGCCGTAAGCATTGCAGTCCCACATACAGTTGTGGTCTTCGCGACGACCCGGACCGATGAACGGGAAAGTTTCGTGAGCGAATTGGTTACTTGTTGCCAAACCGTCGAACACGGGGTGACTGCGATGGTCGTAAACGCCAATACCGATATTTGCGTTGATTGTCCAGATGTCGGTACCGTCGCCACCGTCGCCGTCGGCAAACAGGCGGGGAGCATATTTCTCATCGATACGACCCAACGGCACTACCAACTGAGTAGCGTGGTTGGCGAGGAAGATGTTACCGCCATCTTTAAGGAATGCGCGGAGGTTGCCTATAGTTTCGGCGGAAATCAACGAAGCGGGAAGACGGTCGTAGCCCACACCGATAAACGTACGGTCGACGTGAATCATAATCACTGAATAGTCGTCGGGCGTGATGCCGAACAAGTCAGCCGGAGTCAAGACAACGCCGTTGGGCACATTTGCTTGGAACCAACGTGCCGAAGCCTGCTCGTCGTCGTCTTCGATTTCGTCGACGCTGTTATAACTGATTAAGTAACCAATCTTAGCGGGAACAGCCTCAACGATGAAACGCACGGTTTGCCCCTCGGAAACGGTTCCGTCGGCATATTTAATTTTCACGGTGTAGCAAATTTCTTCGCCGGCAATAGCACGTTTTACGAAGTAAGAGGTTGCAGCGCCTTCGAGGTCGACTGCGTCGGTATTGTTAGCCACCACTTGCACGCCGACGATGTCGTCGCGTTGAGGGAGTGTCCATGTCAAAGTCACACTACGGCCGTCGACCGTGTATTTAAGGTCGCTGACTGTTGGACGTTGCGGTGCGTTGGGATATTCGATGTCGCTGCACGATGCCATCGTAATTATCATGGCTACTACAGCTATGGCATATAAGCCTATTTTCTTTATAGCGTTCATAATCTTTTCTATTTTAAGGTATTATTCATAAAGACCGCCTGAATTTTGCACTTCCGAGAGAGGAATAGCCAAGAAGATTTCGTTGTTAGTCATTGTAGCATCTTCGAGATATGGGCGAAGCACTTGCTCACTGCGGAAATATTTGTTCATAGTTTCCACTACGTTGCCCCAACGAACGAGGTCGAACCAACGATGACCTTCCATAGCCAATTCCAGACGACGTTCCATACGAACGGCTTTGCGAGCGTATTCTTGAGTCCAGCCGGCTGCGGGATATTGACCGACTTCGTAGTTTGCTTTCATCGGGTTGAGTTCAACAGGCGAATAAGCACCATCGATGCTTCGTGCGGCTTTCGCACGTACTTGGTTGATGAGTTGGCGAGCAGCGTCGAGGTCGGTACCTGTTTCAATCAAAGCCTCAGCCTTGAGCAAGAGGATGTCGGCGTAGCGAATCAGGCAGAAGTTGAGAGCTGAAGCGCCCCAAGGCCAACCTTGTACCATATCCGTCGAAGACGGGTCGATAAGACCTTTCTTGCCCGAATATTCGCCATAGACGTCGTAAGCACGGCACCAACCTTTGGTGTATATATGTCCGCGGAAGGGGAATCCGATACGACCGACGGTGAAGTCCAAACGCGGGTCGACGTTGCCTTCGTAGTCGGAAGTGACGTTGACGTCGTTGAACGTGTCGAGATACGGAAGACCGTTTTCGTCGGTGCGGAAGGCATTGACGAGGTTCTGGCTTGCAAGGAAGAAGTCGTCGCCGCTACCGAAGAGGTTGCCGTCGGAATATGTCGTATTCAACAGGTTCGACCAGTTGATATGAGCATTGTTGTTGGCTGTCGAGCATTGGATGGCGAGAATCGACTCTTTTTGGTTGTTGAACTCTATCTTCGACATGTCGAGATAATTGTTGTAGAGTTCGTACTTATGACTGTTGATAACGTAGTCGCTGTAAGTAATCACGTCGTTCCAATCGGAAGTGAAAGCACAAACTTTAGCCATTATAGCGGCTGCAACAAATTTGTTGGCACGACCTGCTGCAACTTGTGACTCGGGAAGGTTCTCCCACGCATATTTGAGGTCATCTTTGATGAAGCCGAAGATTTCGTCGCGAGTAAATTCGTCGAAGCGAACAGTCTTGGCATCCGATTTTTCAGTGATGTACGGTATACGCTCGAAAATGCGAATCAAGTCGAAATAGTAGTAAGCGCGAAGCGTGCGCAATTCAGCCAAATAAGCCTCTTTACCTTCAACGCTCGACTCCGAGATAGCGTTCATTGCTTGGTGGCAACGCGAAATGGCGAAATAGTTGTTTTGCCACTTATTGAGGTTCGACACGTTGTCGCTGGTGAGGTTGGAAATTTCGAGTTGGTGGATGTTACCCTCCATCGACACACCGCCACCGCCTTTATAAGCGTCGTCGCTGCGCACGTCGAAAATCCAGTTGGTCGACGGGCCGGCAAAAGCCTCGTTGTTGCCGAAATAGTGAGCCTCCAAGCCGGCATAAGCCGCTGCCATAAGGCCTTCGATTGCCGACTCATCGATTTGGTCTGCCGTAAATTGTCCGGTCGGTTTTTTGTCGAGCATATCTTCGCAAGAGCTAACCATAGCAACAGCAGCCACTGCCAACGACGCTACCGACAAATTCTTTATATATCTAAAAATTTTCATATCTGTAATTTTTCTGGTTGGATAATTGTTAGAATTGAACATTTACGCCGAAGGTGTAAGTGCGCGGTGTCGGGTACGGACCGTTGTCGATGCGTGCGCCGTAGCCGCCAAGAGGAAGTTCGGGATTCAAGCCGCTGTAGCCGGTTGCCGTAAATACGTTTTCTACCTGTGCATATACGTTCAGACTCTCAGCCTTGATTTTCTTCAAGATGTTGGTCGGGAAACTGTATTGCAATTTGAGGTATTTCATCTTGACGTATGTGCCGTCTTCTACGTAGTAGGTCGACATGCGCATTTCGTTGTTGTTGTCGACAACGGAGATTGCCGGAATCGAAGAATTGGTATTGGTTTCCGACCAAGCGTTGAGAATGTCGACACCACGGTTGGTTGAGATGATGCCGGAGCTCATAAAGTCGAGCTGACGTTTTGTGGTATTGTAAACGTCGAATCCGAATTCGCCGGTGAAGAATGCGCTAAGCGTGAAGCCTTTCCAACGGAGGTCGAGGTTAAGACCTGCGGTAAAGTCGGGGTTCGGGTCGCCGATGATGCATTGGTCTTTGTCGTTGATAACGCCGTTGCCGTCGATGTCACGATACATCAAGCGGCCAACGTCGGCGCCTTGTTGGATTGCGTGGTTGCTTACTTGGTCTTTGTTTTGGAAGATGCCATCAACAACGTAGCCATAGTAGACGCCCATGGGCTCGCCTTCGATGAGGCGAACGTCGCCACCAACGTTTTTCACCATATTGTTATACTTCACAAGTTTGTTTTTGTAACGCGACAAGTTGAGGTTTGCGCCCCAAGAGAAGTCGCCGTATTCCGGGCTGCGGTAGTCGATGGTAAGTTCGAAACCTTTGTTTTCCATATCGCCGGTGTTCATCCAACGGGCTGCGTTTTCGCCTTCTACGGAGAGTGTCGGCGGAATGGTAAGCATGTCTTTGGTCTTCTTGATGTAGTAGTCCATGCTCACGCTGAGGCTGTTGTTAATCAAGCCGAAATCCAAACCGACGTTGGTTTGAGTGGTTGTTTCCCATTTCAAATCAGGATTACCGGTAGTCGCTGCGATGATACCTGCCACGGTGTTGGCATTTGTGCCGTAGAGGTCGTATGCACCGCTACCGAGGTTGTAAGCATATGTGCTGTAGGATGCATAGTTGTTGCTGATAGCGGCATTACCGTTTTGACCCCAACCGATACGAACTTTACCATCAGTAAGGATATCGTTTTTGGGGAAGAATTCTTCATTTGTAAAGCGCCATGCACCGGAGAATGCGGGGAATACGCCCGAGTTGTTATCCTTGTAGAGGCGCGAAGTGGCATCGCGACGGATAATTGCCGAAAGGAGGTAACGGTCGGCATAGTTGTAGTCTGCCTTTGCGAAAAGCGAGAACAAAGCCCATTCAGCGCAACCGCCACCATTGGTTTGCGTGCCTTCGCCGGAGTCGAGGTTCATGTAGTTGTCGTCTTCGAACGCATATTGGCTGCGCCATGCGTCGAGGTTTTCATATTTGTAGGAGATTGCTTCTACACCACCCAACACGTTCAAGTTGTGTTTCTTAACTGTCAAGTTATAGTTTGCAGTGTTGGTCCATGTCCAAGTGTCGCCTTGACCGAAGCCGCGGCTCATGCTGTTCATGTCCGACTCCTGAATCTTGCGGTTGAGCGTACGATTGAAGAATTGGATGTGCTCGATACCGATGTTGCTCTTCAACGTAAGACCTTTGACGGGATAAACTTCCAAGTAGGCGTTACCGAAGATACGCCAGCTCTGGTTGCTGTTGTCGCGACCGTTATAGAGTTCGTGAACCGGGTTGGCAATATCGCTTGCACAGAGAGCCAACGGGTTGGTGAAATTGCCGTTAGAGTCGCGCACGGGGATTGCCGGATGCTGACGCATTGCAGTGAACGGGATACCGCGGTCGTTATTTGTGCCGTAACCGCGATTGTTCCATTGTGCCACCATAAAGTTTTCGCCAACTTTCACGTAATCGCAAATGTTGTAAGTGGAGTTCATACGTGCCGAATAACGACGATAGAACGTATAGTCCATCAAACCGTTTTGGTCGATAAAGTTACCGGAGAACATCATCGAACCTTTCGAACCGCTGTTAGTAATTGTTGCTGTCACGTTGTGGGTAACGCTGTTGCTGTACACTTGGTCTTGCCAATCGGTGTTGGAAGCGCGAACGAGGCCGTCGGCATCGAGATACTCAACGAGTTGAGGTGTGTCGCCGTTGCCGTAGAACGGATGGCTCGGCTTCAGACCGGCATTCTTGTTGGCTAACCAATATGCTTCGCCCCATTGCTCTGCGCTAAGCATATCGTAAGTCTTTATCGGCGTGCTGACGCTGCAAGAGTAACCTACGTTGACAGTCAACTTGTCGCCTTTACCGCTCTTGGTAGTAATAATGATAACACCGTTAGCCGCACGCGAGCCGTAGATTGACGCAGAAGCGGCATCTTTCAACACTTGAATCGACTCGATGTCGGCGGGGTTGATTGAGTTTAGGTTTTCGGTAGTCGGAACGCCGTCGACGATGTAAAGCGGGTCGTTGCCGTTCACCGTACTCATACCGCGCACGCGAATGCTTGTGCCGCCGCTACCCGGCGCTTGGTCGGTGATAATTTGTACACCTGCCAACTTACCTTGCATACTGCCAAGCATATTCGGGTTGGATTCACTCAACGGATTCTTCAGATTCATCACCGAAACCGCTCCCGTAAGGTCTTTCTTACGTTGCGTGGTATAACCGGTAACGACGAGTTCGTCCATCATCTGAGCATCTTCGACCAACTCGATGTTGACTGTCGGCGCTGCTTTGACGGTTACTGACTTATAGCCTATATAAGACACGGTAATAGTTGAACCATCGGCAACTTTGAGTACGAAATTGCCATCGAGGTCGGTTGCCGTTCCTACATTGGGACTATTGGTTTGCACTACGGAAGCGCCGATAATCGGCTCCCCATCGGATTTTGAGGTAATGGTTCCCTTGACGGTTATTGCGTTTTGAGCCATCAGGCCGAATACGCTGCAAAGGAAGCATAGACTAAAAATTAATTTTTTGACTTGCATACATTAAAGTATTGGTTTTAGTTAGTAACATTATTTTAAGGTACAGAATGCATTTTAAGGCATTGTCGCTTTTTGCTTGTTCAAAGTTAGGAAACAGACGCCACCCCACTCTATAAAAATCGTTTCAGAAAGTTGTAATTTTGTTTCTTATGTTATATAACAGATAGTTACGTCGTGCCTTTGAATCAATATTTCTGTTATTTGTAACAAAATTTTTACCGTCCGACGGACTGCACCGCCACACGACGGATGCATGATTTTGCCGGAGATACGCCGACGACGTTTTGGCAGGCGAGATGCAGTAGGATAAGTCGGACGATAAAAGATGACCGACAAACGCTAAACGCTCCATGGCAAACGCTCTCAGACGCGCATTTCAGATTATTTCTTTGGATTTTTGCAAAAAACAGCATATTATTTGTTTGGATTTTTTCATTTTTCGCCGAATTATTTGTTTGGATAATTTCATTTCACTATATTTGGACGCTGAAATAGAGGATAATATATGTATTGCAAACGACTAATCGACAACTATCTATCGGAGTGGGCATCAAGAGATACCCACAAGCCGGTGTTGCTTAGAGGAGCCCGACAAGTCGGAAAATCGACTGCCGTTAAAGAACTATCTAAAAAGTTTGATTCTTTTGTAGAGATAAACTTTGAAAAGCAACCTAAATACAAAATTCTATTCGATGACGACTTGGACGTAAAACGTATCGTTCCTCAAATATCCGCAATCTACGGTACATCAATTAAGCCCGGGCAAACACTTTTATTCCTTGA
>SFJG01000169.1 GCA_004555955.1 Bacteroidales bacterium | reverse complement strand
TGGCGACGCCCGTTTTGAGCCATTTTGGAACGCGCGATGTATCCATGGCGTCGTATGTCGCCAAGAGCCGTTCTTTTCGGACTTCGTAGCGATCGAATGGCGACGATATGATGAGTCGAGCGATTTCGGTTACGGGCATGTGCTCTTGCAATAGCGCCGTCATGCGCTTGTATTGTTCGCGAGAATTCATGAAATCGTAGACGATTTCTGCAACCGATGGATTGCGCGACGCGTCGGGAACGACTTTGAGCAAGTCGACGAGCACGGTATAGATTTCGTCGTAGTCGCGGTCGGCTTTTTTCACGCTGTAGAGTGCGACGAGATAGAGGCGCTTGAAATTCGGGTGCGGCATATAAGTCGATTTCACCGCCTGTAGCGATACGAGCGCTTGATCGTAGTTTCCGGCCAACAAATTCTCGGCCGCCGACACGACGTTTTGGTCTTTGCTCAGCTCGCTGTCGTACGAAATTTTGTATTTTTCATCGTAATTATAGGGTTGAGGCTTCGAGCTGGCCGCTTTTTGCGCCTCTTGGTAGATGACCGTGCCCGTATCGTCGTCGATCGATTCGACCGTGTCGCCGCCCGGGCCAAATAACACCTTATTAAATGCCAAGATGAGGGCAAGAGCGAGTAGAACGCCGATGACGCAGACGGCGACGATGACGATGAGACCGCGTTTTCCGCCCTCGGTTTTGGGAATCGCCGCTCGCAGGTCGGCTTTGATGTCTTTCGGAATGAGGTTTTTGATATCTGCCGTAATCGAACTGGCGAGCGCCTTCGGATCGGTGATGGTGATGGTGATCTTTCGGAGATCGGGTTTGCCTTTGGCCGGTTTGAGCGTTTCTTCGGCATCGAGCCCCGAGCGATCGGCGTCGTTGGCTTGATTTGCCCCTGCGGTGGCTTGTTTATCGCTCGCATTGGCTTGATCGGCGCCAGATGCCATTGCTTCTTGCGTCACGGGTGCGACGCCGACGGCAGTAGCCGCCGAATGAGCCGTATTTTCCGCGCCATTTTGGGCATTTTGAGCGGCTTGAACGGCACGTGCGGCAATGTTTCGATCGATTTCTTGTGATGGCGACAAAACTTGCCCACCCATGACCGATGTGACGAATTCGAGCGGATTGCCCGAAAGCGAGATGATGACTTTGTCGAGGTCGGCAATGGCGTCGGCAGCCGTTTGGTAGCGATTGGCCGGGTCTTTCTCGAGGAGTTTTTGGACGATCGCATCGAATTTTTCGTGTTGATCGATGGAATCGTCGATGTGAGGCGGTTTTTCGCTCAGCTGGCAGTGGAATAATTCGACGTAATTGGCGCCGACAAAGACGGTTTTGCCGGTGAGCATTTCGAAGAAGACGCAACCGGCGGCGTAGAGGTCGGCGCGCGCATCGATTTCGCAATCGCCGACGATTTGCTCCGGAGCCATGTATTGAGGCGTGCCATAGATTTCACCGGCATGGGTGAGCGTTCCGCCTTCGCGCCCAGGCACGGGATCGACGTGAGCAATGCCGAAATCAAACAATTTGACGATATTGGCGGCGCCATTTTTCGTCGTCAACATCATGTTATCGGGTTTCACATCGCGATGGACGACGCCGTGTTCGCTGGCACATTGGAGGGCGCTCAAGAGCTGACGCATGATGAACGAGGCATCGAGAGGCGACAAACGCCCCACGGCACTGAGTCGATGCGTCAGCGTTTCGCCATTGAGCCGCTCCATCACAAAATAGAGCTCGCCCGACGCGAGCTCGCCAAAGTCGACATTCGTCTCTTTCATCGCAACATCGCTGTGGAGAACCTTTATCGCAAAGCGTTTGGGCATGTAGATGTGTTCGGCTTCGTAAACCGAACCCATATTGCCCCCCCCTAATCTCGATACTATGCGATATTTCCCCGCTATTTCATCGCCCGTACGAAGCTCCATCCTGTCGCACCTCTTTGCGTCAATTTCATATACGTGCTAAGCGCATATACCGTCGCACACTATCATATCGCTTCGCAATCTCAAAAGACATTCCGACCTTTTCGACACCACTTTTTGAACGACGCGCCAAATCGGCAA
>SFJG01000071.1 GCA_004555955.1 Bacteroidales bacterium | reverse complement strand
ATGCAGATGACCCAGTGGTGGCTACTGTGTTTGGTTCAATTATTCTGGCCGTAGGCATTGCTTTCTTCATCAACTATTTTATAGCGAAGAAGATGCTCGCCAAAGAGATTGAAGCAGAAGAACGTCAACTGTCCCAACAGGCTTAACCCGTGACACGAGAAGAATTCATCACCCACGTTGAGCGTGAGCAGGAGGCACTCAGAGGCTTCTTGCTTGCTCTCAGCTGTGGCAAGAAGGATGATGCCGACGACTTGGCACAAGATGCTTTGGTCAAGGCTTACCTCTCCTCTGCAGGGTATCAGGACAAGGGAAAGTTCCGTTCTTGGCTCTTCAAGATTGCCCACAACACGTTCCTCAACCACAAGGCGAGTTGTCGGACGATGGAGAGCATCGAGGCAGCACGAACACTCATTGGCAATACCTCTGCTGAATCCTCCTTTGCCCATCAAGACCTCTATCTCGCCCTTCGTACCCTTCCGCCCAAGGAACGCTCTGCCATCACGCTTTTCTACCTCAACGGATACAGCATCAAAGAGATAGCCACCATCACAGAATCCTCCGAGGATGCCGTCAAGCAGCAACTCTCACGAGGACGCAACAAACTAAAAGAAAGACTGAAGATATGAACAAAGATAAAGCCCTTGAGGAACTTTTCCTCGCTCAAAAGCCCCATTTCGAAGACAATGATGCATTCATGGCATCGCTCACCAAACGTCTGGATGCTGTGGAGTACATCAAACAGTATCAGGAAGCAACACTCCGTCGCTACAAGATGGCGATGGTGGTCGCCTTTGTGGCAGGCATCATCGGTGGTGCTGTCGGCATGGTATTCCTTCCGATAATCTTCATCCCCATCATTGCGTTCGGTAATGCAGTTTACGTTGACAACCGCGTAGAAGGAGCAGCAGCTTAATTCGACCAACGTAAAGCAGAAAAAAACAGAGCGTGGCGACAATCGTCACGCTCTATTTTTATGGCTTTGACTACACTTGACTATGGTCGTCATCTTGCTCAGAATGAGCAATTTATCACCCTTTAACTTAGAGCGGTAGACGGGACTCGAACCCGCGACCCTCGGCTTGGGAAGCCAATGCTCTACCAACTGAGCCACTACCGCAATTGCTTTGCAGAACAGACTGTCGCCGTTTCTGCGGTTGCAAAAGTAATATATTTTTTTCGAGCGCCAAAGTTTCGCGGCTAAAAAACGCCACTCGACGGGAAAATACGTTCTCAAAAAACGGTATTACATTCTCGGCGGCGGGCCGGGCATACCCATCGGGGCTCTTGTAGGACCGCCGGGACCAGGACCGGGGGCGAAACCGCCGTAGTTGAAGTCTTTTTCCGACGAACCTTTGCCAAAGATGGAGAATTTGTAAGCGAACGTGAGCATAAAGTAGCGCGTCACGGTGTTGTATTCGTTATCGGTGATATAGTTGGCAGTGACGGTTCGCGAGATGTTAAGTTTCTGACGGAGAAGGTCGTAAGCCTTAACGGTCAGCGTAGCGCATTTGTTTTTGAGGAATTGATAGCCGATAGATGCGTTCCAGAGCCATTGCTCGTTGTCGTAGCCTTCAGAGTATCCGCTGGTGCCGCTATACGACAGGTCGGACGACAGTACGAGCCCGAACGGTGCATAGTAGTTGGCGTTGAAGGTTGAGCCGTAGGTATGGATGTTGCGGTCGGCGGAAGTTTGGACGGAGTTGCGCGCCACCTGCAGGTTGTAGTACGGACGAAGTTCGATATCGACCAACCCGTTGCGGAAGGCTATGCTCGGCGTTTCGCTGAGCATCGTCGAACCGCTGTGGTTAATCAGACCATTATTGTAGCCGACTGTGCGGCTGTAGCGCAAGAACAGGTTGTTCGAGAAGTGCCAGTTGCGATTCTTGAACGGCGTGGTAAACATCGACATTGCGTTAGCCGACCAAGCGCCGTTGACGTTTTCGTAGGTGGTAGTTTGCACGCCTTTGTCGTCGAAATCGGTGCGCGAAACGATGCTGTTTTGCACCAACGAGAAGTTTGCCATTGCCATTATGCTACGCTGCGACTCTTGGTTGTAGTTGTTGTAGCGTATGTTGAAATTGTGGGTGAACGACGGCACGAGTGAGGGATTACCTTGAACGAGTTTCATCGGGTCCGACTTATCGAGAACGGGTTGCAATTGCGTAATCGATGGCGAAGTCGACCGTCCGCGATAGTCTAAGCCGAGGCTATTTTGCTTGGTAAACATATAGCGGAAACGCATGTACGGCGAATAGTTCCACGTCCAGTTTGACGGGATGTTGCGCGCGGGGTTGTAGAGGTCTTCGCTACGCATCATGACGGGGTCGAGGCTGAGTCCGAGGTTGAGTCGGTATTTCTTTGTCGACTGCTGGATTCCGACGCGGATTTGCTGGTCGAATTGGTCGTTGCGGAAGCGGTTGCTCAGATCTTGGTCGAGGATATAGTCTGCAGAGAGGTCATCGGCAAGGGTGCGTGCAACGACAGGATTTGTAACGATTCCGCGAGCGGCGAGAGCCTTGGTTGTTTCGTCGGGGTCGTAGATGCTTGTGAGGTCGTAGACGAGCTTGTCGGCGTTGTTGAAGTAGTAATTCATTCGGTAAGAAAGCGTCCAGAAGAGCGCTTTTTTAATGTCGCCGATAGGTTCTTTCCAAGTCAGGCGAGCACCGATGCGGCTCGACCATTGATGGTTGTCGGTGTATTGGTCGTAGGTGTCTTCGTCGGAAACGTCACCGGTGAGTTCGTCGAAAAAGCGGTTAACGGCTTGCGACGTTTCGTCTTCGACGGTGTTGCTGAAGCGGTATTGAACCTGCGCACTGAACGAGCGTCCGCGGCGACGCTTGAAGTTGCGATTATACACGATTTGCGCGCCCAAGTCGTAACTTGTGCCATCGCTCGACGAGTATGTTTGGCTATCGTTGACCGGCTTTGTGCGGTCGATGTAGCCGAACAGTGCCGTCGATTCATTACTGTAGGAGTCGTTGACGCTGACCTTGAAGTTTGGTCGAAATTCGAAGATATTGAACGAGTCGCGCTCCCACTTCATGCGGAAGTTGCCGACGAAGTTGTGCGTGCGGTCGCGTGCCGACTTGTCGGCGGTTTCGAGCGACGTGGAATCTTGCAAGATGTATTGTTTATTCGACGAAGTTATGGTCTTTTGGTCTGAATGAGAATACATTACGTCGCCGCCGACACGGAATATGTTCGACTTTCCGACGTTAAAGTTTATGCCGACACTTTGCGCGGAGTTGACACCGTTGATACCACCGAACCGACGGAAACGCCCTGCCCCTTGATTGGTAAAACCGGGGTCGTTGATGTTGTTAAGATTGCCCAACAGGCTGAACTGGTTTTTGTCGACGAAGCGGTTCACCATAAAGTTACCCATATATCGGTCGTCGGTGCCGTAGCCCGCCAACACGTTGCCAAACCAACCGCGCTTCATACCCTTTTTCACCGTAAGGTTGATTACGGTCTCGTCTTCGCCATCATCGACGCCGGTAAGCCGCGCCAGGTCGCTCTTGCGGTCAATGACTTGCAATTTGTCGACCAAATCGACGGGGATGTTCTTCGATGCAACTTTAGCATCGTCGGTAAAAAAGTCTTCGCCGTCGACAAGAATCTTGGTAATCGTTTTTCCTTGAGCGGTAATCTTGCCGTCGCTGCCCACTTCCACGCCGGGAAGTCGCTTCAGTAGGTCTTCAACCACAGCGTTGGGCTGCGTCTTGTAGGAGTCGGCATTATATTCCACAGTGTCTTGCGCCACTTTTACCTCGGTTTTTACACCGACAACTTCCGCCTCTCGGAGCACTATCGTATTGGCTGCCAACGCAATAGTATCGACACGCAGTCGAGCGTCAGCCATGCGAACGTTCACGCCGGCTGTTCGATAACCCAGGTAGGATGCTTCGACGATATAGCGTCCGCGCGACAATCCTTTGAGCGAAAAACGCCCGTTGACATCGGTTACGCAACCGTTGACGTACGCGCTGTCGCGTTGATTGAGGATACGTATTGACGCATTTATCAGCGGACTACTGTCTGCCTTATCTACCACATAGCCATATATTTCGGCAGCCCTAACCGCTATAACACAACTTACAGCCACCGCTAATAGTACCAGTATTCGTTTCATTACTTCTTGAATCTTTTTACAAATTGTAGACACGTAAAGCCGCCGAAAGTTAATGGCGATACAAAGTTTAACAAAAAATTAACTTTGCGTTGCTTTAGTGAACAAAAACGCTGCAAAGTTAGAAAAAAACACCGCTAAAAACCGCCGAAAAATTGCTAAATAAATATAAGAGAACCGGTTTTACGGCTGAACCAAAACAAGAGCCGCGCTCCGAAGGGGGCGCGGCTCTGTGTGTAACTATGAGAAAATATTATTTCCAGCCGGGGTTTTGAGAGCAGTTGAGGTTCAAACCGGTTTCATTAGCCGGAACAGGGAACAAATAATATTTGGGGTCGAACTTACGAGTAGCACCTGTAGCCACAACATAACCGCCTTGGAGGTTGCCTTCGTAGGTGATGCCTTCCATGTTTGCACCGAGGTTGATGTTCGGATACTTGCTGCTGTCGAGTTTGTCGAGTTGATGCCAACGAATAAGGTCCCAATAGCGATACCAGTTGTCGGTCATAAGTTCGCAACGACGGCAACGACGGATTTCCCAAAGGAGGTTGCTAACGCCGTGGTTGTTAGCCGGGTCGGCAGCGGGAGTCGTAGTCAAGCCGGGGAGTTCGGCGCGAGCCATAAGTTTGTTGATAGTTGCATCGAGGTCGCTTTGCGAGATTGTGCCGAGTTCGGCGCGTGCTTCAGCGTCGTTGAGGTAAATCACAGCGAGCCAGAAGAGCGGAGCGTCGGTGTAGCCTGTACCGATGTTTTGACGATAGTAGACAGCAGTCGAAGCGTCGCCGAGTTGGTCAGAGTAGTACTTAGCAACGGTGTAGCCTGTCGACGAAGTCATTTCCGCCAAACCTACGCTTGCGTCGCGCGACCAACCGTAGCCTGCGAGGCATACATACGGGTCGATGATAACGCTGAGGCGCTTGTCGCGATTGCTCAACATTTTACCGATAGAGAGCTTGCCGTCAACGAGTTCAGGCTTGTCGCTCTTGTCGAGAGTTGTTGTAGCAAGAGGCTTACCATCGCGGAAGAGGAAAGCTTCGACAGCATCGCGAGTGATGCCGCGTTGTGCCGTAGAACCGGTGGTGTAGTCCACTGTGCTATGGCCTTGCACGTCTTGCTTGTAGTTGCGATAGAAGATAACTTCGCTGTTGCCGGCAAGGTTAATCGAATTGTAGATATCGCCGTAGTTTTCCGTCAAAGAGTATCTGCCCATAAGTTCTGCATTGGTAGCAACGCAGAGGTTGAGATATTTCTTAGCGCGGTCGAGGTTCGGCTCTTTGCCGTTATCGACTTGTGTGCGATATTTGCAGAATGTACCTTCGAAGAGGCAAACGTCAGATTTGATGGCGCGTGCCAAGTCTTTCGAGAAGGCGTTATCGCTGGAATTGGCAGCAACGTTTGCGATAGCGAAGTCGAGGTCTTCGATAATCTTATCAACCACGAGGTCGCGGTCGAGGCGTTCGCCATAGACAGCTTCATCATCGGGAGAAGTCACCACTTTGTCTAACCATTGAATATCGCCGTAGAAGCGAACGAGTTGCCAGTATTCCCAAGCGCGATAGAGTCGAGCGATGCCGAGGAAGTTGGCTTTTTCGTCGTCGGTGAGAGTCGAAGCCTCAACGCCTGCAATCATATAGTTGGCGCGGCGTACTTCTTCGAACGATGAGCTCCAGTAGGATGATTTCTGCGGAATTGTTGTAAATTCCCAGTTGTCGAAGTTCGGGTTTGCTTGGTCGTCGCTCAAGCTCTTGAAGTAGAACCAACCGCCGGAACCGCCTTGACCGTAGCCCGAAAAATCTCCATACATCGAGTTCAGATAAGTCTGAACGTTGTTTGCGTTATTCCAGAATGCCGGATTGTTGGTAAATCCACTACGCATATCTTTGTCGAGGAAGTCATCACATCCGGTAAGAACCAATGCTGATGCGGCTAACGCATATATAATTGATTTTTTCATAATGCTAATGATTTTAATCGTTTTAGAATGTTAATTGCAAACCGAATGACCAGCTCCTTGTGATAGGATATGTACGACCCCAAGTACCATAGCCGAGGCTACCTTGACCGGCGTTCATTTCCGGGTCGATGGGGAGGTCGCCGCTACCCTTGTGGAGACAGCAAACGTTGTCGACACTTGCATACAAGCGAAGTTTTTGGATGTAAGCTTTCTTCGTCAATTCTTCAGGAATTGTATAGCCAAGTGTAATATTCTTCAAGCGGAGATAAGACATATCTACCAAGTACTTAGTTTGCGGATAGTAGTTGTGGCAGCCACCTTCGCCGGCAACACCCACTACGTTACCTGAATATTCGTTACCCGGGTAGAGGCAGGGGTAGTCGTTGCCTTGGTTGATGTTTACTACACCGTTTTCGGGGTTGTAAACGTTGTAGTTTGTTTGGTGAGCATAGATTGCCAAGTCGGCTTCGCGCATCATCGGGAATACGAATGCCGATTGTGTCCACATGTCACGTTTGCCAACGCCTTGGAAGAACAAGTCGAGGTCTAAGCCTTTGTACGAACCACCGAGGTGGAAGCTGTATTCGTAGCGCGGGAGTTGGTTACCGATAACCTTCAAGTCGCCGTGGTTCTCAGCCGTGCCGACAGGAATCGGGTTGCCGTTTTCGTCCTTCATATTCGGGTCGCCACCGTTGATAACGCCGTCACCGTTAAGGTCCTTAAACTTGATGTCGCCGGGGCCGTAAACGAATTGTTGCGTTTGGATGCCTGTTTGGTCGGCTACGCCGGGAGCGTAAATCCAGCTGCCGTCGGCATTCTTGCCTTGGAAGTCGGCTTCGGTGAAGTAGCGTTCGGTTTCGAAGCCCCAGATGTCGCCCCAAGTTTGTCCTGCATAAGCATAAGAGGTGCTGCCCGGGTGACCGATGAAGTGTGTATCGTTGTTCCATTTCTCTACAGTAACTTTTGCATCGCCGATGCTGAAGTTTGCGTAGAGGTTAAGGTCTTTGGTGAACTGACGGCGGAGTGCCAATGTGAGTTCCCAACCGCGTGAGCGAAGTTGACCGGCGTTGGTGTAAGGACTTGCTGCGCCGATTGCCGACGGAAGTGCTTTACCCGGTGCCAACATGTCTTTAGTGTCGCGTTGATACCAGTCGAAGCCGAGAGTGATTTGGTCGTTAAACAAGCCGAGGTCGAGACCTACGTCGAGGGTTGAGATGCGTTCCCAAGTGAGCGACGACGATACCCATTCCGGCATCGAGAATTGGTTAACCTTATTGCCTGATGCGTCAAGCCAATAAACGTAGCCTGTCGAAATAGGATTAATCTTTTCGACAAACATCCAGTCGCCGACTGCCTCGTTACCGATTTCGCCGTAAGATGCGCGAATCTTCATGTTGTCGACAACGTCCTTGATAGGCTCGAAGAATTTCTCTTCGCTGATGCGATAGCCTACAGAACCCGACGGGAAGAATGCCCAGTGGTCGTTCGACGGGAAGCGCGACGAACCGTCGTAGCGTCCGTTGAGTTCCAAGAGGTATTTGCCCTGATAGTCGTAGTTGATACGTCCGAAGTAACCTGCCGATGAGCGGTCGTTGGCGTCAGACGAGATATCCCATTTTGCGCGGTCGCCATAGGTAAGGCTAAGTTCCGGAAGGTCCATAGAGTAGAGCTCGGGACGATATGCATAGAAGTAGTCAAACTTCCACGATTCTGCATTGACACCGACCATCACGTTGAGGTTATGCTTTTCGTTCCACGACTTGTTGTAGTTGGCGTATGCGTTAACGGTCCACTTGTTGGCTTTAGAGTTGTCGCGCCATGTGCCTGTGTTCGACGACGATACTTTGTATTTTGGATATGTGCCCATCCAGTCGAAGCCGAATACTGTGTAGTCCGAACTACCGCTGTTCATATTGTCGATTTCGTATGTAAAGTCGGCATTCAAAGAGAGGTCTTTTGTGATGTTGGCTTTAGCAAATACGTTGAAGCGAGCAATGTCGGTAGTTACTTTCTTGCGAGCCGCTTGTTTCTGCATAGAGATTACCATCGGGTCGTAGCCGTCGATTGTGCCCGACGGGAGGAAGAACGAACCCCAGCGCCACAAGTATTGATAGATGTTATACCAAGTGTCGGCTCTCGAAACCTCTTTACGAGCAAATGATACGCGTGTTCCTGCTGTCAACCAGTCGGTGATGTCGGTTTGCATGTTGAACTGTGCGTTCCATTTCTTGCGGTTGCCCGTGTTGAAGTTCATCAAATCGTCTTTGGTGTTGAAGCCGAACGATGCATAGTAGGTCGTTCTACCGCTCGAACCGCTCAAAGATACGTTGTGAGTTTGCGACGGTGATGCATTTTTGTACCAAATGTCTTGGATGTCGAAGTCGGCATAGTACATTGCTTGGTTACCGATAAAACGATAGTCGCCCACGTTGTTTTCGTCGACGTAAGGACGAAGTTCTCCGTAGCCAATCTTCTTACCGTTATTCTGTTCCTTCCAAGCCTCTGCATACGGCAAAAGTTGGTCGAAATACATACCGAAGAGCTCTACAGAGCCAGAGCCGGCACGCTCTTTCGCCATCATAGCCGACTTGAGTTGGGTCGGTACGTCGGGGTAGTCGGGCAAGTAAGTTGCGTGGTCCCAAGCGAAGTTTGCATTGTATTGCACTTTCACTTTGTCGCCTTTCTTACCTTCTTTAGTTGTTACCAAGATAACACCGAATGCAGCACGCGAACCGTAGATCGACGACGATGCGGCGTCTTTCAACACCGAAATCGAAGCAATGTCGGAACCGTTAACTTGCGAAAGGTCGTCGACGGGCACACCGTCAACGATGATAAGCGGCGATGAATTTTGACCGTTGCTCAGCGTACCCAAGCCGCGAATCGAGATTGACGATTCCGTCGAAAGGTCGCCACTGTTGGAGAGCACTGTAAGACCCGGCACAGAGCCTTGAAGCGCCTTAGTTACGTCAGCCTCCGGACGCGAACCGATAGCCTTGTCCATGTCGACAGTTGCTACCGCACCGGTAAGGTTGACTTTCTTTTGTTGTCCATAACCGACAACTACGAGTTCGTCGAGAAGAGCTTTGTCTTCTTTCAAAACAACGTCGAGATTAGCTCCCGCCTTTACTACCTTCGTACTGTAGCCAAGATAGGAAATCATCAGAGTTGAACCGGGTTGGGCTTTAAATGTGAACTTACCGTCTAAATCGGTCGAGATGCCTCGTGTTGTTCCCTTTTCGACGACGCTGGCACCGATAATCGGTTGACCCGCCTCGTCTTTCACAACTCCGGAGACAGTCGTAAGTGCTTTTGACGTTGCCACAACTTGCGGCATAGGAGCAGCGTAAATCTCACCCCCTCCTATGGCGCCTAACAAACACATTGCAACAGAGACTGTTACATTAAATTTTCTCGAAGAAAATTTCTTTTGTTCTGCAAATTTGTCCATAGTTGTTCCAAGATTAAACTTTTACAAATTTTTTAATAATTTATGGTAATATTATATTCCTCTATAATGCTTTTATTTTGGCTTTTAAGGCTAAAACAAATATTCAACACGCAAATCTAC
The DNA here is from genome assembly GCA_004555955.1 of Bacteroidales bacterium. Lineage (GTDB taxonomy): Bacteria > Bacteroidota > Bacteroidia > Bacteroidales > Muribaculaceae > Limisoma. The sequence goes on along the minus strand of SFJG01000071.1, from coordinate 1,026 downwards.
CTAAAATATATAAAAAAAACAAATTTTCTCATTAGTTTGTTTCGCTTTCGTTCGATTTTTTTTACAAATTTTTATAACATCATTATACAACACTGCTATAAATTTGTGCTCTTCGGCACAAATTTCAGTCTTTTAAGTTAACGAGATTAGCAATTTAACAAATGCGAGATTATCCCTAACGCGCATCGCCATCGATTCATTTGCTTATCAACTCTTGCAGTTTGTCCTCTCTTATCGTCTTTGGCTGGGCTTTGCCGGCCAAAATGAGCACTTTCTTACCGTTGCGGTAGATGTGCAACTGCCGGCTGCGAACGACGGCAGTCAGCGTTTTGTCGGTCTGCAAGGCTTGCCATATGGGATAATAAACGCCGTCGGGTTCGAACAGCTTCTTCTGAAGGTGCGAGCACATGTCGGTTGTGTCGATTATCATAGTTTCAACGATTGTTTCTAATTTCTAATGTTATGTCCATATATTGGCGCTTTCCGTCGATGTAGTCAGCATAAAGCACTTCTTCGCTTCTACCTTTGAGCACATTGCATTTGCCGCACAGATTACAGTTGTGCAGGCATTTCCAAGCATTGACGACGTATGCCAAACGCTCCTCGCGTGTCGACGATTCAATCAGTGGTGCGGTCATATATAAATGTTAGTGCATCCGCGATTGCTCGTTCGAATGCGGTTTGCTGTCCGGGAACGGTAATAAAAAGATGTACGACTCCTTCATATTCTATTCGCTTTGCCTTGTCGCCCATTCTATCGGCAAACGACTTGCCTTGGTCGCACAAGATATCTCTTTCGGCTGCTATCAACAAAGTTCTTGGCAGTTGTCGGATTTCGTCGTCGCTGCACAAGCCTACGCTGATTGACGGCTGCCGCGGGTCGACATTCCGAGTGTACGCCCGATTGAAGGCTTCCATAATTTCGGCATCCAGACCAAAGCCTTTACCATAGTGCTGCCATGATTCCGAACCATCGTCAAAAGCCTTTGTCACAGGGTAGAACAGAAGCAAGGATTCTATTTTGCC
>SFJG01000070.1 GCA_004555955.1 Bacteroidales bacterium | reverse complement strand
TATCATCACTGCGATGGTCGAAGCAACAAAGAATCGCTTGAGTATAAGTGATGGAAATATATTGCTGTTGTGGGGATATTTGACCGTGGCAGTTTCTGTTGCCATCTGGGTATTTATTCCTCTATTTATAGTATCGTTTGCGGCAATGTTTATCGTGCCGGGTCACATACTTAGTCGCAAAGCAAAACGAATATTAAGAAGCCGCGCACGGAGTGTTGTGTAACCGACGAGGGCCGACGTGCCTTCGAGGATTATGTAGAAACGCTGAAGGAATATCTCAAGCACTAAGAATAGATACGGAGGGCATATCGCAATGATGATACGCCCTCCAATCTTTTTACCAAAACTTATTCAGCGCTTGATTGTATTCGAATCCGGCCAATTTTAGCGTTTTGATTAACTCTGATTTGTCGACAGCCAGGTCTTCGCAAAGAGCGTCGAGGCTGTCGTATCTATCTCTAAGATATGTGTTTATGACGCTAAACAGCATTATCGGGTCTTTCGGTAAAGTTTCCATAATTTATTTTTTCTTATTAATGCTCCAAATCGAGCCGTCGATGAGCGATGCGTAGATTGTTCCGTCTTTGTCAATCTCAAAGCCGTTAAGTGCGGAATTTCCTAATTTATATTTCCACAAAACGGATTGACTCTTAATGTCTATGGCAATTAAGAGACCGGTGCGAGAGCCCATATAGGCAACACCATTATGTTCAGCCACAATACACGGTGTGTGCTCGTAACCGATACCTGCATCGACTACGAAAGCGGGTTCCGGCGTATTGGCATCACTTCTCACGGCAAGTAACTGTCCGTCCATAGTTTTAGCCAAGACATATTGCTTGTCGGAAGTCACACCCAGACTTTCTCTGACTTTGTATTGCGTTCCAAAGTTGGTACGCCAAATCGTTTCTCCGGTATTTTTGTTTATTGCAGTCATATATCGGTCGGGGGCAACGATGAATACTCTATCGCCGACAACAACCGGAACGCAGTTGCCGGGACCGAGCATATTTGCCGATTTGCCGTTATTCCAACGCCAAAGGGTTTTGCCGGTTTGTTTGTCAAGACAGCGAAGATATGTGTCCCATGCGCCAAAGTATATGCATTTGTCGTCTATAGCAGGTGCCGCTTGGCAATAATTGTCTAATGAATCATTTCGCCAAACAATGTTACCGGTGTTAATGTTCCAGCATTCGAATTTCTTATAGCCACCTTGGTATAAGTATTCGCCTTTGACGATTCCATCAGCCACGTAAGGACCCGACGACTCGTTTTCGCGGATAATGCGTCCGGTCGTCTTGTCGCACCAAATAATGCGCTTGTCGGCTGTCGGTACGATAATATACTTTTGTGTTACAGCCGGACGCGAATAGAGTGATGCGTTGGTCTTGAATGTCCAAGTCAAATTGCCTGTCGTTTTGTCGATGGCTTTGACTTCTCCGAGCGAATTACCGAAATATAAATGTCGTTTGTCGACGCCGAGTCGGGTGAAAATGGAAGCGCTGTCTTGGTACAATTTGACGATACTATATCCTTTGGGCATTTCGAAGTGTTCGGTGTCGGTCGGTTTATACTTCTTGTGATGAGCATTTGCCTCTATGGCAAATTTGAGGTCTTTATTTTTGCCTAATTCCTTGTTGTATAGATAAATAGAGTCGTTTTTGAGGTCGATGTCAGTATATCCGAATCCAAGACCTTTGCCCGACATATCGAGCGCACGGCACATAAACGCATCGATGTCGCCGCCTTGGTAGTGGCGGAAAGTGTGATAGTGTCCGCATAGGTGCACTATTGTCGGAAAATCTTGAAGGATGGCAACATAATCTTGCCAATTGTCGATGTCGGCATTAATAGGATAGTGGTTGATTGACACCACCTTTTTGCCGTCCGTACAACGAGCCGACAATTCATTTCTAAGCCAAATCAAGTCTTCTTGCTTTATATGCCCGTCGCCCATCTTCATGTATGGACCACAGTTGATGCCGATAAAGATGTATTCACCCGATTCGAACACGAAACGGTCGTCGCCCCAGATGTCGGGGAAAGTTTTGGACGCGCTTTGCGACCAGTTGTTTTCGTGGTTGCCCGGAATGACGTAAATGGGCTTGGTCAAGCCATCAAGAATCGACTTAATGTTATATAATTGTTCGTCGCTGCCTTCGTTGGAAAGGTCGCCGGCAAGAATTACGAATTGCGAGTCGTTGCCATTAATTTCAGCAACCGCTTCGCGCAGCTTCGCCTCGTTGGCATTTCCCGGCGTTACGTGAATGTCGGCTAACACACTAAAGCTTTCAGCCGAGACAACTTGTGAAAAATATATAGCAAATGCTGCAATACAAATGGGAAAATATCGCTTTTTCATTAGGTTTGGTATTTGGTCACACAAAGATACTAAACTTTTTTGAATAACAAAAAGTAATAAGGTAGTCGTTTGTTTGGAAAATATTAGTTTGGTTTGTAACTTTGCAATATGATGACAACGGACGACAAATCTGTTTCGATGGCGAGGAGCAAGTTAGCAAAGTATCTTGAGGAAAACCACTTGCGGAAAACTCCGGAAAGGTTTGCTATTCTTGACATGATTTATTCGCATAACGACCATTTTTCGGTAGATACGCTCTGCAAAGAAATGGAGGAAAGTTCGTATCATGTGAGTCGTTCGACTGTCTATTATACAATGTGGCTTTTGTGCGATTGCGGATTGGTGCGGCGGCATTCTTTCGGCTCTCGCGGCAATCGTTTCGAAAAAGTAGGGTCAAATTCGACGAGCCATTACCATCTGATTTGCACTTCGTGTGGCAAGATTCGAGAGGTGAAAGATGCTGAGATGCTTAAACACATCGGTCAGCATCGATATGGTGCGTTCAGCACGTCCTATTTTTCGTTGTATGTATATGGGACTTGTCCCACGTGTCAGCGTAAAAAACGAAAACAAATAACAAAAATAAATAAGCAAGAATTATGAAAGTCGATGTACTTTTGGGATTACAATGGGGTGATGAAGGAAAAGGTAAGGTGGTAGACGTTCTGACGCCGCGCTACGACGTGGTGGCTCGTTTCCAAGGAGGTCCTAACGCAGGTCACACTTTGGAATTCGAGGGCAAGAAATACGTGCTCCGCTCGATTCCTTCCGGTATCTTTCAACATGGTCAAGTCAATATTATCGGAAACGGTGTGGTCCTTGACCCTGTACTTTTTAAAGATGAAGCGGTTGCTCTTGAAGCATCCGGCATTGACATTAAGAAAGTGCTGAAAATTTCGAAAAAAGCACACTTGATAATGCCAACCCATCGACTGCTTGACGCCGCCAACGAGCAACGTAAAGGCGATGCAAAAATCGGCACAACCGGCAAAGGTATCGGTCCGACATATACGGATAAGATAAGCAGAAACGGCTTGCGCATCGGCGATATCTTTTGCAATTTCGAAAGCAAATATGCTGCAGCAAAAGCCAAACATATCGACACGCTTAATGCATTCGGTGTGGCAGTCGACCTCGAAGAGAAAGAAAAAGCATGGATGGACGCTATCGAATATATAAAGACATTCGACATAATAGATAGCGAATTCTACGTCAACAAAATGTTGGACGAAGGCAAAAGCGTGCTGTGCGAAGGTGCTCAAGGCACGATGCTCGACGTAGATTTCGGCTCGTATCCGTTTGTGACATCATCCAACACAATATGCGCCGGGGCTTGCTCGGGATTAGGAATTGCGCCGAATCGGATAGGGGAAGTATTTGGAATCTTTAAGGCATACTGCACGCGCGTCGGCAGCGGTCCTTTCCCCACGGAACTTTTCGACGAAACCGGCAAAACCATCCGCGCAATCGGACACGAATACGGAGCTGTGACAGGCCGCGAACGACGTTGCGGTTGGATTGATTTGGTCGCTTTGCGCTATGCAATTATGCTCAACGGTGTCACGCAACTTATCATGATGAAAAGCGATGTGCTCGACTCGTTCGAAACCATCAAAGCATGCGTGGCTTATCGCATCAACGGTGAAGAAACACGCGATTTCCCATTCTCTATCGACGAAGATATCGAGCCTGTCTACGTTGAATTGCCCGGATGGCAAACCGATATGACACGCATAAAAGCAGAGTCGGATTTCCCCAAGAACTTCAAAGACTACATTGCATTCTTGGAGAATGAATTGAAAGTGCCTATCACTATCTTGTCGGTAGGCCCCGACCGCGAGCAAACAATAGTAAGAAATTAACTCAAACATCAATACTATGGCAATTGTAAAACCATTTAGAGGCGTTCGTCCTCCAAAAGAATATGTAGCCCAAGTGGCATCCAAACCCTATGACGTCTTGAATTCGGAGGAGGCACGTACAGAAGCCGCCGGCAATGAAAAGTCGTTGTACCACATCATTAAGCCCGAAATCGATTTCGAGCCGGGAACAGACGAGCATGACCCTAAAGTATATGAAAAGGCAGTCGAAAATTTCCGCAAATTTCAAGAAAATGGCTGGCTCGTTCAAGACTCTAAGCCGTGCTACTACATCTATGCACAAACGATGGATGGCAGAACTCAATACGGGTTTGTTGTGGCTGCCAGTGTCGACGACTATATGAACGGACGAATCAAAAAACACGAGCTTACCCGTCGCGACAAAGAGGAAGACCGTATGAAACATGTGCGCAACAATCGCGCAAACGTTGAGCCGGTATTCTTTACATTTCCCGATAACGATAGTTTAGAGCAAATTCTCAAGCAGGAAACAGCCAAAGAGCCTACCTACGACTTTGTGGCAGATGACGGCTTCGGTCACACATTCTGGGTTATCGATTCTGACGAAACAATTGCAAAAATATCGTCGCTTTTTGCCGACATACCTAATATGTATATTGCCGACGGTCACCATCGCAGTGCTGCAGCAGCGTTGGTAGGTGCCGAAATGGCAAAAAACAATCCAAACCACACGGGCTCTGAGGAATACAACTATTTCTTGGCAGTTTGTTTCCCGGCATCGCATCTTAAGGTGATGGACTATAATCGTGTGGTGAAAGACTTGAACGGCTTGACTACCGACGAATTTCTCCGTCGACTTGAAGACAATTTCGTCGTAGAGTTGAAGGGCTCTGAAATCTTTAAGCCCGGGCGATTGCACGAGTTCTCGCTCTATATCGACGGCAAATGGTATTCACTCACTGCCAAGCCCGGAACCTATAATGATGCTGACCCGATAGGCGTTCTCGACGTAACAATTTCGTCTGACCTGATTTTGAGAGACATCCTCGGAATTACGGATTTACGAAGTGACAAGCGAATCGATTTCGTTGGCGGACTCAGAGGTCTTGGCGAACTGAAGCGCAGAGTCGATAGCGGCGAAATGCGTATGGCGTTGGCTCTTTATCCCGTCACGATGCAGCAAATTATCGACATTGCCGATAGCGGAAATATTATGCCACCGAAGACAACATGGTTTGAACCAAAACTTCGTTCAGGCATTATTATTCACAAATTGGACGATTAGATTTCGTAATGGCGTTGTCGGGTTTCTCCCCGGCGACGCCATTATCGTAAAAATAATATGTTAGATATGAAGACAATAACAATATTCAAAGTGACGAGCAATCGACCGATGGGCGAAGATTGCAACTTGCTGACCCTCACACCTTCGGATGGAAGTCAGCTTAACGACATTCGCCCGGGGCAATTCGTCCAGGTTGAAATTCCTGATTCTAAAACCACCTTTCTCAGGCGACCCATTTCGGTGAATTTCGTCGACTATGATGCAAATCAACTTTGGCTTCTTGTTCGAAAAGCCGGAGCCGGTACGCAACACTTGGCTCAGGCTGAAGTGTCGTCGCGTTTGAACGTGATTTTACCGTTGGGTAATGGATTTACGATGCCGAAAGAGCAGAAGCGCATACTCCTCATTGGCGGCGGTGTCGGAATTGCTCCTCTGTATTATTTGGGATATGCACTCGCCGACAATGGTTTCGAAGTTAACTATCTTATTGGAGCACGCACGGAGGCGGGACTCCTTGAGTTGGACCTTCTTAAAACGGTTGCAACACGTGTATTTGTGTCGACCGACGACGGCTCTTGTGGAGAAAAAGGGCTTGTGACTCATAATACGGCATTGACCGGCAATTGGGATATGATATATTGTTGCGGTCCGATGCCGATGATGAAAGCTGTGGCGCACTATGCTGCAAAAAACAATATAGAATGCGAGGTGTCGCTCGAGAATCGTATGGCTTGCGGTATCGGTGCTTGTCTTTGCTGCGTGGAAGATACCGACAAAGGTAATTTATGTGTATGTACTCACGGTCCGGTGTTTAATATAAAGAATTTGAAATGGGAGATTTAAAAGTAAATATTGGCAAACTTTCGCTGAAAAATCCGGTAATGACAGCGTCCGGAACATTTGGCTACGGCGAGGAATATGCCGACTTTATCGACTTGAATCGTTTGGGAGCAATCATCGTCAAGGGTACTACAATTAACCATCGTGAGGGTAATCCTTATCCGCGTATGGTCGAAACACCGTCGGGTATGCTTAACGCTGTAGGCTTGCAGAATAAGGGTGTAAAATATTTTGTCAACACGATTTATCCGCGCATCAAGCATCTCGATACCGAGATAATAGTAAATGTTTCGGGAGCTAAGGTGGAAGATTATGTTGCCGTATGCGAGATTCTCAACGAACTCGACGGTATTAACGCAATTGAGCTTAATATTTCTTGCCCGAACGTAAAGCAAGGTGGTATGGCTTTCGGCACAACAACCGAAGGAGCATCTCAGGTGGTACGAGCTGTGCGTGATGTCTATAGCAAAACGGTAATAGTGAAATTGTCACCCAATGTGACAAATATTGCCGATATTGCGCTCGCTGTAGAGAGTGAGGGTGCAGATAGTGTTTCGCTGGTAAATACGTTTTTAGGAATGTCAATTGATGTCGAATCGCGTCGCCCGCACCTGTCGACAACTACCGGCGGTCTTTCCGGACCGTGCATTCGTCCGATTGCCGTAAGAATGGTTTACCAAGTTGCCAATGCCGTAAAGATTCCCGTAATCGGATTGGGTGGCATTATGAATGGCAGAGATGCTCTTGAGTTTATATTGGCAGGTGCAACAGCCGTTCAAGTCGGTACTGCAAATTTTGTCGACCCAACGGCTACTATCAAAATTATTGACTACATAGAAGATTACCTTAATCGACACAACTATTCTTCAATTCGTGAGATTATTGGCGGGATGGTACGCTAATTGGGTAGTAATTATCATACAAAAAAAAGAGGCTGCTCAGCCTCTTTTTTTGTATGATAACAGAATTCGTTTAGAATTCACAGTTGTTCGGAGTGCGCGGGAACGGGATAACGTCGCGGATATTGGTCATGCCGGTAACAAACAGCACGAGGCGTTCGAAGCCCAAGCCGAAGCCGGAGTGGGGCACTGTACCAAAGCGGCGAGTGTCCAAATACCACCACATATCTTTCATCGGAATGTTGAGCTCTTCGATTCGTTTCGACAACTTTTCATAGCTTTCTTCACGTTCCGAACCGCCAATAATTTCGCCGATTTTCGGGAAAAGCACGTCCATTGCACGAACGGTCTTTCCATCGGTATTTTGCTTCATATAGAAGGCTTTGATTTCTTTCGGATAGTCGGTCAATATGACAGGCTTTTTGAAATGTTCTTCAACCAAGAAGCGTTCGTGCTCGCTTTGAAGGTCAGCACCCCAGAACACCGGGAACTCAAACTTGTGGCCCGACTCTTCGAGAATCTTAACGCCTTCCGTGTAGGTCAAGCGCACGAATTCGGTATTGATAACCGACTTAAGACGGTCGATAAGCTCTTTGTCGTACATGTTGGAGAGAAATTCGATATCATCTTTTGCATGCTCAAGGGCATAAGAGATACAATATTTAATGAATTCCTCAGCGAGTTCCATGTTGTCGGTAATGTCATAGAATGCCATTTCCGGCTCAATCATCCAGAATTCAGAAAGGTGGCGCGGAGTGTTAGAGTTTTCTGCGCGGAAAGTAGGTCCGAAAGTGTAGATAGCGCCGAGTGCAGTAGCGCCGAGTTCGCCTTCAAGCTGTCCGGATACTGTCAAGCTCGCCGGCTTGCCGAAGAAGTCTTTAGAATAGTCAACTTTGCCATCTTCGGTTTTGGGTAGGTCGTTAAGATTGAGTGTGGTTACCTGGAACATAGCGCCGGCACCTTCGCAGTCGCTCGACGTGATAAGCGGAGTGTTGAGATAGACAAAGCCTTTCTCGTTAAAGAATTTGTGAATGGCAAAAGCCAAAGCATTGCGCACTCTCAAAACTGCACTAAACGTGTTGGTGCGAGGGCGCAAGTGGGCTTTTTCGCGCAAAAACTCCAAGGTATGACCTTTCTTTTGCAACGGGTATTCGTTCGGGTCGGCTGTGCCGTAAATCTCAAGTTTCTCGGCTTGGATTTCTGCAGTTTGACCTTTGCCTTGCGACTCAACCAACTTGCCGTCGACGTGAATGCTTGCTCCTGTTGTAATCGGTTTAAGCTCTTCTTCCGAGAATTTTGTCAAGTCAAATACTATTTGGATATTTTTGATAGTCGAACCATCATTAAGGGCAACAAATTGTACGTTTTTGTTACCTCTTCTTGTCCTAACCCATCCTTTGACACAAACGTCGGAACCTATAAGTTCCGGGTTAAAAATGTCTACAATTTTAGTCCTTTTCATTATTATCTTATCATTAAACCGTCTTCCCACACCGGGGAAGACGGTATTTATTTGTTAATTACTATTCGAATGAACCCTGTTTCAAGAAGTTCACCTCTTCTTGAGTAAGGTAGCGCCAGCGACCGCGAGGAAGGTTCTTCTTAGTCAAACCGGCGAAGTAAACGCGGTCGAGTTTTGTTACGCGATAGCCGAGCGATTCAAACATTCTTCTGACGATTCTGTTGCGTCCCGAGTGGATTTCGATGCCTGCTTGATTCTTGTCACGGTCGTTAACGTAACTGATTGCGTCTGCGTGAATCGGACCGTCTTCGAGCTCAATGCCGTCGGCAAGACGTTGCATATCGTCTTCTGAGATGTTTTTATCTGTCCATACTTGGTAGATTTTCTTTTTCACGAATTTCGGGTGCGTAAGTTTTGAAGCCAAATCGCCGTCGTTGGTAAGCAGGAGCACACCTGTTGTATTTCTATCCAAACGACCGACGGGGTAGATTCTTTCCTTGCAAGCGTTTTTAACCAAGTCCATCACCGTAAGACGTCCGTCCGGGTCGTCGCTGGTTGTTACACAGTCTTTCGGCTTGTTGAGAAGAATGTAGCATTTGTTTTCCAAAGTTACAACCTTGTCTTCGTATTCGACAACGTCATCGTGTTTAATCTTAGTACCCAATTCGCTTACAGCAACGCCATTGACTTTGACCAAACCTTTTTGGATGAGTTCGTCGGCTTCTCTACGCGAGCAAATTCCGGCGTTCGCCATAAACTTGTTCAAGCGGATTTCTTCATTCGGGTCAATAATCGGCATATCGTAAATGATTTGCTTCGGTCTGGGAGTGAAGCGTTTGCCGGCTTGCGGGCGATTGTTGTATCCACCTTGTTGACGGTTGTTGTATCCGCCTTGTTGGCGATTGTTGTAGCCGCCTTGTTGACGGTTGTTGTATCCGCCTTGTTGACGATTATTGTTATAGCCGCCTTGTTGACAATTATTGTAGCCGCCTTGGTTTTGTTGGCGATAGTTATTGTAGCCGCCCTGGTTTTGTTGGCGGTTGTTGTATCCACCTTGGTTTTGTTGGCGATAATTGTTGTAGCCGCCTTGGTTCTGTTGACGGTTGTTGTATCCACCTTGATTTTGTTGGCGATAGTTGTTGTAGCCGCCTTGATTCTGCTGATGGTTGTTATAACCGCCTTGATTCTGCTGGCGGTAATTGTTATACCCACCTTGGTTTTGCTGGCGATAGTTGTTATAGCCACCTTGATTTTGCTGGCGGTTGTTTCTGTAATTGTTGTTGTAATTACCGCGATTACCATAGTTGTTTTGATTATAGTTGTTTCTATAATCGTTGCGAGCGTCAGTTGTGTTCTCACTGATTCCTTTCGACTGTCCGGCTGTCTCGGCAGCTGTGTAGGGAGCATTAGGATTGTACGTCACTTTTTCAAAATGACCGTTGTCAGTGCTAATGTCTTGGCTTTCGCCAATGCGGGGTCTCTTTGGCTTTTTGTTGATTTCCATAATTAAAATTTTTCAAGCCTCTCGGCGTCAATAATATGCTATTAAAATAAATTGCAGGGTTAAATAAAAAATATTGCTTTCTCAGCCATTTTTCTGTGGCAAAGTTAATTCTTTATTTTTAAATTATATAGAACTAATCCACAAAAGATGTGTCATAAAAAGTAAAATTAACAAATTTTGTGGTTAATAACCTGTATAGTTATGCGGAGTAATGCTCTTGAGCTCAGCTTTTACTTTGTCGGACACGTTGAGCGTATCGATAAAGTCCGAAATGCTCTGGGCATTAACTGTTGAATTTGTTCGCGTCAAATTCTTGAGAGTTTCGTATGGCTTTTCATAACCTTCGCGACGCAAAATTGTTTGGATGGCTTCTGCCACAACGCTCCAAGTATTGTCAAGGTCGCGGTTGATGGCGTCCTCATTGAGCAGGAGCTTGCGCAGTCCCTTGACGTGCAGGTCGATCGGCCGCTGCCCGATGACGCAGCCGCCCGGG
>SFJG01000069.1 GCA_004555955.1 Bacteroidales bacterium | reverse complement strand
TTTGATTATTAGTGATTTAATCGCAACACAAATATACTAAAAATCTATGACATAACAAAGGCTTTTACGCTGAATTTCAGCATGAAAGCCTTATTTTTTAGCTTATTTTTTAGCCTGTTGAAACTATAAAAAGAGACTGCCCAAAACTTGTTAGACAGTCTCTTTTGCAGACTTTCGGTGGGGAAAGTCTTCGCGTGTTGCGCTTTTCGGCGCTCTATCTGACAATTACTTTTTCAATCTTGTTGCCGGCTTTGACGATGTAGAATCCGGGAGCAACGTAAGTGGTTTCGGCACGGGATGTGGTCGAAATGCCACTCATCGACGTGATGGTGTAGGTGTCGACGCCAGTCACTTTGATGAATCCTGCGCCGCTGCGGATGTCGATGTCGTTGTGCGACTCGATTTTGTCGACTGCAGATGCACTATTCATAATAATCATTCGCATTGCGCCGTTGTCGACTTCGACTACCAGACTATAGAACGGACCTAATTGCGGGTTGAGGAAAGTTCTGCCGGTAAACGACTTGTCGGTGCTGATTGCGCAATAGTCGTCGCCGCTGATGTATTCTTCGCCTTGCTTACCGTGCATAAGCATAACGCCATCTTTCTCGACGAGCAATTGCGGCCAATCGCCCACGGTGCCGATATTCCACGCGGGAACGAAGTTGGCAACGTGATATTCGGTAGTTCCGCAGTAGCCGAGTTCGAGTTTCATACCGTTGTAAGTTGTGTCGGCGGCGCGACCGTTGACGAGTCGGATTTTGAAGCCTTCATAGTCTTCGGTGTCAGCGTCGTAGAGCAATACGGTGTTGATGCCCAAGTCGACGATGATGTTGTATGTGCCGGAAGGTCCGTTATAAAACACTTCTTTCTCGTTTTTCAGATTTGTGGTCAAAAATCCGGGGACAAAAGACTCAAGGTTTCCCCAACGGTCAATTTTGACAGTATTCCAAGACACACTATTATCAAGCCTTGGAAGAATCGAAGTGAAATTAAAGTAACTCTTGTTAGAATCCATTTCCGGCTTTAACACTATCCCCTTCGCTGCATATTGTAAAGGAGCGACACGGGTAAGAACTTTTGTTTCGTCATAAAGGTTCCAGTTGCAGACAAATCGTTCGTCAATAGACTTATTCTGAACGAGATATAAGACATTAGGTTCATCGCCAAGAGTAATGCTATTATTCACGAGGTCGATTGTAGCATAATACTTACCTGCACCGGCAAGTTTGAAACAAGCAGAAGTGTTAAGCAATGCGCTACCGCAATAAGTCGACTGATTAAGGGCTATAGTTTCATTGTTGACAGTGCCACAATACTTGAAATTAGCATTTGTAGCGCCGTCAGGATTATTTGTGAAATAGAAAGAGCCGTCGTCGGTAGTGCCATTTTCATAGTTTATCGTAACATAGTAAATGCCATTACCTGCGTTATAACATTTAATCAAGTCGTCACCCGATGTATCGAACGTTCTGTAGTTCACATTACCAACAAGATAGAGATTCTCCGGATAAGATTGGACAGTCGACAAGTACATCCTATTGTCGGACGGAGACAAGACAATGTCATAAACGCCATAATTAGTGAACGACGAATTTGCCGCGCCAAACTCTCTGTTTAATCTAATATCGGAATTTGGAGTTATGAAATGGTTGTCGTCCGACATCATACTACCAAAGTAGTTATCCAGGATACAGCCTGCCGCGCCTGTCGGCGATGCCACAAAACGATACCATCCGCTCTGGAAGTCGCCTTCTTTGACGATGTGTATGCCTTTGAATACATATTGTCCGGCGCTGTTTCTTACGGCAGGTTGCGATGCATCGTTGAGGTCCCACTTTCCCTGTACGTTTGTCGAGTGAACGAAAAAGATAACGTCGGGCAGTTCGGTTGAGCTTGCTTCTCTGACGCTGATAGTGCCATTGTTAGTATCGATAGTTGTATAATACATCGTATTAGCCTTTGGCAAAGAGAAATTGAAAGAACCTGCCGAAGGCAAAGAAATAAACTTACTCGGAGTTCCCGGTTGTAGAGTTTTCACAGCGTTGATTGCGCCATAGCGATTTGCCATCACTGTTGCATTGTCGCCGAGGGTGGACGAGAAAGTGAACGAATTGCGGTTTGCCACATCGCTTGTCCAGAGATTTACGTAGAATATTCCGTTGCCTGCGTTGTAGCATTTGAATACGTCCGATGCCGTGTAAGAGTCTTTCCACGACTGCGAGTCGAATACAGAACCAACAACGTAAAGGTTGTCGGGAATGTCGGTATTGGTATCAGCAATTTGCTTGGCGCTTACGGTAATGCGGTCGATATCCGGCGACCAACCATTGGAAGGAGCAACGATAGCGAATGTGTTAGCTGAACCGGCATTGAAAGCCACATCGCGACGTACCCAAGAGCCATTTGCCATAGAATAGCTGGTGGAATTGCCCTTGAATTCAATAGAACCAAGGTCGTTACCATTTACTTGATAGTTGGCATAGCGGGTATCGTTTGTGGTATAATAAATAGTGACTGTATAGATTCCATCTTCAGGAACACTAATACCTTTGAATGTGATTTTGCGACCTAAGCCTAAACCACCGACCTTTTTTCCTCCTGAAGTATAAATAGCTTGATCCGAAGAAACAGACAATCCACTGCTGAGTTCGTTAGCCGATGATTCAGCCTCGTACGTGGTTTCGGCAATCGGCATTTCGAGGTTGGCATTTTCAGAAATCTGCACGAGGAATCCTCCTGTTTTTCAACAACAATTTTGTTGCGAGTATCCCCGTCTCGATAGATGTATGCCGTATATGTCTTACCTGCGGACAAAAGTTGCGAGAGGTTGACGTTAGCCGTGCGAGCCGACACGGTCAGTCCGGCGAGCCACCAGTCGTTGCCTTTGCGTCGAGCAATTGTAAGATATTGAGAGACAGCACCCTCGAGCAGTCTGCTCTCATCCCAAGCCACAGGAACGCGTTTCAGAATCACAGACGGTCCATAAGGCAAAAGGTTTTGATATGACTCACAAACGTGAAGAAGACCGTTTTCGTATGCAACGCTTAATCCAAGATTCTGAGCAAATGAATATCTCTGATTGAAACGACCATTTATTGAAGCAAAGTCAACCGGAGTAAAGTCTGCCGTACCGACAACATTTCTGGTAAGAATTGAGTTAATATTATGTTGAGCAGTCATATACTTAGCATCCGCCCAGAAGTTATTTTCGCCACCCAAAATACCTTCGTAAGAGAAAAGGTGAGGATATGTGCGGCGCAATCCGGAAGGACGTGTACAGCCGTGGAAGTTTACGTTCATCTTATATTTTGCAGTTAGCTTAAGCAGCAACTCCATACGTTCCATAGTTTCGCGCGAGTCGTCTTCCCAGAAGTCGATTTTAACACCTTCAACACCCCATTGTTTCCAAGTACGAAGGGTTGATTCCATATTCTCGAAAGAAAAACTTGTACTTTCGGAAAGTCTTGCTGTCATCCACAAAATAACTTTAAGACCCTTAGAGTGTGCGTAATTAATCGTGTTCTGAATATCATTTTTACTCCAACCGCCATCAACAAGGATATATTTCCAGCCCATTTTGGCAGCCATATCGGTGTATTTTTTATCAGCTTCATATCTTGTAAGAGGTGCGTAAGTGACACCATCGACACCACCCCAGTCCCAAGAGGCAACACCGGGCTCTATCCACGACAGGTCGGTCATTTCGGTAGGCTTACAAAGATTTTCTTGCATCGTAGAGGCAAAAATTGTGGGCAAATCGCCGATTTGGAGCGTGCGCCATGGCGTTTGCAACGGCAGTTTGACGGTGAGATTGTTTTTACCGTCTACTTTGTGGGTCTGATAACTATCGCCGGCATGTTGCCACATCATACATCCCGTCGGCGACGAATATGCCTTGAGCAACGATAGAGAGTAGGTACCGATATTTTCCGCTTCAGACATCAAAATATGTTGGCTACCACTTCCAATCATTACGGGAGAATTGAAACGCGGGTCGGAGGCGTCGGTCACAGCCTCATTCCAATCGGTATATTCTCCATAAACACCGTATTTGCCATAGTATGATTCGTATGGGAAGTTAGGAGTATTTCTCTTGCTCGCAAATTTCTGTCCAAGAAGATACTTGTAATTTGCAGGATAGACGGCAGAAGCCTCGTCTTTGATAATGATGCTCGACTTGCCGTCTTGGCTCGGGATTACATAGCGGAACGCAACGCCATCGTCCGATACGCGGAACACTATGTCGAATGGTTGTCCAGCTACAGTTTGCAAGTGAATTGTCAATTCGTTGGCATTATTGACGTAGGTACTCTTCTTGCCGGTAGGCAAGGTGTATGTTTCGTTGATTTGACGTGTTTCAGCACCAATAATTGACAAGTATTGTGTGTAGTCGACAGCATCGGAAACGAGACCGAGCGGCGACTTGTTGATTACCCATTCGTTGTTGCTGATTACCTTATAATAAGGCTTGCCGTTTTCGATGGTCGACACCAAACCCACTTTTCCGTTCGGCGACCACACTTCGTTTGTTGGGTTTACCTTTGGAGCATCGGAATTGGCAAACGGCGTGGTTTGCAAGAGCATAGTTTGGTCGTCGAGGCTAATGCGGGCATAAAGAGGCACGCAGGAGTAGTCAGGCGACAGTGCATAACTCGCGATTACATTGTAGACATCGGCACGGCAAAGCACGTTCGAGCCAACTGTAATAGGTTGGTTGCTTGCAAACCCGGCATAGCGATGATTGTCGGATTCTGAGATGTTGCCATTTGAACGAGAGATAAAAGAAAATGATACGCCGTTCGGATGCGCATTGGGCACAAATGTTGCGTAATAGCATTTCTCCGACTCCACATACTTGATTTTTTCGCCGCTGCCGCGTTGGTCCCACGTCATACCGTTAACGGCACCAACGAGGTATAAATCCGGGTGCGTCGGTTTTATCGACAGTTCTTGGGTTTGTCGGTTGAATGAGACGTCGAATGTGCCTTCTTTTTGGGTAAAGAGCGGCATTTCGGCGCCCGACGTTAGTTTCGCCGTACCGTCTTCAAGTTGCATTGAACTTGTCAGACCATAGCGCTCGGCATTAATTACCGACCATTGGTTGCCGTTGGCGGCTGAAACGAAGTAGTAGCATCTATTCGAGGCACCGGACGCCTCAAACTTCATCGGCAACTCCGAGCCCGAATATAGCTGCGAAGTGCCAACTCGATTGAGTTGCACGGAAATGTCCTGCGGGGTGCCGTCTGACATATTTCGGAGCAGGTACATCACGTCGGGTGTGTAACTGTTGTCGACCGAAATCGTACCGGCTGCCAAGTCGATTGAGAGCATATAACTGCCGGCTACGTCGGGCAGAGCATAGTCGCTAAACGCACCTGAATTAGCTCCCACTATCCCCGCTATCAAAGGCTTACTTTGACCATTAGATAAACGTACAATCGTCGATTCAGGCGAGCCATACACTTTGCGGTTGGTCACATTGTCGCCTAATGACTCAGTGAGCAGGAAGTTGCCGTAGTACTTTCCGTTGTTTTCGCCGTTAGAGTTCATTACTCGGAAAACCAACGCTTGGTACTTGCCGTTTCCGAGGTTAGTACATTTTACGGCACTGTTATAACTCCAGGTCATGTCGCTGATGTTTCCTACAACCCACAAATCGGTTGGATAGGCTGCTATGACGGATAGCGAGCCTAATAGGACGGTTACTAAAAATGAAAATAGTCTACACATATGTGTTCTTGGTTTAAGGATTGTATTAAATCTTTTAATAAGTGAATACTTTTTTTTAAAAAATTTGTGTTGTGATTGCAATAAATGCAAAAATAAAAACATTTAATTTATTTTACAGCATTTTCAAAAAAAAATCGAACTTAATGGGTACGACGATTTGCATAATGAATTGCAATTGGTTATTAGTGTGATGGTTGGCTTGAAAAATGTAACCAATGCAAGACACTTCCCGAATCCACTACCACAACCGAGCGTCACCCGGGCTCCCCAAATAATGCTTAATATGCGATGGAATCTGCCATCTCATATAGATATCCGCTAACAGTGAAATACAAGTACACGCCGTCTTTTTTGACGATTGTCACTGTGTCGTTATCGAATGTCGAGGCTTCCTCAAATTGGGGAATATACATTACTTCGCCGTCGCTGTTTTTATAGCCGTATAGTCCCGACTCGGAGTCGTAGTAAGGATACAATTTTGGAGAATAAGTATCGGTGTCAATATCTACGGCTACACTATCTACTGCTACACTATCGGTTTCATCAAAATTATAATCGTAAGAACTTGACGAATCTTCCAAAGCTCCAATAATAAAGCCGACAATAAAGCATAGGAGTAAGAATCCCACGACGCACCCAATGACGATGAGCGCCGTGCGGTCTTTTTTCTTCTTGCGAGGCTGCGGAGTCGGCCGATAGCTGCCCTGACGCGGCGCTTGCTGTTGCGGTCGGGGCTGATTGTATGGTTTTTGCTGTGGTGCAAGGTTGATGAATTGCAACTTCTCGTGCCCGGGTACAAGTTCGACGTAAATGAAGATAAACATTGCGGGATTGAGTAAGCTGACGCAGCGCAACGAATATTGCCCGGGGTTCATAGGCAACTTTACGATGTTGCCGGGCTGAATGTCGCACTTTTTCTCGCCGTCGATATACACGCTGCATGGCATATCAGCGCTCAACTTCAACACAGCGCCCGTAGGCGACGCATGTTGCGGCTTGGCTGTAAGGAAACCCGATTTGAGTTTATCGTAGAAAGCATCGAAGTAGTAACTGTTGTATTTTGGACCCGACATTTCTGCGACCAAGCGAATGTCGTCGGGCAGATTGTCTGGGAACTCAAATCCATCGAGGAGCACGGGCACAATGTTCTTTTTCAGTTCGATAGCCTTAGCCAATTCGCGTCGAAGCCAATCTTTTTCTAATGGTGTACTACCATCGACAGTGCGGTTGAATGCTCCACGGTTGAGAACGATGACGAAATCTTTACATTCGGCAATACGGTTCTCAAGTTCTTGTGTCCACAAGCCGTTGCGGAGAGTGTCGATGTCGAAACTCACCGTGAACCCATCATGAACAAGCAGGTCGTATAAATGTTTTGCCGTTTCGTAGCCACCGGCACGGCGGTAGCTGATAAATATATCGTATGCCATAGTCTTAAGAATTTCTTGATTTTTTTATAATCCGAATCGCCGAAGGGACAATCTTGATGATTAAGCGGTCATAATATTTCGCACCATCGTCCAATTTGTCGAAAGGCACAATGCAATCGTGCACGTAGTATTGATTTTTCAATATTTTGCGACGCAATTTCGATTTGGCAAATTCGTCGAGTTCGGCTCGAGTTGCAGCTCGATAGCCCAACAAGAGTTTCTCCATATTCCAACGATTGTGCTCAACCATAGCGAGCAATTCGACTATGTCGTCGGTCAAATCGGCATCGTCGACATCTGCCACACCTTTGCTAAAAACTGCGTTGAATCGTAAGCCGATGGTCATTGCACTATATATGCTCGACCACTGTTGATAGACCTTCGAGCCCTGCCACTCGCGCTCGGCGGCGGCTTCGTCGAGTTCACAAGGGAACGACGTCAGCTTATCGGCAATCGAATAAGCATAATTGACGAGTTTTGCCATCTGTTGCGTTTCGTTGTTGAAGCGGTAGCAATTGACCAACATTCCGAATGGATACAAGTTGGAGAATTTGCAGTAGACATTATCTTCGAGTTTGCTCTTGAGAGCAGAAAGCAGATTGTCGGATTGCTCCTGACGAACGAATACGGGGATATTCTTTGAATAGACTATTTCGGGCATATAAAGAGCAGCAGCCAAAGCGTTAGGTTGCGAAGAAAAGCAGATAGCTATCGAAAGCCGCTGACCGTCGTCGGCAGCCCATTGCTCGAGCAAATTGCGCACGTTGTCAGACTCAATGCGACCTTTGACAAATTCGAACTCAACATCGAGGAAGTCGCTGTAAGGATAGCCCTTATCTTTGGGATGAATTGCCACCGAATCATCGGTCGAAAAGTCGTTGTAGTAGTATGTGCTCAGGTCAAAATAGCCGGAATAGCGACCTTTGAAAAATTCTATTTCATTGTCAATCTCCGCGTCGATAAAGGTTATACGCGTTTTCAATTTTGAATCGCGTACGAAGTTGGGGAAGTGCATCGACAATGCAGCCTGAACACCGAGCGCGATGCCCATATTGTTCATGCCGACAATCACGAAATGAACGCGTTTATCGCTATCGTAAGGCAGAGAATCGCAGCCTTCGAGACGAGGAAGAAGTATACGCTGACCATCGTTTCCGTAATAAAAACCGTCGACTACGACGCGTTTCGCCCATTCGTTGCAGTAGTTAATAGGCTTAAAATCAATGCGACGACGCCATTCGTCGGCAAAGTCGACAATTTCGAAAGGAGTCGATGTCGATTGGCTGTCGAACAACGCCCAGCAAGGCAAAAGAGCGCTCTCTTCCGGCTTGTCGGCAAGTTGCTCGTAAACCAACTGCAAGGCTTTGAAGTTCTCCGAGTCGTGCTGCGGGTCGCGGTCGTCGCCAACGATATAGAGTTGGCAGGCATCGCTCAACCATAGGCGAGCCACGTCGCTCTCGACGGTGCGGCTACCGTGGAGGAAAACGACGCGCTTGTCCGCCCTGACGAATTTCAACGAGCTGACCACCTCGCGTCGTGCATTCTCGACATCGTTCATCGTTTGGATAAGGACATACGCTTTCGGATTGTTTTGAAAGAGCGTGCGCAGCAAAGAAATAGTCACCGGACGGTAGCCCATAATTACGTAATGATTCTTCATGCGAAAGCCAATCTCGCCTTTCATAAACCGGTCGACAAAACGCTCCACCGTGTTACACCACACGGAAATCAGCAGCCCGCTGAAAAACACGAGTCCGACAAAGGCAATAATCAGCGAAGGCAGTGCGTGTCGAGCATGGACGTTAGCTGCCGTGCCGGGGTCGAGGATAAGATTAGCCAAGATAAACTTAAATCCGTGAATAATGCCATCGTCATCAGTTCCATCGCCGCCGATTTGCCAGGCATCTTCGCTGGCTGAAAAAACAAACCACAGTACGTAAATTATCAGAACCAACACGATATTGATTCCGACAAAGATACCTATTGGGCGAAAACCGCCTTTCGAAAGCGCTCGAAGTATCCAAAAAACGAATCTATTCCACCTATTCATAACACGAACTTTGTATTAACGTTTTTCGATAGTGAAACCAAGTTTTATAATCAGTTTAAGCGTTTCGAGCGCAGTGCTACGGTCGTATTCCTTCTCAATCTCCGGTAGTTGTTCGTAAGAGACAAGACAAGGATGCAAGCGCAACTCGTCGTCGCGCTTTTCGCCATATTTCCAACCTTCTTCGATACGCTTTTGCGCCCACACTTCGTGGACGTTTTTTGCCATCTGTTCGACGAGCGTTTCCAGCTCAACGGGAAGGGAAACAGCCGACGTGTCTATTGGTTTTGGTGTATAATCCATAATGATAATTGCTTTAAAACCTCCTTTCTACCAACCGCCGGAAGCACCACCACCGCCGGTCATACCACCGCCGAAACTACCGCCACTAAAGCCTCCGCCGCCTCTGCTGCCAAGAGCGCCACCGATAGCAGCACCGGCAATCAAGCCTCCTGCAATATCGTCGTCGTCACGGCGCGGTATCGTATACTGCTGTTCGTAACGATGTCCGCAACCCTTACAAGCATAAGTCTTAACACCACAGCCGGCAGCACGCGTCGTAGCTTGCTTTATCACGCGATTGCTAACGAGACGGAGTGCACGTGCATGACATTGCGGACACTCCTTGTAGACGGTTTTTTTGTTGACATACGGAAGGATGTCGACTTCGCCACACTGCTTGCACAGCCACACGTCGTAGTCGACCGAATTGAGTTGTTCCTCAACGTTTTGCGCAGCATTGAGATAATTATTATCTTCCTGTTCGTTGAGCTTGAACATCTTTTTCCCGCAATTCGGGCATTTACGCTTGTGATTGCGATAGCGACGCATCGACCACAATACTAACAACCATGCCGGCAACGCCATTCCCATTGTTAAGAAGGTAATAATCAGAAGCGGAGTGCGGAATTTCGCCATCGTCTGATAGCGAGTAAAGTAGTCTTTTCCGCTCAACACAATGCGCATAATCAGAATAAACACAAAGCCGATAAAGCCAATAATAAGCGCTAAAGCGACGAAGGCTTTAAATAGTTCTTCCGGGTCGTCTTCTTGCTGCGCCGCATCGTTTTCGTATTTCGATTTCAACTCTTCGACAGCCCCCGGCGTGGTCAAAATTTCGTGCATAAAATTCACCGCCTCGAGCATGCCGCTATCGTAATCGCCTTCGCGGAAATGCGGCGCCATCTTGTCGCGAATAATGCGACCGCAAATGATGTCGGGCAGCAAACCTTCCGAGCCGTAGCCCGTACGGATGACCGCCTTGTGGATGTCGTCGACAACAAGTATCAACACACCGTTGTCCTTATCTTTTTTACCGATACCCCATTTCGTAAAAAGAGCCGTGGCAAAATCGTTATAGTCCTCATCGCCAATTGTTTTGATAATCACAACAACAGGTTCGGCAGACGTCTGCTGCCATATGTTGCCGAGTGTGACGTTCAGCTTTCCTTCCGCTTCAGCGGAAAGCAGTCCGTCGGGATTGGTCACATAGCAATTACGATTCTTGACATGTACATTAGGCACCTCGTCGACGGTATACGACGAGAGCACCAACGAAGTAACGAAAATAACGATAAAATTTAGAAATTTCTTCATAATATCAAGTTGTTAGACAGCCGGGAGGCTTAGTCCGTTAAGTTTTCTGAATAGGTCAAGGGCATAAACGTCGGTCATACCCGAGATGTGATCGAGCACCGACTGAATTTTGCCGTAAAGCGTAGGCGCCGACGTGTCGTACTGATGCGGCACACGGCTCAACAAGAGTTTCGAATAGTTTTTATCGGGATTCATCACCGCGTCAAGAAGTCGGTCGAGCAAAAACGTGATAATCTGGTTGCCGGCGAGTTCGATATCGACCACGTCCGACGAATTGTAGAGTTTTGTCCACGCCGTATGACTACATGCGGCATATGCTTGTCCCGGCAGCTCCGAGATATTATCAATCAGGCTTCCCGAAAACGCACCGCACAAAATTTGCTCCTCGCTGTCGACAAACACTTGCGCGCACTCCGACACCAATTCGCCGATAACGCACGAACGAAGATACGCCACTTTCTCATTGTTGTCGTCGATAGAATCAACCACAGCCTGCATATGCTGCTGCCGCTCGTCGCAGAAATAGTTCATGAAGAGCTTTAAAACGGTATCACAACTGAGAATCTTGAGTTTGTGAGCATCTTCAATGTCCATAATCTGGTAGCAAATATCATCGGCTGCCTCCATAAGGTAAACCAACGGGTGGCGCGCATAGACGTACGGGCTATACTCAATAAGCCCCAACTCGCGAGCCACATCGGCAAAACATTCAGCCTCCGACGTAAAGAAGCCGAATTTGCCTTTCTTAGGCGAATCGATAGACCGATACGGATATTTGACAATCGCTGCGAGCGACGAATAAGTCATCGCCAACCCACCCTCGCGACGTCCGCGAAACTGATGCGACAACAAACGAAAAGAATTGGCATTGCCATCGAAATTCACCAAGTCAGCCCATTCGTCGTCGCTGAGCATTTGGCGAATCGCCATGCCGCGACCTTCCGAGAAATAAGTCGCAATGGTCTTTTCTCCGCTGTGACCGAACGGCGGATTTCCCATGTCGTGAGCCAAACATGCCGAGCCGACAATTTCCACAATGTGAGGCAACTTCGCTTCGACGTCGGTGCCCGTATATTTCGGAGCAAGCCGCACACACACCTCATTGGCAAGCGATTTGCCCACCGACGACACCTCCAAACTGTGCGTCAATCGGTTGTGCACGAAAATGCTTCCCGGCAAGGGGAAAACCTGCGTTTTGTTCTGCAAGCGGCGGAACGGCGACGAAAAAACAAGGCGGTCGAAATCGCGCTGGAAGTCACTGCGCGACTGCGCCTGCGTACTGCGGTAGCGTTCCATACCCAACCGCTTGCTGCATATCAGCCGGTCCCACTGCATCATATTTATTTTTTTGCTATTCATCAGGTACAAAGATAGTGCAAATCGAAAGCAAAAGCAAATCAAAACTTGTTTTGACATTTTCTTTTGTCGAGATGCAGCCCATCTTGCACGAAGCGAATGTACCCAAAGGCGAGCGAAAAGCAAAGCAAAAACTAACAAAACCGCCAAAGGCAGTGGTTAGTGGTTATTGATTCGTAATCGTCATCAACGTCAATCCCGTGCAATAAAAAAACTTAAAGATTATTCCTGTATGCGGAAGGAGTCTTGCCGGTATGCGACTTAAAGAAACGGACGAAATGCTGGGGATAGTCGAAGCCTAAACGATTGCTTATCATAGTGATGGTCAGCTCTTCACCGTTAAGCAGCTGTTTGGCATGAGCAAGAAGATGGTCGGAGATGATATCCTTGGCGGTACGACCTGTTTCCATACGCACCAGATTGCCGAAATATCCGCCGGACAGGCAGCATTTTTCTGCAAAATAAGATACTGTGGGCAAACCATCCCGGAGGGCTTTTGTTGCGATGTAATCATCAAGCAGACCTATGAATTTCTTCACCACAGAATGGTTGATTTCCTCGCGGGTGATAAACTGTCGGTCGTAGAAGCGAAGGCAATAGTTCAACAGTAGCTCGATATTGGAGACTATCAGTTCGCGGGTATGCTTGTCTATGGCGCTGTGCAGTTCCTGTTCTATCATGGCAAGCACACCGCGAAAGACTTCCACTTCCTGAGCAGAGAGATGCAAAGCCTCCGTGGCGGAATAGCCGAAGAACTCGTAGCGGCTTATCTGCCTGCCCAATGCTGTACGGTTGAGCAAGTCAGGATGGAATACCAAGGCTGTGAACTTAGCAAACGGCACATCAGGGTTTGGTTCGACATTCACCACCTGCCCCGGGGCAAAGCTTGTCACGGTCATCTCGTCGAAGTCGTAGGGAGTGCGGCCATAAGAGAGCTTGCATCCTTTATTCTCCTTGAGATAGATGGCATAAACGCCATAGTGCATCACACACTCCTTGATGTGCTCAGTGTTCTCCACATGCACCACGCTTACCAGCGGATGAAGCGTCTCCACCCCTTGGTAGTTGTTGAAATCCTGTATGGTATTGAGAAAAATCTCTTGCATATTATTTTAAATTTATCGCTTTAGCTCAACTTCTTCGTGTTAAGATAAATGTATTAATCTGAAAACGTATTTCATTAAGAAACTACTTTTAGGACATCATTCTGTCTATATAGGGGCAAACTCTACCATGTCGGCTATCTGTAAAAAATAGTCGTTTGACCAAATATCCAGTTCA
>SFJG01000168.1 GCA_004555955.1 Bacteroidales bacterium | reverse complement strand
AAAGCCCAACGCTCCGGAGCAAGAGACTGACCGCCCAGAAGCGCGGACAGGCCCCATGCTCCGGAGTTTTTTATAAACCATAAGGTGGTATCCTCCGGGGCATCCGGAGACTCCGGAGGACCCGGAACCTCCGGATAATCAGGGCCATCCAGAACATCCGGACGATCCGGAACATCCGGAACCTCCGGATAATCCGGAAGCTCCGGACAACCCGCCCCCCCCAAAAAAACAACACAAAACGCACGTCGATGGCGGGGAGTGAGTTTGCAAAAAAAGTCTTGACTCTCCGAAATCATGTCTAAATTCACGTCTCGTTGGCGCCCGAGTGGCGCACATGATGTTTGGAGGTATGAATATGAGATTTGATAAATTGACGATTAAATCGCGTGAAGCGATTGAACAGATGCAGAAGATTTGTATGACGCGCAAGAACCCCGAGTGCACGTCGTTGCACCTATTGGCGGCTTTGATTGCGCAGGGTGGGATTGTGAGCTCGTTGTTTGAGCGGATTGGCGTGAAGCCCAACCAGGTAACGGCGAGTTTGGAGGGTGCGCTTGGGCGTTTGCCGGTGGTGTCGGGGTCGGATGCGACGATTTCGCGCGAGCTCAATACCGTTCTGACCGTTTCGCAAGATTTGGCGCAGGAGATGCGCGACGATTACGTGTCGACGGAACACTTTATTTTGGCGATGACGCGCGAGCAGTGTGAGGCGCGAGATGTTTTGTCGGCGTTGGGGATTCGATTTGAGGATTTGTTGCATGCGCTTGCCGATGTGCGTGGCAATCAGCGCGTGACGAGCGAAAACCCCGAATCGACGTTCGAGGCACTCAAGCAGTATACGCGCGATTTGACCGATGAGGCGCAGAAGGGCAAGCTCGACCCGGTCATTGGGCGAAACGAAGAAATTCGGCGTACGCTTCAAGTTTTGTCGCGTAAGACGAAGAACAACCCGGTGCTCATCGGCGAGCCTGGCGTTGGCAAAACGGCGATTGCCGAGGGCATCGCGCAGCGAATTGCGACGGGCGATGTGCCCGAATCGCTCAAGAATAAGCGCGTTTTGTCGCTCGATTTGGGCGCACTCGTGGCGGGGGCGAAGTACCGAGGCGAATTCGAAGAGCGGCTAAAAAGCGTTTTGCAAGAAATTGCGTCGTGTAATGGGTCGGTGATTTTGTTCATCGATGAATTGCATACGCTCGTGCATGCCGGTGGTGGCGAGGGCGCGATGGATGCGGGCAACATGTTGAAACCTGCGTTAGCGCGTGGCGAGCTCCGTTGTGTGGGCGCGACGACGCTCAAAGAGTATCGCATCATCGAAAAAGATGCTGCGCTCGAACGACGATTCCAGCCCGTTTTCGTCGACGAACCGACGACGCAAGATGCCATCACAATTTTGCGCGGTATCAAAGAGCGATACGAAATCCATCACGGCATTCACATCACCGATGGCGCCATTATTGCGGCTGTCAACCTCAGCAAGCGATATATTGCCGACCGATTTTTGCCCGATAAAGCCATCGACTTGGTCGACGAGGCGGCGGCACAGCTCAAGATGGAATCCGAGAGCTTGCCCGAGCCCATCGATAAAATCGAACGCGAACTCATCGAGCTCGAAATTCAAAAACAAGCCCTCCTCAAAGAGCACGACGATGCGTCGAAGGCGCGACTCGAAAAGACTGAAGCCGATATCGCCAATTTGCGCGAGAAATCTTCGGCGATGAAGTCGAGCTGGAAGCACGAACGCGAGATGTTACAATCGCTCAAAGAGTGTCGCCAGACGCGCGACGATTTGCGCATCGAAGTCGAAAACGCACAACGAACGGGCGATTACAACCGCGCTGCCGAAATCCGATACGGGAAAATCCCCGAAACTGAGAAGAAAATTGAAGATCTGCAGAACGAAATGAAATCGTATGCAGAAGCCCACGGCGGTGAGACGTTTTTACGCGAAGAAGTCAAGGCCGAAGATATTGCGGCTATCGTCGCCAAATGGACGGGTATTCCCGTTCAAAAG
>SFJG01000167.1 GCA_004555955.1 Bacteroidales bacterium | reverse complement strand
ACGTATATGCGCAGGAGGTGTTCCATCAAATCGACGAGTTCTTCTTTGCTGTAGCGTTGCAGGGCGGATTTAATCTGTTCGTGTTGGGCGTTAGAAGCCATGGGTTTACCTCTTGAAAACGGTTTATATCGCGAATGCTTTGAAAACGTATGGGATTCAGACGAAATTAGTCGAAGATGGCGTCGTTACGGCTATCGGCGGTGATATCGCAGTCGATGAGTACGGCTCCTCGGAAATCGGCGCGAGCCAGGCATGTGCCGATGAGGTTGACGCGGATGAGAATGGCATCGGTAAAATTAGACGTCTGAAGGTTTGCGCCTTTGAACGACGAATCGATGATCATGGCGCGCGAGAAGTTGGTGCGCGAAAGCTCGGCATTGCCCATTTTGGGGTCGGAGAATTGGACTTGTGCGAGGAAGGCGTTTTCGAACGAAGCGCCATACATATTATTCGATTGGAACTGTGTTTTAACGATTTTTGAGCGATTGAAATTACAGTTGACCAAATCGGATTCGAAGAAGTTCCCGTTTTGTAGGAGAGTATCTTCGAAGCGGCATTCGATGGCGTGGCAGTTGAGCATATTCCATCCGTCGATGTTGGCATCGCGCATGGAGCATCCGCGCAGATTACATGCCGTGCACTGAATGGCGTTGGCATCCATCGAATCCATGCGCAAACTAGGCATAGAAGTGCGGTGGATGAGGACGTTTTTGAGCATTCGATTTTCGAAAGACGTGCGGGAGAGGTTTGTGTCGCGAATGGCGTAGCCATCGAGCGAGCCACCGGCGAGAGCATCTTGGAGGTCCATTTCGCAAGAAATGACGTTTTGAAAATCGCTTAGTGCTTTAGTTTCAAGAGACATAGTTCATCCGGAGCGTCGAAAAATGTTAAAAAAACTACCTCGCGCATATTACCGCTTTGTTGGTTGGGATAAAATCGATATTTTCGACAAATCAAAAAAGCGCCGTATTGCCGATGTCGGCAATAGGCGCTTTAGTCGTGCGTATGCGCGCAAGGTGGCATTGCCACCGAGCACATAGCACGACGGGCGTCCCGTATTGGCCGCAGGCCAATAGGGCGCCTCAAAAGAGGGCATTGTGTGCGTGTTTTAGAAGTCGACGAAGTTGAGGTAGAGGCTGATGCCGTTGCCGTCGACGCGGAAATCGACGGCGCTTGTGGCGATTTGTGCGACTTCGGTGTTGCCGTCTTCGGAGCCTTTTTCTGTGGGGACGGAGAATTGGTCGTAGTTGAACGAGAGAGTGGCTTGTTCGACGAGGTCTTGGAATGTTTTTGTGTTGGTGATGGCGTCGAGTCCGATTTTTGCGAGTGCGCCGATGCCTTTGGCTTTTCCTGCGCGGATGTTGCCGATGCCGAGTTCGAATTTGTCGGTCGAAGCGCCGAGTTTGAAGCCAGCGAGTAGGTCGAAGTAGCCGCATACGTCTTTTGTGCTCCACATGCGCAGTCCGACGGTGAAGTAGTCGCGCCATTCGTCGCCGCATGTCATGAGCGTTTGCATGGGGTATTCGGTCATGTCGGCCATGGTGACTTCGAATGCGCTGGGTGCGGCGCTGGAGGCGGAAGCGGTGTCGAGTGTGACGTCGCTGGCGATGAATTGTTCGTGGAACATGAGCGAGAGAATGCCGCGGATGAGGTCAGGATGGATGTGTAGGCCGACTTCGGCGTCTTTGGGGAATGATTCTTCCCAAGTGACGCGAGCGGTTTCGCCGAGTGATTCGTCGGGGATGCCGAGGTCGATGTTGGAGTACATGCCGAGGGTGAGCGTGCCTTCTTTTTCGTTGGTGACGGGGCCGCCGGCGAGGAGTTGTATGTTGCCGTTGCCCATTTTCCAGGCCGAGACGTCGAAGAGGAAGACGCGTTTGAGGTTGCCTTTGAGGAGCTCTTTGAGTGCAATTTCGACGGGTTCTTTGAGGAAACTGGGCAATTTATTGTTGTTAAACGCCACGTTGAGGATTTGGAATTGGGTGAGGTCGGCGAAGATCGAGGTTCGTAGGCCTTTTCCGTCG
>SFJG01000166.1 GCA_004555955.1 Bacteroidales bacterium | reverse complement strand
GCTCTTCCGATCTGTTCGGGGTCAAAACTAATATATTATTGTTATACCTCAAAATTTTTGTGGCGTATTTTTAAAAAGTTGTTATTTAATTTTGACATTTTTAATAATTTCTATAAAAACTGACGATTTTTCGAATAATTTTTGGCGGATTTTTCGCAAACAAAGCGAGGCAACCCGGTCGGGGCTGCCTCGCTATAATTCCAAGGAATCGCTATCGCTTAGCGAACCATAACTTTCACAACTTTATCGTCTATGCGTACCATGTAAAGACCGGCAGGAACGCGGAACGTGCCGGCTGCGCTGTTGGCAACGACGGCTTGTCCTGCTGCGTTGTAGATTGAAACAACGCCTGCGCCTTCAACAACGATAGCGCCTTGCTCAGCCACAACCTTTGCACTGTTCAGGCTAATCGACTTAACGCCGCTGAATGCCTCCGAAGTGACGGTTTGCGCAGCGAGGTCGACGGTGAGGTCGTACGATGCGTAGCCAAAAGAGTTGTCGGCACCTACAACTACATTTGTATTGGTCCACGGTGCGAGTTTGACAGAGCCGAGCGGCACGAGTGTGCAGTTGTCGGCATCGGCTGCCTTGATTGCCCAGTCGTTGATTTCGTTTGTGCCATCCCATGCCGACGAACCGACTGCCGAAGTAAACATAAATTGACCGCCTGCGTTGAGAAGCACGCCGTTGAACTTATAGGTTGCAACGCCTTCTTTGTTGGCTACCACGGCTTTTTCTACCGCTATGTTCCAATCGTTATTCTCTATGCTACCCAAGATGCGGAGTTGTGCGGGGAACACTTCCGGATTTTCGAGTTTGAAAGTCATATTGTTAAGGTCGACAGTCACTGTATAAGTGCCGGGCCAGAAGTTGCGGATTTGCGCACCCGATTGCTTTACGATGCTCACAGCCGTACCCACTTTCGAGTAGAGTTCGCCTACGATACCGTATTTATAAGTGTTAAGTTCGTCCCAAGTCGAAGCAAGTGCGTCGGTGATTGTGAAGTAAGCGCCGTGCTCGATAGTAAGTTCGCCGCTGTATACGCCAGGAGCGGTTTTCTCAAGAACCACACCGCTGTCGTATGCCCATTCGTTGCCGTTAACATTGCCGACAGCATAAACTTGTGCGGGAGTTTCGTCAGCCAAAACAAATTCAGTAACGGCAATTTGCGGAGCATTGTTATAGATTTCGACAACGCCGACCACGTCATATTTCTGAGTAAGGTCTTCGGGAAGCGTCGCGCCAAAGCGGTTGAGGTAGTACGCAAGCGTTGCATCGCCGACAGCGATAGTTTTTGCCGTCGAGTCGATTGTTGCGCCCTTGATTACGATATATTGACTTTGTTGGTCGGTAGTAACTTCGGCAATAGTCTTTTCGAAAGGCAGCGTCTTTTCGGGCGAAGGTGTGTCTAACACGTTTCCGAGAATGCGAGTTTCAGTCATCTCGTAAGTGCCGTTATATTGAACCGATTGAGCGGCAAAAGCCTTCGAGGGGAATTTTTGACCGTTGGTCAACGTCATGCCGAGGTCGCCGTAGATAAGCAACGCATTATTGTTGTCGTCGCGGATAAATGTATACTTGCCGTTTGTCGATTGAGCGGTTACATAGACCGGGCAATACAAGAGGTGGTAATAGCCTTCTTGTACGGTCCATATTCCTTGTTGAACAAAGTCGGCGAGGTCTGACGCACTACCATATTGATTGTAAGCGAACAGGTGTTCAGCCACGTCGCTGTCGTCGATTCCGGCCAACGAAGCGTATGCTTTGATGCCATAGGTGCCCGAGCACATAAGTGTCGGCACGTTTTCCGGGTCGTAAACCAGATATTGGTCGGCTGTCGCCTCTCCGGTAGGATTGTCGCTGAGGTTATATGTAAAATAGTGGATAGTTGCGCCTTGGGTGCTGCAAGTGATGTTCACGGGAGTTGAATCTACATCCGAACGGCCATAATCCGTCTCAGGCATTGAGATAACCGGTGTGGAACATTTTGTGATTTTGCCGGCTGTTTCCCATGTAATTTTGAGGCTTTCGATA
>SFJG01000165.1 GCA_004555955.1 Bacteroidales bacterium | reverse complement strand
TATTTCGCTTTCGCTCAATACGGGCTCTTGGGTCGCCCTATTTCGCTTTCGCTCAATACGGGCTCTGGGTCGCCCTATTTCGCTTTCGCTCAATACGGGCTCTGGGTCGCCCTATTTCGCTTGCGCTCAATACGGGCTCCTTTTTTGCCAATTTGCGCACCTACTGCGTCAGCGTCGCGCCGCGGGCGGCGGGAACGTACCTTGCTTTACCTCATAGAACCTGTTTGCAATGACCTTGTCATACATCGCGCTAGCATCAGTACAAGAGAAGTCATGCGTTATTTTACCGACTGGTGTTTCGTTGTGCCAGGGCTACCGCATTTACTTTTTCTGTTGAAACATCATGACAAAAGCCCGTATTGCCCAACGGGCAATAGGGCGCCACTAAGCCCGTATTGCCCAACGGGCAATAGGGCGCCCAAAAACATTCCTACACGTGGGGCGGGGTTTGTGCTAGAACACGGGTGCGCGAGCACCGGCGAATTGTGCTTACGCATTGATTTTAGTGAATTTTTGCAAAACAGCGAGGAAATATGCGAATGGCAATACTCGAGGCATTGGATGCGTTGCGCCCGATGCTACAGGCCGATGGAGGCGATTTGGAATTCGTCGATTACTTTAACCGCGTCGTGTCGGTGCGGCTGACGGGAGCGTGTGAGGGGTGCCCACATGCAAACCTCACGATTCAGAATGGCGTCGAGGCGAAGCTCGTCGAGCTCTTCCCCGACGATGTGCGCAGCGTGCGCGATGTGACGTTTGACGACGAAAATGCCTAGGGGGAGACGATGCAAGACACGATTTTACACATAGCAAATGCGATTTTGTTCGACGAAGACAAGCCGTTGCACGGCGATCGAGAAGTGCGCAGCGTCGAGATCGACGAAGTCGATGGCAAGACGGTCGCGAAAGTGACGATTGCCGTCGAAAAGGCGAATCCCGCGGAGGCCCGGTTTGCCATCGAAGACGACATGCGTTCGGCGATTGTGGCACAGTTCCCCGAAGTCGAGGCGCGCATATTGACACTGGCCATCGACGGCGAAGACGAGCCGCAAGCGGCGTGTGGACACGGGGCGCATGGCGCAAATAAAGCATTGGAGCCGAAAAAGCGCATCCCCGGCGTCGGCCATGTCTACCTCGTTTGCTCGGCAAAAGGCGGCGTAGGCAAGAGCACGGTCGCGCTCAACACGGCGTTGGCTCTGCAAAAGGCAGGCAAACGCGTGGCGTTGCTCGATCTCGACCTCTATGGACCGAGTATTCCGGCACTCGTCGGCAGCGATTTGCCGCCAATCGTCGTCGGAAACCTCATCATGCCGCCGCAGATTCACGGTTTGTCGGTTTTGAGCATCGGTTTTATGATCGAAAACGACCAGCCTTTGATGTGGCGCGGCCCCATGGTGTCGGGCGTCATCAATCAGTTGCTTTGGGAAGTCGATTGGTCGGGGCACGATGCACTCGTCATCGACATGCCGCCGGGCACGGGCGATACGTATTTGTCGATTTTGCAAACTGTCGAAATCGATTCTGCCGTCATCGTCACGACGCCTTCGCAACTCGCTTTGGCCGATGTCAAACGCGGAATCGGCGTATTCTCGCCATACGGTGTGCCCATCGCGGGCGTCGTCGAAAATATGGCGACGTATGATTGGGACGGACGCGAAGGCGTGCTCAAATTGCTCGACCAAGTTCCCGTCGCCGCCGACGACGATGCGACGAAAAAGACGATCGACCGGATTCGAAAAATACTCGATACGACGAAATCGATTCGCATCTTTGGCAATCGCACAAAAGAAATGTGCCAAAAACTCGGGCTAGAACTCATCACCTCGATTCCGCTCGACATTGCGTTGCAAAACGACAACGACGCAGGAACCCCCTACATGCTCAATCCAAAGAAAGCTGCCATTCAAGCATCGTTCGATGCCATTGCGGATTTCCTCATTCGCCGCGAAAATGCTACGATAAAATCGTCGCACGAAGATTCGTAGGCAGGGCGCCGCACACGCGGCGCTCATCATAAGGGCAGGGCGCCGCACACG
>SFJG01000068.1 GCA_004555955.1 Bacteroidales bacterium | reverse complement strand
GGTTGAACTTTCTAAGGATGGAGCAACCTATTCAGTGGGCGAAACAATAAAAGGTACTGAAAATTCGTTCATCGATTTCTATTATAGACCAAAATCTACAATAGCAAGTACTGAGAGCCGATATGCTGTTATCGAAGTGCGCTATCACAATAACAACTGTATCCACTATATCTTCTGCCGCCAAGGCTATGCTCCGACGCAATTCCCCGGGCAGTCGTTTAAGTGGTGTACGGGCAATCAATACGCTAAAGGTGTCGAAGTCGCTACTCCGACAGAGGAAGGCTCTATGTTCAAGTTTGGTAACGAAGACCAAGCCATCTTGGCTTCGAACAACCTCCGCGATGGTTATGGTTTTTATAAGCCCGGCACGACAGAAATGGCGTTCCTTTCTCGTTATGTTCGCAATCCTGCTTGGCCTACTATAGAGTCGGCACCGCAGAATTCTGCAGTGCGTGATGCGAAATGTGGTGAATTTAAGTCATACAATCCGAAGCCGGTTAGTGAATATGAGTTTATAAGTGACGGTACTTCGGCATCGTTTGATTTAGCAAACGGTACATCGGCAAAATGGGATGATATTTGGTGGAAACGACTC
This sequence comes from Bacteroidales bacterium, assembly GCA_004555955.1. Lineage (GTDB taxonomy): Bacteria > Bacteroidota > Bacteroidia > Bacteroidales > Muribaculaceae > Limisoma. The sequence goes on along the minus strand of SFJG01000068.1, from coordinate 10,296 downwards.
CTCAATGATTCGTTCTCTACGATGAAAGTTGCGACTGTGGCTCAATGGCAAACATTGGCGGTTCCAACCAATGACCGCGGATATGGTATACTTTATGGTGATGAATGTACTGAAACGCTTCTTAATGAAGATGCTGTTCAGTATATAAATCAGGGAGAAGTAAAAGGTATGCGTGGATGCTTTGTCTATGATAAGTCAACAGCTACTCAAATATTCTTACCGATTGGAGCAACCGGCTTTGGTCGTCGTATAGCATTTGACCATAATAGCGCCTATTCATTCGTAAATGCAAAAGATTCATATACGAATCCGTGGTTTGAGAGAGGCGCACACTTGAAATATGCACAACGTGCCGTTGAGATGCCTCAATCCAGTGCTATTAATGCTCCTTTGTATTATGACATATACTTGCAGAATGGTTCGGTATATTGGGCGCGTTATAGAGTAGATGACCCACTTAATCCAGTAGCTGACCCAACGCTTCAGTCAGGATTCTTAGGCTGGGATATTAATTATATTACATTGGGCTTTGCTGAAATGAGAGGAGCTAATATAGTTGGTACTTATAGAAATGCTATTACTAAAAAAGTTAACGGTAAAACTGTTACGGTTTGGTCTACACCATCTACCTTTGCATCGGATGCATGTTATGTTCGGTGTGTGATTGAATAAGAAAAATGAAAATTTCATAGATCTCAAGAGGCTGTCTGATTCCGTCGGGCGGCCTCTTGTGGCAAGAGGTATACAGGTGAGAGGAACGTGGGATGAGTGGATGAGAGGACATCATCATCGTGTCGAAGATACGATGATGATGCAAAGCGTCGGAGACGCGTCGATTGTGGCTAACGCCGGGTTCAGTGCCGGAGGTACTTAACCCGGTGAAAAGAGTACTATAATGTGGGCGAGCCTCGGAGAGGGTCGGTCGTGATAGAGAATGTGGGAATCCACGGTATATATAGGCATTCCTCTATGCTATCACAACCGAGCATCTCCGAAGCTCGATTATCTACTCGGCAGCTCTGTCCCCACGTTAAGCCGAGGCTGAACGTGGGGTTAATCATGATTGCAGTCTCTCCGAGACAGCCACCACAGCCGTATCTACGACACGGCTGCGGTCCAAACTTGCATCTTGGCGATAACCCAATTGGCATCCCCACGCCTACCCGGTCGCACCAAGGCGCGACCCTACGACCACGCCTGCCGGTCGCACTGAGGCGCGACCCTACGACCACGCCTGCCGGTCGCACCGAGGCGCGACCCTACGACCGAATGGTGTTTTCTGTGATGTATCATGTTGAAAATAAGCAGAGTAGGGTCGCGGCTTGCTGCGACCTACCAGGCGATGGTTTTTCGTTTTGCAAAGTCTCCGACTTAGCACGGACAATGAGCAAAATCTATGCAATTTAGCTCATTGTAGTCTTTGGGGGTGCGTCTGTCCCCACCTAGCCGCAAGCGTCAAGGTGGGGTTAACAGAGTGCCGCAAGCTCTCCAAGCTTGCATCTTGACGTTAACGAGAGGTAAGAGGTAAGAGTGGAGAGCTTGCATCTTGACGATAACCCAATTGGCTTCCACACGCCTACCTGGTCGCACCAAGGCGCGACCCTACGTACGCTCCGTATTATGTAGATAATCAGCAACCTGGTTTACATCCACACGCCTGTCCGGTCGCACCGAGGCGCGACCCTACGACCGCTCCGTGTAATGTAGATAATCAGCACATCGACTCATCCTTGACTGTTGTTTGCCATTTATCAATTTATTTTGTACTTTTGCAGTCTGAAATGTAAGTAACTAAAAAATAAGTAATGAAAGCATTTGTATTTCCCGGACAAGGGGCGCAATTCGTTGGTATGGGCAAGGACTTGTACGAAACCAACGCAGTTGCAAAAGAAATGTTCGAAAAAGCGAACGAGATTTTAGGTTTCCGCATCACTGATTTGATGTTTAACGGCACAGAAGAAGACCTTCGTCAGACTAAGGTTACTCAGCCGGCAATTTTCCTTCATTCAGTCATCCTCGCCAAGACATTGGGCGACGAGTTTAAGCCGGATATGGTTGCCGGACACTCTTTGGGTGAATTTTCTGCACTTGTGGCAGCCGGAGCCCTTTCTTTCGAGGACGGACTTCGTCTTGTGGCAACACGTGCAATGGCAATGCAAAAGGCATGTGAGGCTAAACCGTCGACAATGGCAGCCGTTCTCGGTTTGACAAACGAGCAGGTAGAGGCTGTATGTGCTGAAGTAGACGACATCGTGGCACCGGCGAACTATAACTGCCCGGGTCAGGTTGTTATTTCGGGAACAAACGAAGGCGTGGCAGCCGCTTGCGAGAAAGCAACGGCAGCAGGTGCACGTCGTGCAGTGCCCTTGAAGGTGGGAGGTGCATTCCACTCACCGTTGATGCAGCCGGCACACGAAGAGCTTGCCGAGGCAATCAACAAGGCGCAATTCTCGACACCTGTATGTCCTGTATATCAAGACGTTGACGCGCTTCCTCACACAGATTCGAACGAAATCAAGGAGAACCTTATCGCGCAACTTACCGCACCGGTAAAGTGGACACAAATTGTGCAAGCAATGATAGCCGATGGTGCAGACGAGTTCGTGGAACTCGGTCCCGGCACGGTGCTTCAAGGCTTGGTTAAGAAGATTAACCGCGAAGTGGCAACTTCCGGCAAGCAGTAAGTAAGCGAAATGTCGGGCAGGTCGGTAAAATCCTGTCGGACAAAAATGACAAAACAAACGAGTCGGCTGAGTTCGGCTCGTTTTTTTGTTTTTTAACTCAATAATATTGCGGACTTTGTATAAAGTTCATATATTTACACGTCGCATAGTATCCACATAGAGAGGTGAAGTGTTGACACCACGCCCAAGAGTCGGACGGCAGTCGGATGTCGGCGGGCAAGCCGCAGTAAACCGAAAGAAGCCCGCTGTCGCGCTTGCGGGAGCTAAACCATAGATTATTAACACAATAACCCACGCGGGCTTCGTGGGCATATTTACAGATTATGGCATTAATTGACTGCGCGAGTTGGAAACCAAAGAGCGATAGTTTCGTGTTTGCATACCGATATCCGGAAACCAATCTCAGTACGTACACCCAACTGATAGTCTACGAGTCGCAAGAAGCCTTGCTGGTGAGCAAGGGCCGTTTGATGGCGAAATTCGGGGCGGGCAAGCATACGCTCAACACCGAGAACATACCGTTGCTTCGCGAGCTGTTCGGCATACCGTTTGGCGGCAAGAATCCGTTTACAGCCGAGGTGTGGATTATCAACAAGTTGTATCCCGCCAATCTTGGATGGGTGATAGACAACATACCGGTGCACGACCCCGACTATCAGACGTTGTTGCCGCTCAGCGCCAACGGCCAGTACGGCTTGCAGGTTAGCGATTCGGAGAAGTTTCTCATCAAGATGGTAGGCACGAAAGACGTGTTTACCGAGCGCGATATGCTGTCGCAGGCTTACGGGGAGTTCAGCTCGAAGACAAAGTCGGCTATCATACAGTTTATGACGCAACAGCGCATCGGCTATAAACTTGTGTCGGGCCATCTGTCGAACTTGTCGGACTATATCAAGGCAAACATCACGTCGTTCTGGCAGGAATACGGGCTTACGCTAACGAAATTTTATGTCAACAACATAGCTATCGACACGTCGACGGCTGAAGGGCGCAAGATTTCGGAGGCATTGGCGTCGCAAGCGTCGATGAGCATCACGGGACACTCGTGGCAACAGGAGCAGATGTTCGGCACGATGAACAACGCAGTCGACCAAATGGGAAACGGGCAAGGCGGCAACGGGCTTCTTGCCGGGATTATGGCGATGAACATGATGGGCGGCACGATGGGTGGCGGCGTAGGCGCAGGGATGATGCAGACGCACAATAATCAGCCGACGTTCGGCGGCAACCAAGGCGGAATGCAGGGTATGCAAGGCATGCAGGGCGGCGTACAACAGCCGCAGCAAGTCAAGGAAGTGTATTGTGCCAACTGCTCGAAGAAACATCTGTCGACCGAGCGATTCTGCCCGCATTGCGGCAGCGAATATCATCCGTGTCCTCGCTGTGGCAGCGACAATCCTCCGACGGCACGCCGCTGTGTGTCGTGCGGCACGCCGCTACAGTCGGCATCGGGTGTGCAATGCCCGCAGTGTGGCACGGCAATAGCGCCGGGCACACAATTCTGCCCACAGTGTGGGTCGCGGGTAACCACGGGCGGCTCCGGCAACTCGTGTCCTCGTTGTGGTTCCGACGTGCCCGTGACGTCGAGATTCTGTCCTAAATGTGGTCAAAAAATGTGATAATATGAACGCAAAAAACGTATACATAACCCTTGCCGTGCTTATCGGCTTCGGCATGATAATCGGCGGCTTCATCGTGTTTGGCGGTGCGCTGCCGACCAACATTCGCGTGCTCGACATCATAGTGTCGTGTATGGTGTTTTTCCAAGTTTGCGAACTTTTCTTCTTCCCGATGGTCAATATGCGCAGCGGGGCGAAGAAAGAAGTCGGCATGATGGGCATACACTACACGGTAATCAAGATTTATACCGTGTTGGCATTGATAGTTCTCATTGCGGGCATCGCAGCCGACTTGAGTTTCAAGATACAACTATTCGGGCAATTGTTTGCCTTTATGTTGCTTCTGGTCGGGCGCTTTGCTACGTTGTTGTCGGGTGAGCACGTGGAGGCAGTCTACGACAGTGAGACAGCCAAAACCGAGGCAAAAGTTGCGCTTCGCCGCCATTTTGAGCAAATCGACAACATGGCAGCGACGACCGACCTCGACGCTGCCACGATGCAGCGACTGAGCGACTTGGTCGAGGAGATGCGCTACGTTACGCCGTCGGACGATGCCGAGGCGAGAGCGCTCGACGCGCGGCTGCACGATTCGCTCGACGACATAGCGTCGCTTCTGCGCGACACACGGGCGAATGCCGACGCCATTACACGCGAAATCGACAACATCGTTCGTACGCTCAACCGTCGCAAACAGTACTAAAGAATTGTTTACAAACCTCCATAACTCTATGTAATTATGTCTAAAACCGGAAAGATTTTTAAAGAATCCAGCAACATCTATCAAGACCAGGCTCGATTGCTGTTTAACTACTACGAGCAGGCAGCCGAGCGGATAGTGAGGCAAGAAGAGGCTATAGAAGAACGCATCCGACAACTCGAGGAAGACCGCGATGCCGTCGAACTGAAGATGAGCGACATTTGGAAGTGGTTTCTTACTGTTATCTTGTTTTTCATGTATTTTGTGCGCAAGAAAGAGTATACACGACAAATAGAAGCCATCGACGAAGAAATAGCGCGTCAGCGTGAATCGTTCGACAACATCTTCCGCGACTATAAGGTGACTAAAATGGGCGTAGCGTATGTCCCCGTAGCGCAACAGATGGCGTACGAAGACAAGTGCTTCGTGGTCGACTATACCGACAGCGTTCCCTATTCGCGGGTAAGCGTTCAGATGTCGCGTCAGAACGACTTGCTCGTGCGCACGATGAGCAATATGGAGCAACTCACCAAGGATGCGCCTATCGTCGAGACTTCGGAAGAAGCCGAGCCCATCGACACCAACGACTATTCGCTCTCAATACAGGAAATCACGCAGAGCGACTACGTCGGGCAGCTCGACCGTGCCATCCGCACCATCTCGTACTGTATGAACGACACCGAGGTGAAGTCGGTCGACCTTCCGCTCGTTACCGACAGCTCCGACTATCTGCGCTTCTTGAAAGAATTTACGACCTCGGATGCCGGCGGTCATCCAATCATAAACGTGTTCGACGGACATCGCTACGACGGCGCCGTCAACGACTTCTGCCAAATCAACAAGCTGAAAGATTCGCTGTCGAGCGACACCGAGCAGTTTGAAGACGTGCTCAAGCACCTGATGCACACGATGGCGATGAGCGTACAGACCATCTCGGCAATGAAACTGGCGTCGACCAATAAGGTAGTATGCAGCTCGAACGAGGTACTCTACAAGATACTCAAAGCGCCGTACAATCACTATTCGCCGCTGCTCGAGGCAGACGAAATACGCCGCATCCGCAACGAACGATTCAACTACGAAGACTCGATACAAGGCTACGAGCCGTTCCGCCTTCGCGAAAGTTCGCGCGTTCGCTACAACCTGTTCGCCGACGAATGGACAGCCGAAGACAACAGCCATGCGCCCGTGCCGTTCGGCGTACATCAAATCTACGAAGAAATCGTGGCGCCGATGGTAGAACGCTTAATGCAAGAAAACCGCGTGGAGCGTATAAAGGTCTACGGACAAATCCACGACCAAAAGTTGAGCTATCTCAACAAGTGGCATCAAGACGTCGATGCGTTCTATCGCTCAAACCACGCCGAAAGTGCCGACATTATCAACAACATGCAGCAGACGCTCAGCGAATACGTCGAAGCCTATAACACCCTCGTACAACTCGAAAAGACCCTCGAAAGCATGGGCCAAGCCGACGCAACGCTCGACTCTACCGTCGTTGAAAAAGGCGACAACTCAGTCGAAACGATTGCCGCTTTCGAACTCCAGGCGCAGGAATATCGCAAGGCGCAAGAAGATTTTTCCGACTATATGGACCGCCTTCAAGAAGACATTGCCCTCAAGGCGGAGAAGTTCGGTCACGTCGAGTTTTTCGACGCACGTCTGCAAGACGGCTACTCCAACTCTATGGCAGTTGCCGCCAACGAAGTGCAAGACCTCGACGAGCGTCGCCGACCGTTGGCAACAACCAACCCGTTGCTCGCCAAGGAGTCGGTATTACTTCCCGAGCCGAGTGTAGAAGGCGTAACCTTCGAGCATCTGTCGCTCAACCTGCCGTCGATAGCCGTTAATTCGCTCGACGAAGTGAGCCGCATCGCCCTCGAGGCAACAGCTCCCGAAGAAGATGAGGAGCTCGAAGAAGAAATCCCTGACGAAGAAGCGCCCGCCGACGAAGCGGAAGAAGAAGTCGACGAAGAATTCGAAGATGAAGAATTCGAAGACGAAGAATTTGAAGACGAGGAAGACGAAGAATTCGAAGACGAGGAAGACGACGAGGCATACTGTCCGTCGTGCGGCGCTCCCGTGTCGGCAGATTCAAACTTCTGCGAAGAATGTGGAGAAAAATTGAAGTAACATTTGCTAACCAAAACGATTACAGACAATGTCAACACATATAACATGTCCGGTCGATACCCATCCGATGGCGAACGAATTGTCGAGCGTTTCGCGTCACGTCAGTGGGACGACGGCAGCGGTAGTGACGATGCAGTCGGCAGTCATCGCCGCCGAGAATGCCGGCGCCAACAAGGTTTGCGCCAACGTCAACCGCGGCTTTCTGACGATGATGCGTTCGCAGATTTCGCAAAAGATAGCGTCAAAGCAAGCGCGCGTCGAAGCCCTGCTCATCAAACTCGGTCAGCAAAAACGAATGCTATTCGGTATCAAAAACAATATGGAGCGCGAATACGGTCGCATCGCCGCACGCTATCTGCGCATCTTTACCAGTATCAACAAGGAACTTGAGCAACGCATCCGCCAACTCGACCAACCCGTGTTTACGCTCGTCAACCGACATATGGCAACGTCGACCAACCGTATGCATGCCTTGTCGTCGTGGATGACCACGTCGCAGACCGAAGACGTTGCACTCAGTCAGCAAATCTTGATGTCGAACATGAAGCATAACGCTCAAGAGGCACTCGAACGATCGACCGACTTCTTGTCGCAAATCGGGCACCAGCGCGTGCTCGCCAATCATATCCTCATCTCCAACGCCGAAGGCAACGACGACCGCGGCTGCTACGTGCCCGTCATCATCAGCGAGAGCGTAACCGACTCAAGTCTGCTGACGCGAACGGAGATACGCACTGCCGGCGAGATGCCGCAAGTCTGCGCCGACAGCATTGTCAACAGCGTGCGCGCCGTAGCCGACCTCGGCTGGCAAGAACGACCGAAAGACGCCAATGTGTCGGGCGAATTCAACCGACTCGTCGACACGTCGACAGCCTCCGACCGCGTAAAAGAGATGATTCGCAAGCTCTATGCTGAAACCGACTATAACTCAATCTAAAACAGCACGATTATGAGTTATTCAAGGAACTATTCAACGACCATCGCCGTCCACTATAGCGGCTCGGTGAGCTATCCGGCATCGGAGCACGGCGGCTCGGTGAGCTACAGCGGAACCGCCTACGAAACCGTTAACGTCGAAGTGCGCGTCGACACCGACCCATTCGATGCATCCGTGGCGCAATGCAATCGCCAAATCAACGGGCTGACGGCGAGCGTCGGCGCAATGAACGCCGCACAATGTGCCAACATTGCGCAAAACGCAAACCGCATCTCCGATACGATAATCAACGGCTTCTTCCAATCGGTTCGCACTGATTTGTCGACCCAAAAAGCCATGCTCGAGCAGACCATCAACGCAAAGTTGCTTCTTCTGCGTCAGCAAGCCGACACCCTTCGCGAAAAACAACGCGTAATGCAAGAAAACTATGCACGCACGTCGGCGCGCTACCAAAAGATTTTCGAAGACCTCAATAACGAACTGGCAACACGTATTAAGCAGCTCGACCAACCGGTGTTTCGCGTGGCGGGCTCAATCGACTGCCAGTCGGACAGAATGTTGCATACCGACATGGTGCAGACAGCAGTGACAGCCAACGCCGAAAGCGCCACGCTGCAGTCGCAGATAGCCGCGGCAGCGGTGAAGAATCACGCACTGCAAGCCATGAGCCGCGCCACTGACTTCCTCATGGCAAAGGCACGCACCGAACTGACCATGCAAAAAGCAGTCACCGAAGGCAGTGGGAAGGATGCCTATCTGCTGCCCGTGTGCATCTTCGAGACCGAGTCGGAAGGCAATGTTCGCAACCGCACATGCCACCTTCCCGGCAGTTACGACAGCGACGGCTCGCTCGCACAACGCCTCGGCGACCGCCTTGCCGGCGAAAACTTTCCGCGACCGACCGCCGATGAAGACCGCCAGTTGCGCTCGTATGTGCAGAGCGAAATCTCCGAAAATATCACCAACAGCGACTCGCACTCGGAACGCGTTCGCCAAATGATTAACAAATTGTTAAACTACTAACATTCAACCAACTATGAGCAAACTCAAAGAAGTACATATCACCGATAGCAATCTTCGGTTGGAAAACAATATCGTAAAAGGTGGCATCTTGCCCAACAAGATAAGCGAGCTGACGCGCACCGTGACCGTAGCCGGCGAAACCATCGTCGAGGGTCCGCTCTATGCGGCGCGCCTAAGCATCGAAGCGGCACCGCTGGAAGTGACCGGCGCAGTGTTCGCGCAGCAAGAACTCTACGTCAATTCCAACGTCGTAGGCAACGTAACGTTCCGTAAGGCCGTCGGGTCGGCAACGTCGATAGTGTCGCGCGCAGCAGGCTGCCAAACAACCTTCTGCTCCGATGTCAACTCCAAGAGCATCGACCTCAATAACGCCTTCGTAGCCGGTAGCATCTACGGCGACGAAGTTGTGCTCGAAAACTGCGTGGTTGTCGGCGGCGTGTTCGCAACGCAGTCGTTGACCATCCGCAATTGCGTCGTCGGCACATTTATCTCACCCTTTGTCGAAATCGCCGGCAACATTCACCTGCTCTTGCCCTCGGTGTTCAGCGTCGAGAGCGTCAACTATGCCGCCGGCACGCACCTCTACTCGCTAGCGCTTGCCGACCTGGGGTCGCTCTATCGCCATCTGCCACAAGCTGCCGAGAGCGGAAAAATCGAGATAAACCTCGAGAGCGACGACCTTCGCACCACGCTCACCGACGGCGGACAGCAGCGCACACTGCACAGCTACAGCGTGGTTGGAAAAGTGCTTGCCGCCGACCTAATCGACACCGACAAATTCCAGAACCACTTCCTGTTGACAGCCGCAGCCCTCGGACCGCAGTTGCTCAAGACCTACGACCTCGGCACCGATGCCGACGGCAGTCCGGCAGTGCTGTCGACCGAGCGCATCCGCGCGTTTTTCTTCGACATCCTGGCAGGCAAAGTCGAGATACAAGACCTCGACGGCACGTTCAGCATCGAGCAATTTGCCCGCACAATGTAGAGCAAAAGTTTGCGCCCGGTTCGACCCTACAAATGCGATAATTACCAGATACGCCCCACGCTAAGCTTCTCCGACGCAGAGTGTGGGGTTTGTCGATTTTTTGGTTTCTCTTTTATAATTCAAAGAACTTGCGTATATTTGTAAACGTAAAACCTTAACGATGGAAGCTATGGAACTTAAGCGATTGCCTGTAGGCATTCAGACCTACGAGAAATTGG
>SFJG01000164.1 GCA_004555955.1 Bacteroidales bacterium | reverse complement strand
GCACCCATCTATCGATTGAGCATGCGAAAGTTGAATTATTCATATTAAGTGGGTTACGCTGATTTTCTTGTACTTGCTACCCATACCGAGGGCAAAAGCCATTTGGTCTTTGATGATAAGTTCACCCTTTTGCAGTCCGGCAATAGCGGTGCGGATCTCCTGGAGTTCCGTGCCACTTACGCCGAACAGGTCTTTGATAACCTTGTCGTCGATTGTCTGCTGCTTCATAATTAAGGGGTACTGCGCGTTGGCGTAGAAGTCGAAGCCCTTGTTTTTGAAGTCAGCCATATTCTGCGTAGCGAGAATAATAGACAATCCCTTATTGCGACCTACCGCAATAAGGTTGCGGAGCGGGCGGTTATCAAAACTCAACATATAATGAGCCTCGTCGATAATCGAGAAGTGGCGAATTTGCACCACATCGTCATTGACGGCTTGCTTGTCGAGCTGTTCATAAATGTTGTTGAGTTTCGACATAAGGAAGTACACGATTGCCTTGGCAATCGGGCCGTCCTTTGGGTAGCCGTCCATCTTGACGATGAAGCTGTCGCCGACGAGGTCAGCCTTATCTTCCGTGTCGAAGATGTTGGCGCGGTCAAGCTGTTTAAGAATCGACGAGATGGAATCGTCTTTGTCGGGGTCTTTCATTCTCGACTGATATTCTTTGAGCATATCGGTAAATGTTATAGGCGCACCATTGGTTCGCTTATAACACTCCACAATAGCCTCGCTCAACCGATTGCTCATGTTCGAGCTTGGCGAAAGGCGGTCGAGCGAAGCGAGAGCCGAAGCCATTTCGGTTGAATACAGATTTATCTCGTTGATAGGGCGGTTGGTAAAGTCCTTGAATGGAGTGAACGGCAGCGGTCGTTCTATCGGGTCGAGTATGCAAGAACGGTCAACGTCGAAGTTTGAGAGCCAGTGATTATTCTGAATATCACTGAACTCACCCTTGTAGTCAAACAAGAGGAAGTTGACCGGGTAACTGCTTTCGGAAGAAAGAGCGCGGATCTGCTGCATCAATACGGCAAGGAGATTGGTCTTGCCGGAGCCTGTGGCACCAGCAATTATAATTTGTGCGTTGGTAATAGCACGACTGTTGATGTCGAGCGTGGCTTCCATTTCTGCATCACCATAGTTGCCGATAAGCAGATTGAGAGCCGGTATATCTTTGGCAAGAGCAGCCCTGCCTCCTTGGGAGAAAAGATAATTTTCGAGATTATTGTCAGATAATAATGTGTCGCGTCCGCGATACATTTCAGCACCAATTATTCGGGATAGGACACGATTGTTCGACAGGTCGAGAGAAGAATCGTGGTAGCGTAATTTAATTAGCGCCGAGTATAACGGCGACAATTCCTGATGCGTGAAGAAGCTCGGTACAAAACGGTTGCCGGTTTGCAGCTTCATTGTTTCGACAATCGCTTCGTCGCGTTTGCCGGGTGTCGAAAGACCCACGAGCAAACAAATACGCATCAGCTTATTATTGGGAATAGCATAGCGACGCTCATTGCCGGCAGAGCGCGAAAGATTGATAAGCGATTCAATCTTATCTTTGAGCGGTGCAAACTCCGAGTTGAAGTTTTCAGGGACGTAAATATCTCCAAATTGTAGTGGCATGGCGTTACTGATTTAATTCGATTCCAAAATAGCCGTCGCCGACGGTAGTTCTCTGTTCCTCCACGTCGCGATTAAGCGTGTAAGTCTTCGATATGAAGGCTTCGAGCTTCTTGTAGTCGCTATCGGGGCGCACCTCCGATGTTGTGCAAAGGAGGATTGTCTGCTCGGCAAGATTGGGGAAGTATTCCTCAAAGAGCATTTCGCGGCTTTCGTTGTCGAGCACACCCATCACGGTATCAATCATCACAGGTGGATTATAGTCGCCGAGATTGCGCAGCACTTTAAGCAGCACTTGAATAAAGATCTGCTTCGAGGCGGCGTTAAGCTGATTGAGCGAGATTTGGTTCCCCTTGGTATGGAAAATCTTAATGTTGAAGTTTTCCATGCTGTCGCTCAACTCTACGCGGCCGATGTGGCCTTTA
>SFJG01000067.1 GCA_004555955.1 Bacteroidales bacterium | reverse complement strand
TTACGCTGAATTTCAGCATGAAAGCCTTATTTTTTTAGCTTATTTTTTAGCCTGTTAAAACTATAAAAAGAGACTGCCCAAAACTTGTTAGACAGTCTCAACGAAGCCACCCCCAACACCTCGAGCCTCGGGAGAGGGTCGGTCGTGGTAGCATAAAAAGGAATCAGGAATTAGAAACCTGAAATCGGTCTATGACCACGCCATAGACATCTACTATCACCACCGAGCATCTCCGAAGCTCGCTTCTAATATGTTGATTTTCACCAGGCTAAACCTCTCCGAGGTTGAGCCTGGTGTTACCCATGACTGCTGTACCTCCGGCACAGCCACCTCTGCCGTATCTTCGACACGGCAGAGGTAGTATAGTCACTCCGCACGCCTACCCGGTCGCACCGAGGCGCGACCCTACCGCGGAAGGTCCGGCACTTCTTAATCCTTTACTCATCACTCAACAAACACCACAACTAATAAACACAACTAATAAACTTTAACAGATGAATAACTTGCTTTTGCAGTGAGATTTGATTAATTTTGCTTTTTAAAGGCGAAGAAGGCAAATATGGAAAGAAACGGCAAAATATTGTGGGCAGACGACGAAATCGACTTGCTCAAACCGCACATAATGTTTTTGAAGGCGAAAGGCTACGATGTGACGACAGTCAACAACGGAGCTGATGCGCTCGACAGCGTGTCGCAGAGCCACTTCGACTTGGTGATACTCGACGAGAATATGCCCGGCTTGAGCGGGTTGGAAACGCTGTCACAAATCAAGCAGATGCGTCCCGACGTTCCGGTGATAATGATAACCAAGAGCGAGGAAGAAAATATTATGAATCAGGCAATTGGGAATAAGATTGCCGACTATCTGATAAAGCCTGTCAATCCGAATCAAATCTTGATGTCGTTGAAGAAGAATCTTCATTCGAGCACGTTGGTGTCGCAGCAGGCAACGAGCGACTATCAGCAAGAGTTTCGCCGCATCACCGAGCAAATCAACGATTCGAGCGACATCACCGACTGGTATAATCTCTATCGCAAGTTAGTGTTTTGGGAGATGGAGTTGGCGCAGACCGACACGAATATGGACGAATTGTTGCTGTCGCAGAAGTCGGACGCCAATGCTCAGTTTTGTAAATACATCAAGCGCAACTACGAGAGTTGGATAGACTCCGAGAGCCGACCTCTGATGTCGAACGACGTGTTTAAGCGCAAGGTTTTTCCACTGCTCGACGCGGGCGAGAAGGTCTTTTTCGTGCTTATCGACAATTTCCGTCTCGACCAATGGCGCATCATCAAGCCGTTGCTTGCCGAATACTACAACATCGAGGAAGACCTCTATTGCAGCATCTTGCCGACGGCGACGCAGTATGCACGCAACGCCATTTTTTCGGGATTGATGCCTGTTCAAATCGAGAAAATGTTTCCGGAGTTGTGGGTCGACGAAGACTCGGAGGAGGGGAAGAACGTCAACGAGTCGCCGCTGATACAGACGCAGCTCGACCGCTTCCGCAAGAAGTATACGTTCTCGTATAACAAGGTGTACGAAGGTCAGTTTGGCGACAAACTTTTGCAGAATTTCCGGAATTTCGAGCGCTATGATTTGAACGTCATCGTGTTTAACTTCATCGACATGCTGTCGCACGCGCGCACGGAGTCGAAGATGATACGCGAGTTGGCGTCGACCGATGCAGCCTATCGGTCGTTGACAGAGTCGTGGTTTCGCCACTCGTCGGCGTCGGAGTTGCTACGCAGGATAGCGGAGTCGGGCTATCGGGTCGTGCTGACTACCGACCACGGGACGATACGCAGCGACAATCCGATAAAGGTTGTCGGCGACAAAAATACCAACACCAACTTGCGCTACAAACTCGGAAAGAACCTCACCTACAACGAGAAACAAGTATATGCGGTGAAGACGCCGGCGCGGTTGGGACTTCCATCGCCGAACATTTCGACGCAGTATGTTTTTGCCACCAACAACGACTTTTTTGCCTATCCCAACAATTATAACCATTACGTACAGTACTACAAGGGCACATTTCAGCACGGCGGCATTTCGATGGAAGAGATGCTCATACCGTTGATAAGCATGCAACCGAAGTAGACCAACAACTAAATAACAGACAATGAAGATATTTACATCATCCGACATACGCGAAATCGACCGCAAGACCGTTGAGCGCGACGGCATAACCTCGTGGGAACTCATGGAGCGCGCGGCGTCGCTTGTTGCCAAAGAAATTATGGAGCGCTGGCTTCCGACACAGCGTATAGTTGTGTTTGCGGGGCCGGGCAACAACGGCGGCGATGCCCTTGCCGTGTCGCGTATGCTCATCGACCAAGGCTATCATCCCGAGATATATCTTTTCAACACCAAAGAGCATCTATCCGACGATTGTCGGACGAATCGCGATAAGTTGTTAGAATACGAATACGAGGACTTTACCGAGGTTGTCAAGACGTTCTCGTTTCCCGAAATTACCGAGCGCGACGTCATCGTCGACGGCATCTTCGGGAGCGGCTTGCGCGAACGCCTCGTGGGCGGTTATACGTCGTTGGTGCAGAACATCAACGAGTCGAACGCCTTCGTGGTGTCGATAGATATTCCGACGGGCCTTTTCGGCGAATATAACTACGAAAACCTGCTGCGCAACGTGGTGCACGCCGACTTGACGTTGACGTTCCAATTTCCGCGACTATCGTTCTTCTTCAAGGAAAACAATGCGGTGTTGGGAGAGTGGAAGGTGCTCGACATCGGGCTGAATCGCCGTGCCATTCACGAAACGCCGTCGAACACGTTCTTTATCGATTCGGTAGGCGTCAGAGATGCGCTGAGTCTGCGCAATCCGTTTGCCGACAAGAACGAGTTCGGCCGCATCTACCTTGCGGCGGGCAGCCACGGCATGGCAGGCGCAGCAATCTTGGCGGCGCGGGCAGCGCTGCGTAGCGGCACGGGAGTAGTGACCGTTCACACACCGGGATGTGCATACTTGCCGTTGCAGATAGCCGTTCCGGAGGCGATAATCGACACCGATTCCGACGATTGCGTTGTTACGGAAATCGCACCCCACAAGAAGTCGCACGCTGTGGGCATCGGACCCGGCTTGGGAACCGACAGCCGCACCATCGATGCGCTGGGCGCCTTTCTGCGCAGCCGCCGCGAACCCGTAGTGCTCGATGCCGATGCGCTCAACTGCTTGGCGCAGCGCCCGATGTATCTGAGCAACATCCCGGCAAATTCCATTATAACGCCCAATGCCAACGAGTTCGACCGCCTCTTCGGCGACTGCTATACCGAGGAAGAGCGCCTGAAAAAGGCTCTCGATGCCTCGTCGCGGCTCAAAATCGTTATCGTGCTTAAAGGCCACTACACCAAGGTGATACGTCCTGACGGCAAGATTTTTATCAACAGTACGGGCAATGCCGGAATGGCAACTGCCGGAAGCGGCGATGTGCTCACAGGCATTATAACCTCGCTGCTCGGACAGGGGCTGGCGTCGTGTACAGCCGCCGTTATCGGTGTGTTTGTCCACGGGTTGGCAGGCGACTTGGCTCGCAAAAAGCACGGCGAGGCAGGGCTTATTGCTTCCGACATCGTCGAGTATATCGGCAAGGCTATAAAACTAATTCTCGAATCGTAAACTAACATAAGATATGAACAAGTCAGTCATAACATTAGCGCTTTCAGCCCTTGTGGCTATGGCCGGACAGGCACAACAGACGCAAAAACTTACGGCATCGAAACTCAACGACTATGGTCTAATCTATACCCTGCCGACGACGCATCTGAGCATTGACGTTGCGGCGGTCAAAACCGTCAAAAAAGCGGGTCCGTTCTATAAATATGCCAAGAAATATCTCGGGGTGGACAACGTGATAATCGCCGACAGCCAAACTTGGGGCATCGAAAGCATCACGGTGACGCCATTCGGCGTGGCAGACAAGGAGAACGAATTTTTGATGACGTTCAAAGCCGGTGCGGCGCCGTATGTGATAGTCGACCGCGAAGGTATGCCCCTGGCAATCAATAAAGAAGTTACTGTCGCAGAGCCGAAGAAGAGAGAAGACGCATCTCGGGCAACTGCCGACAGTCAGGCAGACGCAGTCAACGTGTTTTCGGAAGATATGGTAGCCGGCGAGTCGACAATGAAGCGCGCCGAGGCAGCCGCGTCGAAGATTTTCGAACTGCGCGAAACGCGCAACGACCTCGTGTCGGGCAATGCCGACAAGATGCCGCCCGACGGGGCTTCGCTCAAACTGATGCTCGACGAACTCAACCGCCAAGAGCGTATCTTGACCGCAATGTTTGTTGGAACGACCACCACCGAAATCGTGGCAGCTCAGTTCGACTACGTTCCTGCCGACGCTGTTAGTCAGGAAGTGATTTTCCGCGTGTCGGACTACGATGGCATCGTCGACCGCAACGACCTTGGCGGCGACCCGGTCTATCTGACGTTGACCGTTGACCAACGCGGCGAACTCCCCGTTGACGAGAAAGGCGAGGTAAAACGAGTGCCGAAAGATGCGGTGATGTACTGCATACCCGGCAAAGCAACCGTGTCGATAAGTTATAAAGGAAAACAATACGCAAAACGCAGCGTGCAAGTGTCGCAACTGGGCGTGCAGTTCGGGCTCAATCCGAAGGCGTTTGTCGATAAGAAATCGCCCGCCTACGTTGAATTTTATCCCGAAACGGGAGCCATCAAAGACTACGGCGTGACGGCGCCCGAAGAGCCACAGCAATAGAGCGTGCCGGCGCTATCTTGTGTCGGCGCCCCACATAAGTTTTTTGCGAAGCGTTTCGGCGAAGTCGTGACTGCGATGTTGCACAATGAGAATGCCGTAGTCGGCTTTCGACAGGCGTAGCGTTGTGCCCATAGGCAGTTCGTCGGAATTACCGTCGACGCTGGCTCGGAACGAGTCGGAGCGGTTTGAGGTTGTAGTGATTCTTAGAATGATGTCGTCGGGCAGTACGAGCGGACGCATTGTGAGCGAATGAGCGGCGATAGGCGAAATGACGATGCTACGGCATGCCGGATGCATTATCGGGCCGCCCACCGACAGGTTGTAGGCGGTACTTCCGGTGGGCGTCGACACGATTAAGCCGTCGCCGAGGTAAGTAGTCAGTTCTCGCCCGTTGACAGTCACATGGATGTGTAGCATTGATGCCGAAGCATTTTTTTGGATAGCCAATTCGTTGAGAGCAGTAAGATGGTAGTCCATATTATCGGCTGAAACGTCGATGAGTTGTCGCACGTTGATGGTAACGTTGCGCGACATAAGGTCGTCGACGAAAGTTTCCGCCTGACAGATAGGCACATCGGCGAGGTAGCCCAGATGGCCTGTGTTGATGCCCGCAATCGGTATCTGTTTTTCGCCGACGCGAGCCGCCGTGCGCAGAAAAGTGCCGTCGCCGCCGATGCTGATGGCGTAGTCGGCATCGAACTCGTTGCCGTCGATGATTCCCGCGACGCCGAATTCCGGGATTAGCGGGTGGATGTAGTCGTAGAAACGACGGTCGAGCCAAACCTCAACATCGCGGTTGCGCAGAGCGGTTGCGAGTTGTGCGATGTGGGCAAGGTGTGCGCGTTGGTGGTGGCTTCCGAAAATTGCGATTTTCATCTCTGTCAGTTTTTCTGCAAATTTATTACCAAAATATTTGTTATGCAAAGCTCGCGTTAGTTAAAGTTGCTAACAAACTTTAACAAATGCGTAAATTGGGAAAAATAATCAAATTATTACTTTTGTCAAAATGCTATAAGACAAAGGTCGCACCGATGACTTTGTTGCCCCGGCGCCTGTGTATTACGCCGTTTTAAGAGCTTTTATAGATTAAAAGTAGCCATTGCTTACGATGCCGTATGGGATGTTGTAGTCTTCGTTGGCAATGAATCGGTCGAGAGACTTGTGAGAAGTAAAGTCTTTGCCCGATTTTACCTCTATTGGTAGAACAGTCATCGCTGATACGTTGTTGACAAGGAAGTCGACTTCGCCTTTTTTTGAATTGTCGTAATAGTATAGGTCGTGTCCGTGCGCTTTTAATTCTTGAGCGACGACACTCTCGTAAACTGAACCGAGATTAATACTTGGTTCGCTTTTCACCACAGGAGTGATATTGTGTTCGTATAATCGTGCTGTAAGCATTCCAACATCGTTAAGGTACAGTTTTAGAAGATTTTTGTGTACCGATTCCGACAAAGGATATTTCGGATTGGAGATTGCGTGTACGTCAAGAGCTATTCCCGATGATATTAGGTATTCAAATTCTTCGGCAAACCATTCGAATCGGTCGCCTTCTTTGTTGCGTATGTCCTTAGCCACAATGCGTTTTTTCTTGTTTTCCATCTGCGATACAATCATATCGTAGATGCGGCGCACAAGGAGTCGCTTACTTGACTCGTTCTCGTATTTTGCGGCATCTTCTTTGTATAGATTTAGTATTGAATCTTGTACTTCTCGTACTCTGAATATATTGTGAGTGTCCAAGTAAGTGTTGACAGCATCCGGCATGCCACCTACTAAAAGATATTTCTTGAACTCGCCCATAATGTTTTCGTGCTGTGCTTCCGATAGAGAAATACGTTGCTTGTAGCATTCGCGCACATAATTGAGAGCGTCCTTGCCCCAACCTTCTGCAATTAGCCATTCTTCAAAATCGAGTTGATACATCCGCTTGCGAATGATGCTGCCTACGGGTATTGAAGTCGTATTTCGAAGGGCTATACCGAGCATGCTGCCACTGGCTATATAGGTGAATTTGCCTTCTTCGCGTAGGAATTTCAGCATTGTCAGGTATTGTGGATAGTGTTGAATCTCATCGAGAAAGATGAGTGTGTCGGACTTGTCGTCCAACTTTCCGCCGGCAACCATGCTAAGAGCCAGATAGAAATCTTTGATTCCTCGTATGTTACGGAACAGACCTTCTGTTTCGTTGTCTTTGACGAAGTTTATTTCGACGAAGTTCTTGAACAGTCGTTTCCCGACTTCGCGTATTATGTATGATTTGCCGATCTGTCTGGCACCTTCAACGACCATAATTTTGTCATTGCCTGAAAGCAAATGTGCCTCTATTTCAGCACTTATTTTTCTGTATAGCATAGCTAAATTACACTTTTTCCGATTTTTTACACCTGCAAAATTACACTTTTTCATTGAATTTAGCATAATAAAATTACACTTTTTCCCAAATTGGGATACAAAGTCTCCGACTTAGCAGTGCCGGCTGCCGATTAACCACCTAACTGCGGAGCAACGCTCCGCAGTTGGTGATTGTCTTTCCGACTAAAGTATTTTGATTGCTTTAGATGTTTTGGGGGTTATAATCTTGATGATTTGCATTCGGCGAGGAATCGGGAGGGTTGCGGAGCCGTTGAAGTGATAGCGTCCGACAACAGCGCCGGTGAAGTTGAAAAGGTAGACGTCGGTAGGTTCGCTTGTAGAGACTTCGACAGTTTGGCTGTCGAGTCGGCGAACCGCGATAGACGATTCTTGTGCGCACTCTTGCATCTCAACATCGCTGACGATTTCAACGTCTTTCGACGACACTTTCGAGCCTTTGTAGCGATAGTTGAAACGACCGTTAGGAGCAACGTCGCCTTTGTCGATAAAGTCGAGGATGTCGGGGTTGGCGGGAGTGTTGTCAGCCCATTTGAAGTCGAAGTCGACGTCGCCGCTGAGTCCGGCTTTCGCTTTTTCGATGGCGAAGTAAAGGGCGTTTCCGTCGAGCGTGTATCGCACGCTGCAAATTTTCGTCCAGCAGTATCGGTTGCCTTGGTTGCGCATTAGGCAGTAGTCGCCGTTGTGCTTCATTACGGCGTAGTCGTAGCCCGACCATCCGGTCGTGTAGTTGCAGTCGCTGTTGATGAGCAGGGTCATCCAGTTGTCGGAGGTTTCGAAGTCGGAAATCGGGTCGACGGTTTCGACGTAGAACGAAACGTAGTTTTTGTCTTTCGCCACCTTTGCGAGTTTGATGTCGTTACGCCCGGTGGCGTTAGTCATGGGTGCTACTTTCTGGAATCCGAGCGTGTTGCGATGGAGAATGTCGCCTTTGTCGTCGCGATATTCGGGGAACACGTCGTCCCAGACGTCGGTGTCGTGCCAGAACTGAATCGATTTGGCAGCGGATGGAGTCGGGATTGAGCGCGCACCTTTATACTTACGAACGTGCGAAACGAGTTGCATGTAGTAGTTGTCGCGGATAAGTGGGTGCGTGCTGGGCTCGATGTCGCGGTTGAATTCCGCGCTGTAGAGGTCGACGAAAATCGATTCGCCGATTTTGCTTGCACCTCCCGGGCGAATTTGACTGAAATCGGAAGACGACTTTGCGGTGAAACGCGCAGCCATACATTCGTTGAATTGAGTAACCATAACCAACGGCGGGTTTACGGCGTGAGCGCGGCTCCATTGTTCTTCGAAGTAGAGTCCTCTGGGTGTTTCGGAGCATACGGCGTATTGGTTGAAAGCGGGTTGACTGCCGTTGTGGTAACTCTTACCGATTTTCGTAGAAGCGTGTTGCGCAGTAGCAACGGAGATTTGTTCGTTGATGCGGTTTCCGTTGGCGTCGTATCCCCAGCCTACACGTTGCGGATAGTTTTCGAGCCATCCCCAGTTGTTAGCTTCGTCAGCCATCCAAGCCCAGCAGTGACGCATTGAGAAGTGGTTTTTGATGCCGAGGTCGAGCCCTGAAAGCGCATCCGGGTCGACGAGCATAAGCGGCTTGCCTTGGTAGTAGTACCAGTATTTTTTGTTTTCGGGGTTTGCGTAGAAGTTGTTGTAGAGGTGACGCACCACGTTTGTAGCGCCGGCGTTGACTGTGTAGCAAAGTTTCGGCGAGCGCAGCCCGGCAGCGGTACGTGCGTCGATGATGCGCATAATCAAGCGAACGGTGTCGTCGTAGGTGAATGCGTTGGTCACGTCGAAGAAAATCAAGTCGATTCCGGCATCGACAATCATTTGGAGGTGTTTGTTGATTGCGAATTGGTCGTTGTTTTCATAATATCCGAGCCAAGGTCGCGCCCACCAGTGAGGTTTGCCTTCGGCGCCGAATTGGGGGTTCGACGGGTTTGCTTTGAGTATTTCGGTGATGTCGTAAATGGGGTCGCCTTCCGTACCGTGCGGGCCGTTGCAGATGTAGTAGAACATTCCGATGGTGCGGTTGGAGTGAGGTGCGTCGACGCCGGTATCTGAGGAGTTGACGGTGCGGTTGAGTTCGTCGACGGCAACCCATGTGTCGCTATAAGTGTCCCAATAATCGTTGCTTAATGTAGCGGCGCGCGAGCAGGTGATAGTGCGGCTGACCATATCGACGGTGATGTCCCAAGTGCCTGTAGGAATTTGGAAGAAGTTTTCTTTGCTGGAGCCGTTAGCGCCGAGGTTTAGCGCCACGCCGTCGATGACCGGCGTGTTGGTTTCTGTGGCGCCGATGCGGTTAGAGGCAATAGCGTTCCAGTCGGTTTGAGATGTAGCGAGACCGCTGTTATAGCAGAGCCCGAAGTTGTGTAGAGCGTCGCCCTTGATGTTCCAGAAGTGGACGCGTGCGGTGTAGGTTTTGCCGTCGGAGCTTGTCATGGCGATGCCTTTGTCCGGGCGGAATCCGATTTGCTGAGCGGGGTCTTCGTTATCGCCGTCGAGCCCCATTTCGCCGAGAATCCAAAGCCGCGGCGAAGCGGTGCAGCGGATAGTGCGGTTTTGCATATTCACTTCCACGAGGTAAGCGCCTGTGGGTGCTTGGAAGAAGTTTTCTTTGCTGGTCTGAGTAGCGCCGAGCGGGTAAGTTGTGCCCGAATCAATCTTAACGTTGCCCGAGAGAGCGCCGATGCGATATGCTGCGATTTCGTCCCACGCGGTGGCACTCGAAGCCAAAGCGCGTTTAGTGCATAGTCCGAAGTTGTGGGTTGCATTTGCGCCGGCGGAGTCCCAGAAGTAGACGTTGGCGGAGTAGTTAACGCCGTCGGTCGACGACATGCGAATACCCTTGTCGGGACGGTATCCCACTTGGCTGTTGGGGTTTTGACCAAGCCCGTCGAGCCCCACCTCTCCGAGCAGCCAGAGCGGCTCGATGCGCGTCAGACAGATTGTGTTGCTTTCGAGGTCGACAACGATGTGGTATGTACCTTTGTCGACAACGAAGAAGTTTTCTTTGCTCGCTTGAATAGCGCCGAGAGGGTATGTCGTACCTGAAGTGATTTTCGTGTTTGCGGCAGAAGCGCCGATGCGGTAAGGGTTGATGCTTTCCCAATCGCCGGTGTTGTTAGCCAATCCGTACGATTTGCAGAGCCCGAAGTTGCTTGTCGCTGAGCCGTCGGATTTCCAGAAGTGGACTGTTGCAAAATAGTATCTGCCGTCGTTTGTAGAGAATTTGACGCCTTTGTCGGGGCGGAAAGTGATTTGCTGAGCGGGGTTTTCGTTGTCGCCGTCGAGTCCCATCTCGCCGAGCAGCCAGAGGGTTGGAGCCGACGAAATGTCGCGGTCGGCGCTAACGGCGGTCAGTGTACGCTTGTCGAGGTTGAGCGTGAGTTTGTAAGTTCCTGTAGGCGCCTTGAAGAAGTTCTCTTTCGAGGACTCGAGAGCTCCGACGGCGTAAGTTTTGCCCGATTCGATTGTTGTTTCGGGCGCAACGGCGGCAAAGCGGTATGCGGCAATTTCGTCCCACGACGAGCCTAATTTGTTGCGTTGCAGGAAGCCGAAGTTGTGAGTATCCTTTCCGTCTTTGCTCCAGAAGTGGACTGTGGCGCTATAGTTTACGCCATCGGCTGAGGTCATACGAATGCCTCTGTTGTAGATAAAACTTGTGGCGAAACTACTTGTTTGGTTGTCGCCGTCGAGCCCCATTTCGCCGAGAATCCAGATGGGTTCTATTTTCTTGCAAGTTAGGGTCTTTGCGCTGAGGTTCAGGCAGATAAAGTATGTGCCTGTTTGAGCCACAAATGCGTTTTCGCGGGAAGAGCCTTGTTCTCCTATTTCGAACGTACCGCCGGAGCCGATAGCGGTGTTTGCGGCAGAAGCGCCGATGCGGTAGTCATTGATTTCGCTCCAAGCAGTAGGGTCGGAAGCCAGCGTGGTGCGCGTGCAGAAGCCAAAGTTGTGGGTAGCGCTACCGGCGGTGTTCCAAAAGTGAACGGTGGCGGTAAAGGTGTTGCCATCGTTGCTTTGCATGGCGATGCCCGTGTCGGGTCGGTAGCCTACCTGACGATTCGGGTCTTCGTTGTCGCCGTCGAGTCCGACTTCACCAAGAAGGTAGACTGATTCGGCGGCGTCGATTGCTGTTGGGGTCACTAACGCCATGAACGGTATTAGAATGAACTGAAAAAATTTTTTCATAAAAATAAAAAAGATATGTTAGGATTATTTGTAACGTCTATTCCTTGTCGGCGTCGGCAATTCTCTCGACGTCGACGATGTTGATTTTCGTGGCGCTACGCTTTACGATAGTAAATCGCAGGCCGTCGATTACAAACGAGTCGTTTTGCTCGGGAAGTTCTTCAAGGTTGTAAAGTATATATCCGGCAATTGTTTGATATTCATCGTTTTCCGGAATTCCGAGGTTGTATTTTTCGTTGATTTTTTCGATTTCGACGCGACCGGAGAATTTGTAGTGATTTTCGTCGAATTGGATGTCGATGAGGCGTTTTTTGTCGTGTTCGTCTTCGAAGTCGCCGAATATTTCTTCGACGAGGTCTTCGAGGGTAACGAGCCCCGATGTGCCGCCGAACTCGTCGACGATGATAGCGATGCTTTTCTTTTCGGTCATCATACGGCGCATCATTTTGTTGGCGAGCATCGATTCGGGAGCAAATTCGACGGGACGGATATGTTCTTTCCAGTTGTTTTCGGTGTGGAATAGTTCGCCGACGTGTATATAGCCGACGATGTCGTCGATGTCTTCGCGATAGACGATAATTTTCGAGAGCCCTGTAGAGTGAAATCGTTGTCGGAGCACGTCGAGTTCGGTTTTTTCGATGTCGACGCCGACGATTTCGTTACGCGGTCGCATGCAGTCGCGCAGGAGGGTGTTTGAGAAGTCGAGAGCGTTTTGGAAGATTTTCATCTCGTTTTGGATGTCTTCTTCCTCTTCTTTATCCTTTTCGGTTTTTTTCTCGGCGCGCTTTTCTTCGATGGTCTGCTGAATGTAGTCGTCGAGTTCGCCGACGGTAATCATTTGCCCGCGAGTTTCTTCGGGACGAGCACCGAGGAGAATCATGATGCCTCGCGAAATGAGCGACGCAAGGAGCGAAATGGGATAAAGCACTAAGTAGATGATGAAAATCGGGAGAGAGAAGTGCCGCAGCGAGGCGTTCGGGTTGATTTTGAACACCGTTTTTGGGATAAACTCGCCGGTGATAAGGATGATTAGCGTAGATAGAATGGTCTGCACCAAGAGAGTTAGCGCGCTGTCTTTCGGGAGGAATGGCATAAGGTTGGTAAGAAGGATAGCCATACCGATACCGTAGATTACGAGCATAATGTTGTTGCCGACGAGTAGCGTAGAGATGAACATGTCTTGGTGACGGTAGAAGAAGTTGATGAGATGGTTTGTCACACCTTTCTTCTGCGAGTCGAGACCGACGCGCACGCGGTTGGACGTGATAAATGCAATCTCCATCCCCGAGAAAAACGCGGAGAAGACCATGGATATCAAAGTAACTATCAGTGCGGTCGAGGTGCTCATTATTATTTTGCTTTACCGATTCCGGAGCGTTCTTCGTCGACGGGGAAGATTCCCGAAACCTTCTTTATGTTGTATTGAGTCATTTGTTCGTTCGATTCGAAGCCGTAGCCTTCGATGACGCGGTCGCTTTTGACGATGTGTATAAACGAGTCGCTGTAGATTTTGTGCTGCGACTGCGACCAGAAGAGTTGTTCGGTTAGGAATTCGTCTTTTGCGACGTTTTTGATTTCGACGTTACCGTCGAGTCGCCAGAGTTTTGTCTCTTGGAAGAATGTTGCTGAGTCGCATTTGACGTGCGCTTCGATTTTGAATTTCCGGTCGAATTTTTCGAGGAAAAGACCGTGAGGGAACTTCCAGACGGGTACTTTTACCTCGTCGTAGACGAGCCAGAGTTTTGCGGTGATGCGATATTTCGCCATGCCGGAGTCGCTGATAATGGTTTTGACGTTGCGCGTGAGCATGGTGGGGATGCTGTCGGCTTTGCCCGAGGAAGCGTCGACGCCGATTGTGCCGTCTTTCTTCGTGCAAGCCACCATCGCCAACGACAGTGCCATAAAAGTTACTCCTATTCTACGCAGCAATTTCATCGCTTATTTAATCTTGTTCTGCCAGAATGCAAATTCGTTGAAGTTGACGCCGAGAGTGATGTTGAAGTAGTTTTCCGACACGAGGTTTGGCGCTGATTTAGCGCTGCGGTGACGGAATTCGAAACCGAGGTTGATAATCGTCTTAGTGCCGGCGGTTGGCAAGCCGAAGCCGGCAGCCACGCCGTATTCGCAGACGTTGTGCAAAGCCCCGGCAGCGTCGGGCACCATCATGTAGTCGTGGGTGAAGAATCCGCCGCAGCGATATGCAACGCGCTTGAAGTAGGCTCCGCGGGTCTGCGGCACGTATTGCACGCCGGTTGCAAATTTCCAGCGGTCGTCGAATGTGCAGGGGTTGCTGACGATGTTGCCTTTGCTGTCTTTCAGCCCGTCGTAGCGAGCTTTGCTCCATTGCTGTAGGGTGAAGTCGCTTTCGACGGTGAGTTTGTTTTTGAACGTGTAACTAACACCGGCGCCGAACGAGTTAGGCTTTGTGTAGCCGCCGTTGAGTTTTGTATAAGCGAGTGTGTCGGGGGCTTCGGTCGACGACGATGATTGGTTGACGTCGTAGGATATGCCCCAAGTTTTGCCGTGGAAGTCTTTCTTGGGCGAGAATGTAGCGCCGAGGGTCACGCGGTGTTTTTGGTGGAAGTCCATAGTGTATTGTGCGCCGAGGGACATGTTCCAGTCGCGAATTTCCATGGTTTGTTCAAACAGAGCGCTTGCACCGTCGGTACCGTATGCGTATGTGTCGTTTTTGGTAGTGCCGAATTGGTAAGCGAAGTTAGCACCCAGGTTAAAGCCTTTGAACAAACGACCGGCAACGCCGATGTAGAGTTCGTTGATGCCGCCTTCGCCGACGAAGCTCGAGCTGCCGTTTTTGTCGCCGTTTTTGTCGTTGAGGTCGCCGCCGAACGAGTAGCCGACCGACGAGTAGGGCACAAGACCGATGCTACCGCCCATAAACTTCGAGATGGGGAATTGCAAGGTGAGGTAGTCGAGGCCACCGCCGAAGGCTTTGCCTTTCGATGTGACGCCGCCGACGGTTTCTTTCGACTTTATTTGAGTGAGGTCGACACCGATGTCCCAGAGGAGAGTGAGCGAGTCGATTCCTGCATAAGAAGCCGGGTTCATCACGTTGATTTGGCGTCCGCCGGTCATGGCGATGCCGACGCCGCCCATATTGCGTTGCATGCTTGTTGCGTAGTCGCCCAACACGCCGTGGCCGTAGCGTGAATACGGCGTTTGCTGGTTTTGTGCTGTTGCTGTTACGGCTATCAGAAGAGTTCCGAAAGCCAAAATAAGTTTCTTATATTTGTTCATTGTATCGTAATATACTGTTTAAACCTTTAGCCAAAATGTTATTGTCGGCAACGCATTCAATGTCGTCGCGGAGCCTGTTGAATAGCAGAGCGCCGTCGCCGCCGGTAACGACTGTTAGCAAGTCGTCGAAGTCTGCTTGTCGGAGTCGGCGATGCAGGTCGGCGACCTCAGCCGCAGCGCCTGCAATAGCGCTTGAGCGCATTGCCGTCTCGGTGGTTATTCCAATCAGAGGCGTATCGCCTTCGAGGTCCACCAAGGGGAGGCGGGAAGTGTAGTCGTGCAGAGCGCGCAGCCGTGAGCGAATGCCCAAGGCGATGTTACCGCCACGGAAAGTGCCGTTGGCGTCGACCAGGTCGAGCGTAATTGCCGTTCCGGCGTCGACAACGAGGATATTGCGTCCGGGGAAAGCGTCGTGAGCGCCCACGGCGGAGGCAATACGGTCGTTGCCCAGGCGGGCGCGGTCGTAGTCGACGGCAATGGGCAGCGGCAGTTGCTCGGTGAGGTTGTAGACGCGACGAAAGTGACGATTGAGGAGGGCGAGCGCCTCATCGGTGTCGTTGCCAACCGACGAGAATATAGCCACGTCGGCGTGCCGAGCCGCTTGCTCGACGATTTCCGACGTGAGCCGTTCGTGGCGCTCACTTTCGACCGGCTCGGTGCCGACGAAGCGAGTCACTTTAACCATCGTGTTGCCTCTGTCAAATGCTACACTATTTTCCATTGTCGGCAAATTTACGAATTATCAAGCAATTATCGGCGATTTCTTTTTGGTAATTTCTCTATTTCGTCGACATTTGACGAAAAAAAGCACTTATTTTCTATCGTTAAGCGAATTTTTCTTCTCCGATTCCTTTTTCTCGGCGTATGGAATCATAAACGAAGTGAAAAGTTGCAGAGCAGCGCCGGCGAGCAAGAAACCCAGCCAGTTTCCGGGGTGGTACGGGTCGTCGACCATAAAGTAAGCCGAAGCGAGGTATGCAAGAGCCGACCAAAATTCGATGTGTTGAAGTCGTCGCACTCGCAACGGAGTGTCGGGGTTGCGACGATATTCGAGGCGTTGAAGCAGTCGGACAACCACGGCGGCAACGGCGCCTACGCAGTAGACGATGCGGAGCCAGGGGTAGTTGATGTTGATGAGCGGCAGGAAAGCCGCAACGAGCAGTGCCAGCATTGCCACGGAGAGCGTCAAGTTGAGCACGCCGGGGTTTATTCGTCTTTGTTTTTTCATTTTTCTTTTGTTAAGTAAACGTCTTCGTTCGGCTTTTTCATATGATATTCTTCGCGGACCACTTTTTCGACCATTTCGGGCGTAGAGTTTAGAGCGCGGAGCTTCTCGCGGTAGATTTCAGCCGAGTCTTTGGCATTCTTGATTTTCACCTTCAGTTCGTTAGCTTGTCGGGTGTATTTGCTGGTTTGCATATAGTTGTAGTCGGAGAAGAAAGTCATATATGCACCGAACCCGACAACAGTTACGAAGCAGATGTGTATCTTGTTTATTTTCTTTATTTTATCGATAAATCCCATGGCGGTAAAGAGTTTATTTTAGCAAGTCGGGGCGCAGACGGCGCGTTCGTTCGAGCGCCATTTCGTGCTTCCATTCGTCGATTTTAGCCTGATGTCCGGAGAGAAGAATGTCGGGCACACGCCAGCCGTTGTATTCCGCGGGGCGTGTGTAGACGGGCGGCGCGAGGAGATTGTCTTGGAAAGAGTCGCTCAGGGCGGATTGTTCGTCGCCGATAGCCCCCGGGATAACGCGGACGATAGCGTCGGTGATGATAGCCGCGGGGAGTTCGCCTCCGGTGAGCACATAGTCGCCGATGGTTATTTCGCGAGTGACGAAATGCTCGCGCACGCGGTAGTCGATGCCTTTGTAGTGGCCGCAGAGTATAATCAAGTTTTCCGCCAACGAGAGAGTGTTCGCCGTCTTTTGGTTAAATTGTTCGCCGTCGGGCGTCACGAAAATCACCTCGTCGTAGTTGCGTTGCGCCTTCAATGCACTGATACAGCGGTCGATAGGTTCGATTTGCATTACCATGCCGGCTTCGCCGCCGAAGGGATAGTCGTCGACGCGACGATGCTTGTCGAGCGTGTAGTCGCGTAGGTCGTGAACTACAATTTCGACAAGACCTTTGTTTTGAGCTCGTTTGAGAATCGAGCAATTGAGCGGTGATTCGAGCATCTCCGGCAGTACCGTGATTATATCTATACGCATTGGCAAAAAATTTCCGACAAAGTTACGAACCCTTGCGGCATTTTCCAAACGATTATAATCACTTTTGACATTTATTATAGAGGTAAGACTCCAAAATAACGGGGTAGCCCTTTAGTAACGGAACAGTATGAATAATGCAGGTTA